>JBMCMH010000090.1:0-10474 GCA_048614515.1 Alkalispirochaeta sp. | reverse complement strand
ACTGCGGGCCGGCGGTAACCGCCAGGTTCGACCTTTGATCAAGATCTGCGGAATCACCACCGAGGAAGACGCGCTCTTGGCGCAGGAACTCGGCGCCGACCTGCTGGGAATCGTGTATGCCCCCTCCAAACGTCGCGCGCCGGAGGGGCTGGCCCGCCGCCTGCGGGACGCGGGGATCACCCTCCCCCTGGTGGCGGTGGTGGTAGAGCCGGGAGACGACGGCCATGTACAGCGGGCGCAGGCGGACCGCGCCGCCGGGTGGATTTCCGCGTTGCAACTGCACGGTGACGCCGAAGCGGAGACCGCCGGCGAGTACGGCTCGCCGTACTTTAAAGCGGTGAAGCCTGCAGATCCCGAGGAGGCACGGCGGCTGGTGGCGCAAACGCGAAGCATCCGTCTGCTGGTGGATGCGCGCCATCCCACGTTGGCCGGGGGAACGGGCCGGCAGGTGGATCCCGAGATTCTCACCGCGGTGCGGGAGGCGCTGGCGGAGCGACCGCACGGCGCCTTGTGGCTGGCCGGCGGCCTGGGGCCGGACAACGTGGCGGAGGTGGTGAGGGCGCACCAGCCGGAACTCATCGACGCCTCGAGCCGTCTGGAGGCGAGTCCTGGACGCAAAGACCCGGAGCTGCTGCGGCAGTTCTTTCTGGAGGTAACATGAGACGCGGATATTTTGGTGAGTTTGGTGGTCGCTATGTGGCGGAGGTGCTGCGGGGGCCGTTGGATCAGTTGGACGAGGCGTTTCAGGCGGCGCTCCGGTCGGATACCTTCTGGCAGGAGTTCACACGAATCCAGGACGAGTACATCGGGCGGCCCACACCGCTCCTGTTTGCTGAGAACAGCACGCGGGAGCTCGGCGGCGCGCAGCTCTACGTAAAGCTTGAGGGGCTGGCCAACACCGGTGCCCACAAGATCAATAACGCCGTGGGGCAGGCGCTTTTGGCCAAGCGGATGGGCAAGCGGCAAATTATCGCGGAGACCGGCGCCGGGCAGCACGGCCTGGCCACCGCCGCGGTCTGCGCCAAACTGGGCCTGGAGTGTACCGTCTACATGGGCGAGGTGGACATCAATCGGCAGCGGCCCAACGTGTACCAGATGGAGCTGTTCGGTGCGACGGTGGTGCCGGTGAGTTCCGGCACGCGCACCCTGAAAGACGCCGTAAATGAGGCGCTCCGCGACTGGGCCGCCAGCTACGATGATACCCACTACATTATCGGGTCCGCCCTCGGGCCGTCGCCGTATCCGGACATGGTGCGCGAGTTTCAGGCGGTGATCGGCCGCGAGGTGGAGGAGCAGCTTGCCACCCGTGGCCTCGAGGCGGAGGCGCTGGTGGCGTGCGTTGGCGGTGGATCAAACGCGATCGGCTTTTTTGCACCCTTTATCGACCGGGAGTCCCCGCGGTTGGTGGGGGTTGAGGCGGGAGGCCGCGGGCTTCAGCGCGGTGATCACGCCGCCCGGCTCAACGGGTTGGGCCGGACCGGTATCATCCAGGGCTATAAGTCGCTCTTCCTCATGGATGACGACGGGCAGGTGGAGGCGACCCATTCGGTGTCGGCGGGGTTGGATTACCCGGGAGTGGGGCCGCAACTGGCCGATCTCGGGGAACGCCGTCGGATCGAATTTCGCACCGCCACCGATGCGCAGGCGCTGGAGGCGCTCCAGTTTTTTGCCCGAAACGAAGGGATCGTCTTTGCGCTGGAATCCGCCCACGGTGGCTACCAGGCGATGGAGCTGGCCCG
This sequence comes from Alkalispirochaeta sp., assembly GCA_048614515.1. Classification (GTDB taxonomy): domain Bacteria; phylum Spirochaetota; class Spirochaetia; order DSM-27196; family Alkalispirochaetaceae; genus Alkalispirochaeta. Next base: position 8,735 of record JBMCMH010000090.1, on the reverse strand, counting down.
CTCTCTGCCGCCGGAGGCGGTGGTGGTGGTGAATATGAGTGGGCGCGGGGATAAGGATCTCTTCATTACCGCCCGAGAACTGACGCCGGCGCCGTGGCGGCAGTTTCTCCTCTCCGAGGCGGCGGCCATCGATCCGAGGGGGATAGAGTTCCCGGCAACCGATGCGGATCAACTCCCAGGAGGCGTACAATGAATGGACAAGTCGAGGGCAGCGGCGGGCACGCCGCACCGCGGACGGTGATGGCACACATGATTCCCTACTACCCCACCTACGATGCCAGTGTACGTGTGGCGGAGGCGCTCATTGACGGTGGTGCCGCATATCTGGAGGTACAGTTTCCCTATAGCGATCCCACCGCCGATGGTCCGGCGATTCAGGCGGCGTGTGCCGGCGCGCTGAAGCAGGGGTTTCGCGTTGCCCGAGGGTGGGAGTTTGTGCGCGCTATCGCGAGTGCGGGTGATGCCGGCACGGTGCAGGGCGGAGCGAGTCGAGCCGGGGAGGATCGTGGGGGGCGCCGTAAGGTGCCGATCTTCCTCATGAGCTACGCCGGCCTGGTCTACGCCTACGGAATCGACCGGTTCGTGGAGGATGCCGTGGCTGCCGGGGTTTCGGGGCTGATCGTTCCGGACCTGCCGGTAGACTCCGATGAGGGGCTCTTTGCAGCGGGGCGCCGCGCGGGACTGTCCGTGGTGCCGGTGATTTCCATGGGGGCGGGGGAGCAACGGGTGCGTCTTGTGGAGGAGGTCGGTGCGGAGTACATCTACGCCTCTCTTCGCCGCGGTATCACCGGGTCTCGTACAGAAATCGGCGCAGACAACTCCGCGTTTGTGCAGCGCCTGTCCAATACTGGAGCGCGTGTGTTGGCGGGGTTCGGTATCGCCACGGCGGAACAGGTGTCGGCGGTGCTGGAGCACGGGCGTGCCCACGCCGCGGTGGTGGGGTCCGCGTTTGTGCGGGCGATCACTGAGGCTCCCCAGGATCCGTATCCAGTGGTGAGGGCGTTGGCCGCTGAGCTCACCGGAATTGAATGATGCGAATCGGTTGACCGGCGCGGTTGGCTTTCGTACTGTACTCGTATGGAATTTGAAGTTACTCAGGAGAATTTTGAAGAGAGCGTGCTCAAGTCTGATGTGCCGGTTATCGTCGACTTTTGGGCGGAATGGTGTACACCGTGCAAGATGGTAGAGCCGGTTCTGCATGAGATCGCCGGCGAGTACGAGGGGCGCTTGGCGGTGGGTCGCTTGAACGTCGATGAGCAAGCTGAGTTGGCCGCACAGTACAGCATTGTGAGCATTCCATCCCTCATCCTGTTTAAGAACGGCGAAGAAGTGACCCAACATATCGGAGCCGCTCCCAAGGAGACGATCGTTCAGTTCTTTGAGAAGCACCTGGACTGACGGGTCCAGCCTGGGGGCCGGTGATTCACTTATGCGCCCGGCCCGGTCCGGCGATTCCAATGCGACTTCAATTGCCACGGTGGTGAGGACCGCTACGGTTCATATACTTCGAGGGTGTTTTCGTATCCCGGGGTAGAGCTGCTGGTAGGGCCGATGTGCCAGTCCGCCGGGGAGTCCGTGTCGGCTACCCCAGACTCGTCCGCACTGCTCGGCCCGCGATTGATAGACCGAGTCCCGGTGCTGTCGTCCGGATCAAAGAGGTCTTCCGGAATCACCTCCGTCCCGGAGGTCTTCCACGTTCCCAGTTCTACCAGTTCTTCAAGGAAGTCAAGTTGAGATGCCAATCCGAATCCCCGCAGGGGATGGGAGGCGTCATACTTCTTTGAGGTGTAGAGAAAGGCATCCATCACCGGTCCTCCTGGATACTCGCTCAGGCTCAATGCGCCGGTGGTATTGGGAATCCCGTCTCCCCCGGAGACCCATACGTCCCACGCCTCCGGGTGATGGTTTTGACCGCCACTCGCCGCCGGATCTCCCGCAGTTTCGTCGATTTCTTCCGGGTCACCTTGCGGTTTAAAGTGCACAATAACGTACTCACCGGCGCTCACTTCCATGCGCGGAAACACGTATCGGCTGTCCCAGTATGAGGGACTGCCCTCATAGAGCGTCAAGCCGCCCAAGTTGCCCGATTCCAGAACCTTAAGCTCCACCCAATCGGTATGGTTTCCGGTTCCCTGGCACACCACCTCGTTGATAAGAACTGCCGGAAGCTCCTCATTCATGCCGTACACCGATACCAGTACCGACGCAATGTTGCCTGACTCGTCCTCTACCTGAGCATCGATCCAGTACAACTCGCCCGCGTACAGTGGCTCATCCACCGTTACTAGGAGCTCTTCATCACGCCAGGTGGTACCAATCACTTCGCGCCCAGGATCAAGCTGAGCCTCCCGGAGATGTACAGGTTTGTCGAAGACCAGCGCAAACTCCGTCTCACCCCGAGCGGCAACCGTAGAAAGCACCGGCGGCTGCCAGTCGCCATCAAACATCTCCGGGAGCTCCGGTACGCCGGAGCACGCGGAGAGCGCGCAGAGCGCGCACAGTACCATCGTGGCCGGTGCGGCACCGGCGGCACGCCTGTGTATGTATTCCCGATTCATGTGTCCTCCTGCCTCTTCTGACAGTGCGATGAGACATGGTGCTTCGCGAAACGGTTGCGAGAGGTTCAACCCGGCACTATACTCCTGGCTAGTGGAGGAACACGGTGTCAGATAATCCGCTTTTTGAGAAATACGGCCAGACGATTCGAGACGGAACGCCCATCTTTCAAGAAGGGGATGTGGGTGAAAAGATGTACATCATCCAATCTGGGTATATTCGCATTACCAAGAAGATCGACGGGCGTGACCATCTCCTGGCGGAACTCGGAAAGGGAGAGTTCTTTGGAGAGATGGCGATCGTATCCAACATAAAGCGTTCCGCCACCGCCACCGCCTCCGGCACGGTGGAGATTCTTGCGTTTGATCGACCCGGATTTGAGGCGATGATCAGTAAGAACACGAAGATCGCCATGAGCGTTATCGACAAACTCTCCCAGCGACTGCAGAATGCCAATGCCCAGATTCAGCAGCTCTTGCGTCGCAACGAGCGCAGCATGATCGCGCTCAACCTATACAATCGGTTTATGCAGAAGCACGCTGATGATCCAGTGCTCACGTTGGACAGCACTGTTGATGCGATTGCGCTGGAACTCCAGTCACCACAGGATCTGATTTCCGAGATTCTGTATGGGTTTGATAGCGCCGGAATCTGTAAAATCGAAGGAAACGCGATACGATTGCGGGATACACAGCGGCTAGTTGCTCTGGCAACTGTGGAGGAAGCATAAACATGTGCGGAATTATTGGATATTGCGGGCCTCGGCCGGCGGCGCCGATCCTTATAGAAGGACTCAAGCGGTTGGAGTATCGCGGGTACGACTCCGCCGGCATAAACGTGGAGTTTGACGGAGCGTTTCAGCTCATTAAACGGGTTGGTAAGATTAATGATCTCCGGGCCCATGTTCCTGATGACCTGCCCGGAACCACCGGCATCGGACACACTCGTTGGGCTACGCACGGAAGCGTCACCGATACCAATGCCCACCCGCATACCGACCCCAGCGGAACGGTGACGATCGTTCACAACGGGATTATTGAGAATTACCAGACACTGAAGAACCGTCTTGAGGGTGAGGGTCACCTCTTTTCTACCGAGACCGATTCCGAAGTTGTGGCGCATCTCATAGCGGATTCCTATACCGGAGATCTGGAGGCCGCCGTCAAAGAGGCGGTGCGTCTGATCAAGGGAACGTACGGAATCGTTGCCATGCACGCCCATGAGCCGGCCCACCTCGTGGGGGCCCGCAACGGCTCGCCGCTCGTCCTTGGTATTGGTGACGGTGAGATGTTTCTCGCCAGTGACGTGACCGCGATTATCGCGCACACCAAGCAAGTCGTCTATATCGAGGACGGAGAAGTGGTCTCGGTCACGGCCGATACCTACCGGACCACCGATCTGCGCAATAATCCGGTGGAGAAGCAGATCGATCACGTGGGCTGGGAGTTGGAAGAGATCGAGAAGGCGGGGTTTCCGCACTTCATGGAGAAAGAAATCTTTGAGCAGCCCGAGTCGATCGCCCGCGCGATGAAAGGACGCATCGACGCTGAGTATGCCACCGGGCACTTGGGAGGCCTCAACCTCACCAATCGCGAGCTTCTCGACATTAACCGCATAAAGATTCTTGCCGCCGGGACGAGTTATCACGCCGGTATGGTCGCCTCCTACGTCTTGGAGTCCTTAGCGCGAATTCCCGCCGGCGCGGAGCTTGCCAGTGAGCTTCGGTATCGCAATCCGATCGTCGAGCGCAACAGCCTCTACTTCGCGATCAGTCAGTCCGGCGAAACCGCGGACACGCTGTACGCGATGCGCGAGGTGCACCGAAAGGGCGGGCGCGTCCTCGGTATCTGCAATGTGGTCGGCTCCACGATCGCCCGTGAGTCCGATGGTGGCGTCTACATTCACTCCGGTCCGGAAATCGCCGTGGCCTCTACCAAGGCGTTTACCAGCCAGCTCACCGCGCTGTATCTGTTTGCGCTCATCATGGGACGGATGCGAGACATGTCGTTTGAAGATGGGCGTCGCTTCGTGGAGGCGATGAGCCTCATCCCTGATCAAGTGCAGCAAATCCTCGATGATACCATGCCGCTGCAGGCGTTGGCCCGCAAGTATGCCCGCACGGAGAACTTCCTCTTTCTAGGTCGTGGCATCAACTATCCGGTGGCGCTGGAGGCGGCGCTCAAGCTCAAGGAAGTGAGTTACATCCACGCCGAGGGCTACAGCGCGGCCGAAATAAAACATGGCCCTATTGCGTTGATCAATCCCGATACCCCGTCGTTTTTTCTCGTTCCCGACGATGGACTTCGGGACAAAGTGATCAACAGCATGAAGGAAGTGAAAGCTCGCAGTGGTCCGGTTATCGCCGTCGCCGTTGAGGGAGATTACGAGATAGCGGCTATTGCCGACGACGTCATCTACGTGCCGAAGGCAAATGAGTTGATGTATCCGTTCCTGATGGCAGTACCCACACAACTATTCGCGTATTATTGCGCCCTCGAACGGGGATGCAACGTCGATCAACCGCGAAATCTCGCCAAGAGTGTGACGGTCGAGTGAAGCATTCAATGCGTCCCGTAGGATATTCCCTGCTCATCTTGATCTGTGTCGCAGTGGTGAGCGTGCCGGTTGCCGCACAGGAGTCGCAGTCGTTCGCGTTTCTGGTGCGTCAACCGCAACGGGGGCGGGCAGTTCCCATCTTGCCTGCCAATGCGATTCGGTTTATCGAGGCGCAGTACGATGTGGGCGGAGTTGAAGTCGACGTGTTCGTCACCACCTCGGCGGCCACTGAGGACCTCGCTTCCGCTGATCCGGAGAGCTGGAATACCGTGGAATGCCCGCAACTGTCGATGCAGCGCTTCCTGCGCTCTGCCGGGGAGCGGTACGTGGTGCGATCCGATCGAGAACGGTACGATCTATATATCTCTACGTCCGTGGAGCCCGATATCGTGTGTCGGTTTGCCGCCGCCTTCATAGACACCTTCGAGTTTTTCCTCGATGAACTGCAAGGAGATCTCTCCGAAGGTCCTCCTCCGGAGTTTCCTGCGGTGATTGACCTTACACAGTAACGAATGGCGCGTATCGTGCCGACACACTTCTAAGAGGGGTGTGTATGAAACGGTACATTCTATGCCTGATCCCGGTTTTTCTCGCGGTTCTCGGAGTCGTGTCGACGCCGGCCCAGGACAGCGAGGAGACCCTGCAGGATGAAGAACTCACCATTACTGCTGATGATATTCGGATCGAACAAAGTATAGATGGTGGGTACGAACTTTGGGTCCGCAAGCGCCCGGAAATCGGATCGATCCTGCTCACCGAATCAACGGAAGCGCCTGACCGTCGCCCCACGACGTTTGCCTATCGAGCTCGCCAGGATCATCCCCTCAACGCCGGTGAACGGCGGATTCTGGATGGTGAGTTCCTCCCTGAAGACGGACGCCATTTTCTCATAGACAGTACTCCCGAGCCGGACGAGGAGTTTGGCCGGGCGTTTCGTATCTTCATCCCCTACATCGTGGAGTTCGGCTATCCCGACACCCGTAACGGTGAAGTTATGGTGCTGGATGGTACGTACCTCAGTATTCGGGCGTTTCAGGAACCGTATGCCGATTATCGTGGCGCGTTTCGTGATAACCCGTTTATCTTGCGAGTGGAACAGGCACCGTTGGAGGGACCACCGGAAGGTAACTTTATGCCTGATACGGTGGACGCGTTTGAAGATATTTCGCGTGAGAATGATGGGGAGTCTCTGTATAGCGAGGGACCGGAGGATACCATCGGTCGAATCGCCGATTTGCTCCCCGAAGACGGAACTGCAATCGATCTGGTGCTTGCGTTGGATACGACCCAAAGTATGCATGATGATATGCCGGTCTTGCAGGAGTTGCTGGTGGAGATGCTCCGGGAAGAGCTTTCAGCGTTTGATGAGTTTCGCGTCGGTCTCATGCTGTATCGGGACTATCTGGAAGACTACCTCGTTCGCAAATACGACTTCGTGGACACGTACGAACTGGTGCAGGACCGATTGAACCGCATCACCGTCGCCGGAGGTCGAGACATTCCGGAAGCGGTCTACGAAGCGCTCTGGGCCGGTGTGCAAGGATTCGAATGGGAAGCACCGGACCGGATGATCATCCTCATCGGTGACGCGCCCCCCCATCCCCGACCGCGGGGCAGTGTTACCCGCGATCAAGTGTTCGAGGGCGCCCGGGAACAAGATATCTCGATCAACACGATAATTCTACCGCAATAGCCGAGGCTCAGGGAGCCGCCGCTGCGGCGGCCGTGTTCTACCGGTTGTACTACACCGGTCGCGTGGCGTGGTCCAACCACGCCCGATCATCGTCGTTCAGACCCGATCGCAATTCTTCCCGCACGACTCGGTGATATTCGTTCAGCCACTCTCGCTCGGCGTCGTTGAGTTGTCCCGCGTCAACCAATCTGAGATCGATGGGACATAACGTGAGTGTTTCAAATGATAGGAACTCGCCGAACGATTCCCCTCCAGCGCGCTCCACGGCCATCAGGTTCTCGATCCGTATTCCGTACTGTCCCTCACGGTACAGGCCGGGTTCGTTGGATAGTACCATCCCCGGTTGGAGCGGCGTGGCGCTGTTGCCGGGGGCGATCTTCTGCGGGCCCTCGTGAACATTGAGCACAAATCCAACTCCATGGCCCGTTCCGTGGCCGTAGTTTCGATGGTGCATCCACAAATCCCGGCGTGCAATCACGTCTATGTCACGCCCCGCTGTCCCCTCGGGAACATGCAGCCGGGCGAGGGCGATATGTCCTTTCAGTACAAGGGTGAAGTCCTCCTGCTCCTCTGCGGTGGGCGGTCCAACGGTGATCGTCCGCGTGATGTCGGTGGTTCCGTCCAGGTACTGTCCTCCGGAGTCGATGAGGTACAGCCCTCGTGTTCCAAAGACCGCCGGATTTTGCGGATCATGAGCGTAGTGAACCACCGCTCCGTTGGCCGCCCAACCGGAGATATAATTGAAGCTGTCGCTAATGTACCGGTCGTCCTGTTCCCGAAGCACCTGGAGCTTCTCAGCTGCGCGCGCTTCAGTGAGGCGTTCGCTGGCTTCCTCCTGTCGGTCGATCCACGCTAAGAATCGTACCATCGCCTGGCCGTCGCGGATCATCGCGTCTCGAATATGGTTGAGCTCAACCGCATTCTTCCGCGCTTTCATGAGAGAGGTCGGTTGGGGGCGTTCCCGAACAGCTGCGGTGAGTGTTGCGTATGCGTGCCAGCTGAGGCGCTCGGGATCAATGAGAATGGGTCCCGAAAGGTCGACGAGTTTGCCGTCAAATGATTCATACGATAGAACTTTCACCTGAGCCGCGCGTAACATCTGACGCGCATCGTCTCGAATCCGACTAGCTTCCGTGAACAGGGTTGCGCCGTCACTGGTAACAATTAGATAGGCCAAAAACACGGGGTTGTATGCCACGTCGCTACCCCGAAGATTGAGCACCCAGGCGATGTCGTCAAGACTGGTGATTACGTGGGACGAGGCGCCGTGATGCTTCATTTCGGCTCGCAGGCGACGGAGTTTTTCGGTGGTGGACTCGCCGGCAAATGTATCCGGTAGCGGCCAGACCTGGTTGGCAGGCAACGGTGGGCGATCAGTCCAGATTTCCGCAAAGGGATCGTCTATTGCCTGGAGCGTGATCTCCCGCGGTTCCAGATGGTGCTGGATATGGCGCATCTGCGATACCGGTATGAGTCGTGGATCTATACCAACCTGTTCCCCGGCGGAAAGGTTGTTGGCCAACCATTCCGGATACTCCATAACGCCGGGCATGCCCGATTTGTGGAGCGCGATCGCATGTGGCGGCAACACCTGCTCCGCGGCTACGTAGTACCGAGAGTCGGTCCAGAGACCGGCCCGGTCTCGGGTAACCACAACGGTTCCTGCGGAGCCGTGAAACCCACTGATGTAAGCCCGAGATTGAAAGTGGAGGGGCATGTACTCGCTCTGGTGCGGGTCACTGCTGGGGATAATTACTGCTGCAACGCCCGCGGAGTCCATAAACGAACGGAGTCGGGCGAGCCGTTTCTCAATCGTACTCATAGCGCGGATTGTAACATATCACCGCCAACAAATTTTGCTCATCAGATTTTCACAAACCGGTTGACGTGTAGGAGGCGAGTCTGGTAAGTTCCGTCTCACGCCGCACGA
>JBMCMH010000089.1:0-10985 GCA_048614515.1 Alkalispirochaeta sp. | reverse complement strand
CGATGAGATCGCTCAGCCCCGTCTCGAGGGTTTCCATCGTACCGGCGATCATCAGCGCCGGCGGCGCCTCCTCCGGTACCTCCGGGCGGGCCACGAGGAGGGCGAGCTCCGCCGAGGCGCCCTCGAGTTTTGCAAGGAGCGCGTAGCCGCGTTCGGCAAGACGGGTGCCGCCGCCGGTGAGCCCTCCGGCGGCGCTGATCACCAGGGGGGCGCCGACCGCCCGGGAGGCGCGATCGAGGAGATCCCAGGCGTGCCGGTAGGAGCGACCGGTCCTGCGAGCCGCGGCGCTGATACTCCCGGTCGCCTCGATCGCCCGGAGCAGATCGTACAACTCATCCCCGGGAAGAACAGCCCCTCCTGAGGCATCGCCGCTTTCGCCGCTTTCGCCGGCGCGGCTGCCGGCGGGGCCCGGCGCTCCCCCGGGGCCCGGCGCTCCCCCGGCGCCCGGGAAGGGAACGCTCAGGGATATGCGGACACGTTCCTCTGGCTTTGCCGCGTCTGTTACTCGCTTCACCGCAGGTGAGGGTAACAGCTCTCAGAGCGTTATGCAAGCTTTTATATAACGGCCGGGGAGGCACGGTCCTAGTAGTATCAAGAAGCGTGTTGTTTTTTTTGGTCTAACTCCCGCCGAGACGGCAACTTGCCGCGGGAAAGACCTCTTATCGCCCCGAGGTCCTTGCTCCATAACGAGTTACAAGGATTTATCAACACGCTTCTTGATACCACCCACGGTCCAGGGTGTGCAGAGTTTGGACAAAACAAGGGTATGCGTGCTGTTTCATATCTGCTATTTTAAAAATGCATGAAGGAGGTATGTTTATGCGCAAAAATATTCAGCTGTTCGTAATCGTCCTGGCGGTTATGACCTTCGCGATTCACGGCGTGTTCGCCGGTGGTCAGCAGGAGAGCCCCGACACGCCCGGGGACGAGGCGGAAGGGTCCGCCGCGGAGGGGGAGGTTCAGGAGCTTCGGATCGGAATTGCCCAGGAGCCCGCCGATCTCAACGCGATAATGATCAGTGATCTCTACTCCGAGGCGCTGGCAGGAAACATGTATGACACGCTTGTTTCCCTCAAGGAGGATTCCAGCAATCCACAACCCCTGCTCGCCGAGTCCTGGGAGATTTCCGATGACGGGCTCACCTATACCTTTTCCCTGCGAGAGGACGTGGTGTTTCACAACGGTGAACCGCTCACGGCGGAAGATGTACAGTACACCTACGAGCAGATTCTCAACCCCGACAACGCCTCGCCGAGCGCGGAGTTCTTCCAGCAGATCGATGAGATAATCGTTGACGACGAGTACACCGTCAGGTTCGAGCTGGACAGTCCGTCCGCCGCCCTGCTTCTGGCGATGGGAAATCCATCCACGGGAATCATCCCGATGGATTACGCGGAAGAGGTTGGCATGGACGGCTTTGATCGCGAGCCGGTGGGAACCGGGCCGTACCGGTTCGTGGAGCTGGTTCCGGATGATCGGATCGTGCTCGAGCGCAATCCCGACTACTTTCTCGCTGAACCCGCCCTCGATCGTGTGGTGTTCAGACCAATTCCTCAGGCGGAAACGATGGCCGCGGAGCTCCTCTCAGGAGGTATCCACATCGCAACCAACATCCTGCCCCAGGACATCGGCCGTATTGAGAGCCGGGACAATCTCGAGGTGCAGATCGTGCCGGGCCTGGCCAACCGATACCTCGGATTTGTTGATGATGAAGAGCCGTTCTCCGATGTGCGATTCCGTCAGGCGATCTACCACATGATCGACGTGGACGCGATGGTCGAGGGTATCTGGGGAGAAGGGGGGACCCGCGCCTACAGCTGGATTCCGCCGAACACCCTCGGGGGTGAGACGGATGAGCTGGAGGAGGCCGCCCTGGACTACGATCCCGATCGTGCCGCCGAGCTCATCGACGAGCTTCGGGCCGACGGGGTGCTGGAGGAGGACTTCTCCTTCACCATCTACAGTGTCGATGACCCGGCGAGGCTACGGGTTGCCCAGGCGGTTGCCACGGCGCTGCGGGAGTTCGATATTTCCGCCTCCGTGGAAAGCCCGGAGTTTGGTACGTTGCTCACGATGCTCCAGGAGGGCGTGCCGATGTACACCATGGGCTGGGGTTCAGTTCCCGACCCGGATCGTTGGACGTACCGGATCTTCCACTCCACCTCCAACCGTAACTTCTCCCAGTACGAGAACTCCGAGGTGGATGATCTCCTCGACGAAGGCCGCCGTGTTACCGACAGCGACGAGCGGCGGGAGATATATCACGAGGTGATGGAGCAGACCCTCGCCACCGATTACGTCCACATTCCCCTGGTGTGGCTCAACCAGATCGTCGGGGTCGACCAGAGGGTGGTGGATTTCGAGGCGTCCCCCCAGGGGTACTTCAACCTGGTAACCGCCGAGCGGAACGTCTCCCTCCGCTGACCGATACTTTCGTCCGCGCCCGGTGTGTGGTACTCTTCCATGGATTACCACCTCGGGCGTGGGCGACGTGACGGAGGAAGCTGAGCCACTCATGTTGAGCTATGTTGTGCGCCGGATTCTCTCAATGATTCCGGTGGTCATATTTTTATCCGTCTTCATCTTTGCGATTCTCAAACTCACCCCCGGCGATCCCGCGGCCCTCCTGGCGGGACCGGAGGCGAGTGAAGCGGTGATCGAGCTCACCCGTGTCAAATACGGTCTCGACCGGCCGATTCCGGTGCAGTACGTGCTGATGATGCAAAACCTGTTCTCCGGTGAGCTTCAGTCGATTTACTACGGCGAGAGCGTCGCGACCCTCGTCCTCAACCGTTTGCCGGCGACCCTTCAATTGGGTCTGGCAGCCCTCGTTATCGCTCTGGTTGTTGCGATTCCCGCCGGTATTATCGCGGCGGTTCGCCGGAATACGGTCTTCGATTACGCCTCCATGGGAGTCGCCCTGTTCGGGGTTTCTATTCCGGTGTTTTTTACCGGAATCCTGCTGATATACGTCTTCTCCGTTGGATTGCAATGGCTTCCCGCCAGCGGATACGGCGGGCCGCTGTGGACCGCGGAGGGGATTCGGCACGTCATCATGCCCGCTTTTGCCCTCTCCCTGGTCCTCATGGCTTCCACGACCAGACTGACTCGCTCTTCAATGCTTGAGGTATTGAGCGAAGACTACATACGGACCGCCACAGCCAAGGGAGCCGGGCGGCTGCGGATCATTCTGGGTCACGGTCTGCAGAACGCCCTGATACCGATCGTCACCAACATCGGAAATCAGTTTGCCCGGCTCTTTGCCGGGGCGGTGCTTACCGAGACGGTTTTTGCCTGGCCCGGGGCGGGACGCCTGGCGATTAACGCGATTCTTCGGCGGGATGAGCCGCTGGTGATGGCGACGGTGCTCTTTCTCGGTCTGGTCTATGTGATGGTAAACCTGGTGGTCGACATTCTCTATACGGTGATCAATCCGCGGATCAGTTATGAGTAATCACGTCTCCGGGTTTCGGCGGAGTCTCTGGACCCTTGTTTTCGTCTACCTGGCGGGACTGGTGCTCTTTGCCCCTCGTATGACCCGCTCCTTTGACCACGCGGTCTCCTACGGCGTGGCCGCCGCGATTACGGCGCTCCTGCTGACCGTGGCTATCGTCTCTCGTCGCAAAGGGAGCAGCGGGGAGATCACCTCCACCGGCACCCTCGCGTGGCGAAAAGTCCAGGCCAACAGCGCCGCGATGACCGGGATGGTCATCGTTCTGGTCCTCCTCTACCTCGGGGTGTTCAGTCCCTTTCTCGCCCCCCACGATCCGTACGAGATCAACTGGGGACTTGTGGCCGCCGCTCCCGGAGGTCGGCACCTCCTCGGCACCGACGATCTCGGTCGCGACGTACTATCCCGGGCGATATTCGGATTACGCACAATCGTAGGGGTATCCGTGTTGGCGGTGATCGTCAACATCGCCCTGGGGACGCTCTTCGGGCTCACCGCCGGGTACTATGGGGGGTGGGCGGACGCGCTTATTATGCGCATCCTGGAGATGTGGAACTCCGTGCCTTTTATCCTCCTGGCGATAGCGTTAATGGCGGCCCTCGGAACGGGCCTGTTGAATCTGGTTCTGGTGGTGAGTCTTTCCGGGATCATGCAGCTCGCCCGGCTCATTCGCGGTCAGGTGCTTCTTTTGAGACGAAGCCAGTTTGTCGACGCCGCACGGGTGATGGGTGTGCCCAGCCCGGTCATCCTGGTACGCCACATTCTACCCCATACAATCGGGCCCCTGGTCGTCATGGCGACCCTCAAGGTTGGAGAGACGATCCTCACCATCGCCGGGCTCTCGTTTCTCGGACTCGGGATTCAGCCCCCGACACCGAGCCTCGGCGCGATGCTCTCCACCGGTCAGCAGTTCCTCTACCAGAACCCTCTGATGGCGATCGTCCCGGGGGTCTTGATTCTCCTGACGGTCTTATCGGTGAATCTCCTCGGAGACGGGCTACGGGACGCGTTCGACACGCGACTGCGGTGACACGGATATGACAAGCAACACGCAAGCAGACCAGTCTCATGACTACTCCTCGACCGCCGGCTCGCGACCGCTCCTGCAAATCAAGGATCTCCACGTCGTTTTTGACACTGATGACGGCGTGGTCCACGCGGTGGAGGGAGCCGGGTACGATCTGTATCCCGGGGAGACCCTTGCGGTGGTCGGAGAGAGCGGCGCGGGCAAATCGGTTACGGCGCATTCGGTTCTCGGCCTTGTACCGCGGCCACCGGGACGGCTGGTTTCGGGCAACATTATGTTTGACGGCTCGGACCTCGCTCGAGCGTCGGAGGCTGAGCTCCGCCGCATCCGGGGCCGACGGATCTCGATGGTGTTTCAGGAGCCGATGACATCTCTTAATCCCGTGCACACCGTCGGCAAACAGATCATGGAACCGATGCTGATCCACCGCGTCTGCAACCCCAGGCAGGCGCGACGCCGAGCGTTGGATCTGTTACGTAAAGTGGGAATCGCCGCACCGGAACAACGGATGCGGGAGTATCCGCACCAGCTCAGCGGGGGGATGCGCCAGCGGGTCATGATCGCTATAGCCCTCGCCTGTGAGCCGCAGATCATTATCGCCGATGAGCCCACCAGCGCCCTCGACGTCACCGTACAGCTCCAGATCCTCCGCCTGCTTAAGAACATACAGGAGCAGATGGGTTTGGCGGTTATTCTCATCACCCACGACCTCGGGGTGGTCGCGGAGGTTGCCGACCGGGTGGTTGTGATGTACGCCGGACGAGTGGTTGAAGCGGGCAGTGTCCATGAGATCTTCAGTGAGTCCGTGCACCCCTACGTGGCGGGGCTGCGCCGGAGCATACCGAATCTGGAGAAGGAAGATGAGTGGCTGCAGGTGATTCCCGGGCAGGTACCGGACGCCTCCGATCTTCCTCCCGGTTGCCCCTTTGCACCGCGGTGCGAGTTTGTCATGGATCGCTGCAGATCCGAAGATCCCCCGACAACCGTGGTGGAAAGCGGCCACACCGTGCGATGCTGGCTCAACGGGGGGCCCCGAGTTGAGGAGGATCTCCGGTGACGCCTGAGACGACACAGCCCATTCTCGATGTGCGGGACCTGCAGGTGCACTTTCCCCTTCCTGGGGGATTGCTGCGCCGCTCTCAGGGAGCGGTGCGGGCGGTGGACGGCGTATCGCTTCAGGTATTTCCTGGAGAGACCCTCGGACTTGTGGGAGAGTCGGGATGTGGAAAGACCACCGCCGGCCGCGCGATTGTCGGACTCGAGCGCCCCAGCGCCGGCTCGATATATCTCGACGGGACGGAGATCGGCGGGCTCTCCCCACGGGCGCTGCGGCCGTTGCGACATCGGATGCAGATGATCTTTCAGGACCCCTACAGCTCCCTCGACCCGCGCATGACGATCGGTAACATCATCGCCGAACCACTGCGGAGGTACCGGCGGAGCGAGAACACAGAGGCCCTGGTCTACCAGTACATGGACCTCACCGGCCTGCCCCGGGCGTACATCCGCCGCTATCCCCACGAGTTTTCCGGCGGGCAGCGGCAACGTATCGGTATTGCCCGGGCGATCGCCTCCCAACCGGAGCTGATCATCGCCGACGAGCCGGTAAGCGCCCTCGACGTCTCGATTCAGGCGCAGATTCTCAATCTGCTCAAACAGATGCAGCAGGAGCTGGGGGTTGCGTTTCTGTTTATCGCCCATGATCTGGCGGTGGTAAAACACATCTCTCACCGCGTCGCGGTGATGTACCTGGGAAAGATCATGGAAACCGCCCCAGCCCGGGAACTCTACAAAAACCCGAAGCACCCCTACACCCGGGCGCTTCTCCAAAGCGTTCCCATACCCGACCCGGCCCGGGCAGGGAACAAGGCGGCAATCTCAGGCGAACTACCCTCCCCCGCCGCAGAACGGCCGGGCTGTCCCTTTGCCGGCCGCTGCCCCTACGCCACCCAGGTTTGTGTCGACACCCCCCCCGCAGTCGAGATAGTCACCTCCAAAGGCCAATCCCCCGGGGTAGACCCGGCAGATACCGGCGCCCCGGCGGCGTCCCCCTCCGGCAACGGATCGCCACCCGCCGGGCCCTCGGTTCATACCGTCGCCTGCCACCACTGGAAGGAGATAGACCCGTAATGAGTGACCGGAGCGCCCCGGTTGTCGGGATCACGATGTTCAGCGGTAGGGAGTCTCACAAACTCTACACCAAGGTGCAGTACAACTACGTAACCTCGGTGGTTGACGCCGGGGGCATCCCGTGGCTGATACCCACGGTGGCACCCGCCCTGGCGGCCGACGTTGCCGCCCGGCTCGATGCGCTCATCCTCACCGGTGGCGAGGATGTATCACCCCTCATGTTCCACGAAGAACCGCGACCGGAGTTGGGCCTCACCAACATCCCCCGGGACCGATGGGAGTTGGCACTCCTCGCGGCGGCAGAGGAGCGAGACGTTCCGGTTCTCGGCATCTGTCGGGGTGTTCAGGTTATGAATGTGCACCGCGGCGGCACCCTCTATCAGGATATCGCCAGTCAGGTCGCCAACGCGATCGGCCACGCCCCGTTCCAGAACCCGATGGAGAGTCTCCACCACTCCATATCAACTGAGCCGGGCTCACGAATGGAGGAACTCTTTCCTCCCGATGCCGATGGCCGGATCCTGGTAAACAGCTTTCATCACCAGGGGCTGCGGGACCTAGGCGAGGGGCTCACGGTAACCTCCCGCGCCCCCGACGGCATCATCGAGGGAGTAGAAGACCCGTCCCGCTCCTTTTATATGGGTGTTCAGTTTCACGCCGAGGCGCTGCCACCGATCGACTCCGGATACCTGCGTCTCTTTCACGCCGTGGTCGCCGCCGCCCGGGAGTTTGCCGCCGCCCGGTAACGCGCAAACCATCCCGCCCCTCTCCGCCGGCGCACCGCGAACCGCGATTCTCGACGTGATTTTGTCGAATCTTCCGGAAACTTTTCCTGCTATTCGCAGCGCCTGGGTGAAGGATTGCCGTAGCGCTCGCGACCCGTGAGCTTCCGCGGGAGCGCTACAAGGGCTATCTCGATCTTCAGCGCGAACTCGCTATTCCTCGCACTGGAGTGCGGACGTTTTCTTGGACTGATTTCATGCCGTTAACCCCAGACGTTCACGATACTCGCCGGGACTCACTCCTCCAAGGGAGGGTTTATGGCGCCCCCTTTCATCGAAACTAAATCCGGAACCGTCTTCTACCAGATCGAGGGTGAAGTTGATCGCAGAATACCGTCGGCACGCCCTCGGAACTCTCCAGCGTTTGTCGAGGCAGGAGAAGGCCGACACCGCTGAACACCTCTGCCGGTGCCGGCAGGACTTGAAGCTCGGTTGAGGCAACAGGGATAAAATCAGGCTCTCCCCGGTTGACCACCGCCGGGCCTGCAGTGTCGCAGCATAAGAAAGTCCCTGGGAACTTTCGCGTATCCATGGTGACCCCGCGATCGCCGGCGTGAGCGAAGAAGACTCTTCATTGGTTCACTCAGACAGAGGTAGTGACTCCAGGTGGCCAGGATGGATCGCACGGACGGAGCAAGCAGCGCTCATCCGCTGGAGGTCGAAGAAAGACTGCACGCCGGATAACATCCTCCAGGCTCTCTCGTGCGGCCAGGAGTTCGGCGCGCTCGTAGGCGGTATCCACCGCCCCATTGTAGGACTGGTTTAGCTTCGCCGGCCCGGCGGCAGAGGCCACTGCGATAAGGGCGCCGACCATCCACTAGACCCTTGCACTGACTTCCCCCATAGGGAAGTCTTCTTCTGTTACTGCGCAAAGTGCAACCGATAATGCACCCCCGGAGGCGTGCCGACGGTCCAGGTTGCACCGAGCTGATCCGTTAATGCCTCAATGAGAAACCAGCCAAAGCTCTCTTGTGACGCTTCGCCGCCGTTATCGGGTAGGCCGGGCCCATCGTCATCATACTCCATTAGCAAGGCGTCTCCGTCCCGGTGGAGGGCAATTCGGATGGAGCCGGACCGACGATCCTTAAAGGCGTGCTTCATGGAATTGGTGAAGAGCTCGTTTAGTAGCTGACCAAAGGGCGCTATGTTTTTGGGGGTTAATGCAATCTCATCGATCTCAAGGCTCACCTCCACAGCGTCCCCGTTCGCAAAGGTCGACTTAAGACGGTCGACAAGAAGCTCTACGTATCCCCGGGCATCGACGTTGGTGTAGTCTTTCCGGGTGTAGACATGATCGTAGAGCGCCTGCATTCCGTGGATTCTGTTGATCGCATCCTCGAAAATCGACGCCGTCGGTTCGCCGTTCCGGGACTCGTCGGAGCGGCCCTTATGCAGGTGGAGTAGTCCAATTAGCTGGGTAAGATTGTTCCGGATGCGATGGTGCACCTCCCGGAGTAGAACCTCCTTTTCAGCAAGGAGGCCGTGCATTTTCAGTTCCATCGACTTACGCGCCGTGATGTCTTGAACCGTGAAGGCGAGTAGCGTGCGGTCGCCAAGTTGGGCCTCCGCCGCCGAGACAAGCCAGGTGCGCATTCCGCCGTCGCGATGAACCGCGTCGATTTCGTGGGCGACGAGCCCGCCGTCAGGTTGAGAGGACGATTCCACCGCCGCCCCCTCTTCGGGCTTCCACAGTCCGAGTTCCGTGAAGGTTCGCCCCCGGATCTCCTCGGCGGTGTAGCCGGTGAGGTGAAGGATTTGAGGATTGGCCTCCAGGACGACGCCGCTTTCCGGTTCCGCCAGAATGATCGCCGACGGGTTCGAGCGAAAAAGGGTATTGTACTTCTCGTGGGATACCCGGATTTCCTTTTCGTCTTGTTCCTTAAGCAGAAGCACCAAGGCGATACTGCTGGTGAGGAGAACCGAGAATACCGGAAGATAGAAGCTGGACTGAAGCGGTGCCTGATTGACGCGGAAGTCCAGGACTCCGAGAAATCCGTAGACGGAGCGTACCAGAAGTGCACCAGAAGCGACGGCGAAGAGCGCGCCGGCCACCTTGAGAAGCACCGATCCGCGAGACCGCTTGATAAGCAGTATTGCCAGGGGCGTGTTAAGAAGGAAGGCGACGGCGCCACCGAAACCGACGATAAGCGGCGGCGTCCGGGCGGCGATGACGAACAGCGCGCTACCTACCGAAGCGATGGTGAGGAACACCCCCTCTACCCGGCGGGATCGCTCTCGGTAGGTAAGAAAGGCGATGCTCTCGACGGCGACTCCGAAGATCAAAGCGACATTCCCGACTCCCGCGGAGAGCCAGTCGGCATAGACGCCGCGAGCGGAGATGAGCGCCCAGCCTATACCGTGCAGTACCCTGGCCGCTATCAGAAAATTGAACGCCCGGCTTCGGTTTTTGCCCCACTGGTAGGCAAGTAGGAACAGAAGAATCAGAAAGTGGCCAAAGGCGATCAGAACCATCATCGTGTAGGTATCAAGTCGTGCGAGGAACATATAGCTTACGCCTACCTTCGAGCCGCGGAGTCGGGCCGTAGAATTTCAAGTAACGCATCGATCGAACGGCGCAGGATTTCCAGATCAAGGGGGGTCTCCCAGCCGACGAAGCTACCGTCTCCGAGGGGGGAAAGGAGCGCGAAGGAGAAGACACTCCCCACGGCAAGAGCGCTGACAACTATCGCCGGGTACGGTCTGAGAACGACAACGGAGAGGACGACGAGAAGCGCTATCATCACCTCCCCACTGCCGAAACGCCCTTTGCAACAGAAGGATGAAACGATTCGAACAGCAAAGAAGAGGCCAAGAAGAATTACCTTGGCGAATACGCCGGCGATGTTCGGTCGAACTACGAGGATCCCGAAGACGACCGCCGCGGTAACATTGATTTGTATCTCGAGCGTTGCGGTGGTGGCACTGGTAATCTGGAGCACGATGACCAGGAGAAGCGCAGGAACCCCGAACTGTAGGAGTTTGTTCACGAACGGCGTAACCACCGGGTCGACGTAACTCCACTTGCCGTTCACGAGCTCAGTCCTCTCGCGGCTAAATAATCTATCTGCCATATGTATCCCTCAAACTCACGATTACTTCCCGCCTGAGGTCTGTTCTACGAAGTTGCTCCAATTGGATGTCTACAAAGCGCCAGGTTATTCCCTACTAGTCTGAGGAGCTGTACATGTCAAGTGCGGCGCTGACAGGGCAGCGATTCCCGGCGAACCGGAACCCTGCAACCTCCCGGGACGGTGCAGCACTTACCTCTTCGTCTGCCCGCGGGCCTCAATTTTGACCGCCCCAGGAGGGGAAGTAGCGTTTGCTCATGTTTAAGGAAGCTCTGAGCGAGGCAACTGTCCGCCGTGACGTGGATGTTGCTCACGGCGAGGCGGCTACCGACGCGATCCTCAATCTCATCTGTGGCTCCAGCGCCTTCTCGGCTTCTCGGTCGCCGGCCCCGCAGTGGAGCGGTGGACCGGAATTCTCTTTTTCCTCGCCCTCGCTCTCTCCCTGGGCCTCACTATCAGGGATCGGCTGAGAAAGCGTCGGCGATCACCGTGCTGAGAAATGTGTTCATGCAATCGTTTCAATTTCT
>JBMCMH010000088.1:0-10987 GCA_048614515.1 Alkalispirochaeta sp. | reverse complement strand
GGGCAGTGGGTGATGCCGTTTTTCATGGATTCCGTCAACGGCCGGGTGGTCCGCCGTTCCATCGCGCTCTCTGCCGGTACTGAGTGGGCCGGTGAGTTGCCTGCGTATCGCGAGGTGGTCTGCACCGGCACCGGTCTCCGGGGGTGTGCGCGGGCCTTTCTGGGACGGGGGGCGCTTGCGGTGCTCTCGGTGCTCATCCTGATACCGCCAACGCGCCGGCTGTTGCAGAAAACCGTCTTCCCCGCGCCCGGCGGTGGCCCCACCGCGGATCAACGGGCGCGGGGCCACTTTCGCATCACCATTCATGATGAGGAGCGGGACGAGGAGCTCGCTACCATTGTGGGAAACCGGGATCCCGGCTACGGGGCCACCGCGATCATGCTGGGTGAGGCGGCGCTGCTCCTTGCCGCCGATACCACAGATCCCGCGCAACAGGGGGAGCGGCCCACCGGCGTCATCACCCCGGCGATCGCGTACGGCACGCGCATCGTGCCGCGCCTGGCACAGCAGGGCATCGTGATTGCGGCGGCGGACTAAGCGGACCAATTGGACCACGCGGCCCGCGGGAATGGGTGACCATCACCGCCGGAACGCCACTCGCACATCGACCGGTCCCACACCACCGGCCCCTTCACCGCCCTTTGTGTGTACCCCGAACGTAGCGAGCTCAGCCCGACGCGGGGGATCGCGCCGCCGTGTGGCTCCCCTTCAGTGACCGCTACCGCGGGCTGTACCGGATCTGCTGCCGGCCGGCGTCGATCGTGGCACCCAACAGCGTGCCAGTACCCTCGTGGACGGGTACAAGATCACCACCCGAGCGCGCACCTCAGGACTCGCGATCTATGCGATGAGCTCCATCATTACCGACCGGACGGAGCCGAGCGAGGCGCTCCAGGCGGCGGCCTCCTATGATTCGGCACGATTGTAGGCTATGCTCACATACCATGCCAGATTTAGGTGCTTCCTCACTTCCGATTACAATTGTTGATACCGATCAGGCGGTAGCCGCCCTCCTCACGGCGCTCCGGGCGGCGGATGTGGTGGCGGCGGATATGGAATTCAGTAATGACACCACTCGGGTGCTGCTCATGCAATTTGCCACAGACCGAGAAGTGTTTCTTGTTGACCCTCTGGGAGTGGGCGATCTTGGCCCCCTGTTGGATTGGCTCGCCGATCCGGAGGAACAGAAGGTGTTTCACTCCGGTCACGATGATGCTCGGCTGGTAGCGCGCCAGTACGGGACGCACACTCGCGGGGTGGTGGATACGCAGGTCTTTGCTGCGTTCTGCGGGTTTCGCTATCCGGTGGGGTTGGCGGCGTTACTGGAATCGGAGTTGGGTGTTGCCATCAGCAAGGCGCAGCAGCGCTCCAACTGGGCCGCCCGTCCGCTTTCTCCGGCGCAGGTGCGGTATGCGGCGGCGGATGTGCTCCATCTGCGAGAGATCCTGGCCCGATTCGTCGATCACCTCACCGGGCGTCGACAATTGGAGTGGGCCCACGAGGAATCGAGACGAGTGGTGGAGGAACGGGGCGGGTTCTCACACCCCGAAGCGGCGGACTGGCGCTTCTTGGACGACTATCGAACATCTCCTGACGAGACGCTTCTCGCCCTGCGACTTCTGGACTGGAGCCGTACGCTCCGCCTGCCAAAGATCAACGGGAAAAAGCGATCGGTGCGGCCTCGGGATCTGCAGCGTATCATGGAGTGGGTGAGCTCCGGGGGAGCCTTTGAGCCCGACTCGCGGGCGCTGCCCGAGTGGTTTCACGAAGCGCACGCCCGGGTGATTTCCGCGATGCGCGCTCCCGCGCCCACCGAGGTCGAAATGGCGCGCTTGAACCGATTGCCGCCGCCGGGACCCAATCGCGACGAGCGAGGGCAGCGCATCGCGGAGCTGATGAAATATATCGAACGGCGCGGCGAGGAGTACGCCATCCAACCCGCACTTATCGCGCCGAGGAGTGCCGTGGAAGACCTGGTACGTTTCGGATCCGCCGCGGAATCGGTGCTCACCCGGGGCTGGCGCGACGAACTGCTCCAGCTCGACCACCGCTGATTCCCGCAGTTTTTCACCTCAAAAACCCGGGTGTACAAAAAAGGGAGTGCGACGCATCGCACTCCCGTCGGCCTCCTGAATGGAGCAGGCCGTTCTTCACTCCTGGTCACCTTGCGGTGATCGGTAAAGATTAGTTAGGCAGCCAATCGGACCAGATGTCCGGATTCTCATCTTTCCACTCGCGAGCTGCCTCCATCGTGTCCAGGTCGGAATCTGCGATATGTACCATGAGGGGCCCAATCGTTTCGTTGGTCCACATCACGTTGTCGAAGAACTCAACCACTTCCGGGAGATCCTCTTCAACACCGGGGCGTCCCATAATGAAGATGTCATCAATTGGGAAGATCTCTTCGCCGTCCTGCTCGAGGATCGTGAGATCCATGCGGCCGAACATTGAGTGCGGCTGCCATCCCATACCGACGATATACTCTTCGTTGTCAATTGCCGACTCCATGGCCGCCAACATCGCCGGGCTCGAAGAAGGAACAAGCTCAATACCCGCGTCGTCGAGACCGTAGGCAGGAATCAAGTCCTCTTCCGTGCGGATCATCATACCGGCGCCGGCATCAATTCCAGTGATCTGTCCATTGAGTTGCTCGACGACCTCCGGATCGGCGAGATCGGACAGCTTCGTAACGCCGTCTTCCGCCATGTAGGAGGGAACGATCAGGCCGGTGACTCCATCCTCGTAGATCTTGGAGACCTCTACCAGGTCGGTATCTTCTACATAGGTGTCGTGCAAACCGGGCAGCCACGCTTCCATGAAGAAATCCTGATCTCCGCCGGCAACTGAGGAGAAGGCGGGGCCCACATCGGCGGCCGTGATCTCCACATCATATCCCATCTCGTCCTCGAGGACGGTGGCGAAAAAGTGCGTCCAGGCTACTCCCTCTTCCCAGTTGACGTAAGTCATCCTCACGGTTTGCGGTGCTTCCGCACCCTCTTCACCCTGACCGTTCGCAAACACGGCCGGAACCAGCATTGCCATCAACAGCAACACGGTAATCATTCGACGTACATTCGTCATAGTTCCTCCTGTGAGGCGCACGCGCCTCTTTACTAAAAGTGTCCAGAGCCGGAGCGCACACACTGCACCCGATTCCATCAATCGTTCTAACGGTATGCAATTCTCCATAAAAGGTCAACAAATATGTCGCGTCCTAAATAAGTTTTTCTTCGATTTGATTGTATAAAGATTGAACAAAAGACATAAGAGTGCAAATATTCCGCAATCATTGGGGTATTATGCTGAAAATCGGATTTCTGCGAGCGTAGGGGCGTCCAATAATCAGGTGTACCCAAAATAATTGTGAACGTTTGATTAGGTTTGTTTTCAATGACTCAACGCGCGGGGAACGCCGCGTTACGCGTCTATGGCATCCGGAGAGTTGGAGAGCACATGCGTATACAGCACGATCCCTCCCACGGAGCCATCGTAGCGATACCAAGGACGGCATTGCCATGTGGTGCGGATGACGGAGCCGTTGCGGATGAATTGGTCGCTTTCAGCAGTGATTATTTCTCCTGCGAGGGCGCGGCGGTGGACGTCTCGCCACTTCTCCGGTATTTCCGGAAATACCTCGTAATGGTGACGTCCCACGATATCGGTATCCCAGCATTGGTAGTCTTGGAGCCAGCGATCACTGACATACATAAAGTGGAGCGCATCATCCAACACTGCGATGGCGGTAGTATCGTGTGAGATAACGTACCTCATCATGCCGTCCCACCACAGGAGGTGCTCGTTTGTCTCTCGCAGCTCCTCATTGGCGACTTGAATTTCCTCGTAGGCTACCTGCAGCTCTTCGTTTGCTATCCTGAGTTCCTCAGTAGTCTCCCGAAGGTCGTCGGTCGCGTGCTGAAGTCTCTCATAGGAAGAATGGAGTCTGAACGCCATGCGAATCGATGCCAGAAGTACTGTTTCCCCGGAGTTCTTAACCACGTAACCGTATGACGTAATGCCCTCCGTGAGGTCCACAATTTCGGGTTCGGTGTGGGAGGAGAGGAAAACCAGCGGCACGGCGTGCTTCTGGAGAATGCGTTCTGCTGCTTCCGTACCTTTCATGCCGCGGCCAAGGTCGATATCCATGAGGATGAGATCCGGCAGGGGCTTTTCCTCCACCGTGCGAATTGCCGCTTCCCCGGTGTGGGCGGTCCGCACGTGGTATCCGTTGCGTTCGAGCATCCGCTGTTCTGCCAATGCAATGATTGCCTCATCTTCAACTAGAAGGATGGAGGGAGGGTTGCCGGTCACTAGCCGCGCTCCTTGTATAGATCATCATGCAGGTATTTGACCACATTTTAAAGAATACAAAATGGATCGGCAACGTCTCTAAACCAAAACGCGCCCGTGCCGTACTGCAGGGTCTGCTACCGGTTTACTACCATTAACCTACTCAAAACAGGGAACGTATCGCGTTGACTGGTATGCCGGCGCCGGTGGCACCATGATTGAGAGTGACGCAGCGCCGGACCATGTAATGATTGTGTACGTTAGGTTTTTTTCACATTCTTCCCTCGATCTCCAGTCTGCGGAAATCACATCTCCAACCGACGCGATGGTGGCATTTAACAACACGCGGATCGTATGCCGTGTGCGCCACCTGCCTTCGACCGGAGATCGCTGTTCCCGTCGGGTTAATCATCACGGAGCTGGTGTCAAATACCCTGCGCCACGCATTTCCCGATGGACAGCCAGGGCGGCTGCGTAACGATCGATTTTCCCGCGTCGAGGGAATACGGGAGGCGCCGGGAGTGGTATGGTGGCCGTCGCGTGCCGTTCACGTCTCGGTGTACCGACCTCACAGTCTCCCTGGAACCGCTGGCATCTCTGGAAACGCTCTGCTATACTTCAACTTAGATTCCCTCAAAAAGTTCTCCTAAAAAATTGTCTCCCTCAAAAAGTGTTCAACCAATTTTTCTGGAGTTGAACCAGTGTTCTGGAGAACGTTTACCACCACGGTGGCCCTGTTTATGGTGATTGCGGGAGTAATCGCCGCTGATCAATCCGTCTCTGATCGCGCAACGCTGACGTTGCAGGGGACGGTAAGATCTAGCGCGGACGTCTCCATTCGTCCGACTCATGACGACCCTACCGTTGCGCAGGTTCATGCGACGACGAATGTGCGCGGCGGGCTGATGCTGACCTTAGAGCGTAAAGGTAGTGGGGCAGACTCTGCGTTGACGATAGACGGCGCCCCGGCTCACTTTCAAAATGGTCGTGCCCATCTCGGTGATGTATCCCGCACGCGGACCGGTAGTGGTGCCCTACACAACGCCGGCGAGGGTGATGGGAGGTCTATAGTGGTTGCCTATTCCGGCGATGAGGCAACGCAGATGGTGCTGGATATCGCCGCCCAGTAACCGAGGCGGGCCGGCTGCCGGTCACATTTTTGCAGCGGTCATTTGTCCTTTTTGGACTGTACCCGGCGGTAGCTATGTGCCCACCGCACAAAGGCGGGACTCTTCTTCGTCTGAATCCAAATTGTTCCCGTCCCAGAGAAGCGGGACACCAACCCCTCTCCCGAGAGAAACAGGCTCTTTAGACCACCCACGGGGTGCACCTCATATGACAACGTGTCGGTAAACGCAACGATATGCCCCGTGTCTACCACGTAGTTGCCGGTGACGGGGATTTCGATCATGCCGCCAAACGTATTGAACCACAGATCACCGGTGCCGCTGCAGCGCATCAAGAAGAAGCCCTCCCCGGAGAAAAATCCGCGGAATCCCTCAAACTGAGCGTCAATCGATATGTCCGGTGCAGCGGCCACAAACGCGGAGCTTTGCAGGAATATCCCGTCGCTTTCCAGGTAGACGTGGTCCACGTCGCCGGGAATTGGTGGCGCGATGCCGATCTCGGCGTCTCGGTGGGCGGCGGTAAACTCGTTTATAAACAGTCCTTCCCCGGACAGCACGCGGCCCAGGGCGCCACCAATCTTGGTGTGCATCGTAAGGGAGGGATCCATGTACGCCATGGCCCCGTGCTCCACCCGCAGGGTGTGGCCCTGGGGGATCGTGATATTGAACATGCCGTAGTCCGGTGCTCCGGATATGGTGTACGGATAGTCGGTTTTCTCTCTGTCCATCGTGGTGTCCTTACTGCTCTTTTCGCGGTTTGAGATGGGGGGTGAGGCGGGAGCCGAAGACCCGATCCGCGTGGGTCTGACACCACACCGTCCCCCGACCGGAGAAGCGAGCCACGAGGCCCTCTCCACCCAAAAACGACGACAGCCAGCTACCGCCCGCTTTGCTCACGGTGTACTCCAGCGTATCCTCAAAGGCAGCGATATTACCCGTGTCCACCAGGTACTCGCCATCTACCTGTACCGGGTAGATCATCCCAAAGGCGTTGATCAGCACTTTGCCGGTCCCGCCCATGTTGAGCCAAATGAGCCGCTCACCGGAGAACATGCTCTTGAGACCCTCCCAGACGATTCCCATTGCGACACCCTGCTCGTGAGCAACAAAGGCTCCACTCTGAACTTTGAGACCGGTGGCTCCCGACAGTTCCACCACGGCCATATCGCCCGGGAGGTGCGTGCCCAGATAGAGCTCGCCGCCGGATGGGCCCGCGGTAAAGGTGTTGAGAAAGTACCCCTCGCCGGCGATCTGTCGGGACAGACCGGTGAGGATCGTCCGGCCGAGACCACCCTCCTGCCGGTTAACCGAGGTGGCCACGCGCATATCTCCGGACATCGCGATCATGGCGCCGCCTTCGGAGGTGCACTCTTCCTGTGCGTTCAGCGTTACCTTGGCGGCCGTGTTGGCCGGCCGGTGCAGTATTTCTACGTTCATCACAGCCCCTACCTGAACTTGGGATTCAGCCACGCCGCAAGGCCGCGGATGCTTCTCGTTTGGATGTAGACATCGCCGGAGCCGATCACTCGGGTGACAAACCCCTCCCCGCCAAACATGCCGGCGAAGAGACCTCCCGCCAGGGAAACGCGCAGCCTCAGACTGGGGTCGTACGCCACCAGGTGACCGTCGTCGACGATGAGCTCCTCGGTGATGTGACGTTTTATGATCGCCCCGTAGGCGCCAAAGTACAGCGTGCCGGAGCTATCGGACCGCGCCCGCAGATGTACCAGGCCTTCACCGGAAAACCAGGAAGTGAAGCCCGCCCACGCCGCCTTGAGCCGGACATCACCGGCGTGGGCCACATACGCGCCGCGTTGCAGGACAAATTCTTCTCCGTGGTGCAGGGGCATCTCTATAATATCTCCGGGAATATCCTGAGCGATGGTGACTCGCAACGGCTGCGACGTGTTGTTCGTGAAGCGATTCACGAAGAACGACTCACCACCGAACAGACGCTTACCCAGCGCCGATATGATTCCCCCGTTGGGAATCGCCTGCATGGCCAACTCCGCCGACATCGATTGCATTGCGCCACTCTCCGCCACGAAAGACTCTCCCGGGTCGAGATCCACATGAACATGGCTGAACGAGGGCGAACCCTCAATTGATACACGCATGATCCCTATTGTTGGGCGTGTTACAAAGGTTTGCAATACAAATCTATTTGGCGGGAGTGAGCCGATTGGGGACGACGGCACAAGTACCGACGACAGCAGTACCCTTGATACCAGCGCCACACGGTAGGTGTGGTTACTCGTTTGGGCGGTTGGCACTCACATACGCGCTCGGCGTTCGACCGTAGTACTCTTTGAAGACGCGGTTAAAGGTGCTCTTGGAGGGAAATCCCGCTGCTAAGGCGAGTTCCAGAATCGTGTGCTGCTGCAAGCTACCGGCGGTGGCAGATTTCAGAAAATCGTCGAGCCGTTTGCGGTGCACGAGCTGACAGAAGTTGGTGTCAAACTCATGATTGATGACCGCCGAGACCCGTTTGGGAGGAAGCCCCAGGGCCCGCGCGAACGACGCTTCGGTGAGGTTGGGGTCGCGGTATATCCCTGAATCAAGATACTCCTCGATCAGCGCGGCGATCCGCGCAACCTCGGCGCTCGGCATATTCCGAATGACACCCGGCGGCCCACAGCCGGTCTCCGGTGCGAGCACGGTGGGCGCCAACAGCAGGAGCAACGTGAACCCATAGATCGTGACCATCATAATGAGCGCCGGGAGGTAGAGAAGCGGAAGCTGGCCACCCAAAGCCGGGGCCGTAACTACCGGCTGAGCCGCGGCGAGCCCGAATGCTCCCAATGACAGGAGCGGGGCAATCACCACCGCCTGCGCCCACCGCCGAGTAGAGATTGCGCCAAACACGGTACGACCCTCGTGTCCGAAGACGATCCGGGCTGAGGCGATCGCATAGATACCGCCGTGGACGATCTTCGTTACGTGGCGCACCGTCATCCACCACGGCAGGGGCGCATCAAAAACGGCTCGTACCACCTCCCGGTATTCAGACGGCGATTTGGTGAGCAAAAAAACCGCCAGGGCCACCGTCTCAAACGCCCACGGAACCGCATGCAGGAAGAATCTTCGGGGAGGGCGCTCGAATTCGTGGGCCAGGGCCCGGACATACCACCATATGAGCGGACCGAACAGCAGCGGGAGCGGGCCCGCTGCGAACAGCACCCACGGCGCGCCGGCCACCACCTCCGGCCTCCAGGCCGGAACCGTTCCCAAGCGCACCGAAAACGCCAGCAGGAACAGCGCAAACGGCACGTTTTTCCGACACCGGTAGCGCGCCGCGATCAGTATCAGGAGGAGCGTTCCCTGAACTGCGCCGAGAGCCGCTACTACGCTGAGTACACTCATGCTCGTTCAGTATACGTCGAGTTTCGGGCACCGTCACGACCCGAGTGAAACGTCCCACTTTTGGCCTGCGGCCGGATGTGGGACGGCATGCGCCCCCCTGCGATGTACACTCTCATCTGTGGAACCGTTCGGCTCCCGCATAACACCAAAATGCCGGGGTGCAGTGCTGCCACCCGACGGGAGGGGCTCCGTATGAAACACGTTCGCACCACGCAGGATCTCGTGCGGCTCATGGCAGTTACAATTCTCGTCAGCCTGATCACCATATTGGTCGGCTGCAGCGGATTACTGAACTTCGATGACTCCAATGATGATAACCAGGATCCCGAAGCTTCTGAACGAGAGGTTTCAATTCACGCTCAGGAGATACTCGACGGACTGCTGCAAGACATCGTTGGACCAGTGCTCCAGCTTCACGGCTATGATGTTGAGACCGTTACTGCCCGGTCCGGTGCGGAGCGCAGCTGGAATGCAGTGTTTGATTCGTACCCGCCTCCAGGTGAAGAGTTTGTTGCTACCGGAACGATTGAGATCGACGTTCTATCAAGCAATCCGGTCGAGATCCAAGCGCATACCCCATCTCCGATCACTTTTACCGGCGGCGCGGTTGAAAGTGTCGGTTTGACCTCGGTGACCGCACGATGGGCCTCGGGGACAACGTTCGAGGGAAATGAACCGGAAGAGGTAACGGGTACATTTTCCATTGATGGTACCGATCATGCCGCTGCTGACGTCATTGCAGCTATGGACGAAGACGGTACTTCAGAAGAAATTGAAATCGCCGGTGGTGTGATGAGTGTCGTCCAGACTGTGTTGCAGTTTTACTATATCGGACCGGACCACGGTATGACGGTAAATACCTCGGGAACGGGCACCTCTTGGCGAGGGGATATCAGTTTTGATGACTTTGCTCCGTCTGGGGGCACGGAGACCGCCAATGGAAATCTTCAGGCGCGAGTAACCAATCTGAGCCCCTTTACCGTGCGCGCCACCACTCCGGACGAGGTCGTGCTGCGGGACTCCAGCGGAACGACTCGCATCAGCCTCGACGCAACCGTGACATGGGCCGCCGGTGCACATCCCATGAGCAGTTCGCCGGAAACGATCACCGGTACGATCACCATCAATGGTGAGTCGCACAACATCGCGGAAATGGGACGCCTGCCCTCCGTGTTTCTGACAGCTGCCGGTACCTATGAACAGTCAATGAAGGATCGTGCCTGGCGTCCGGTAACCGATAATCCGGCGGAACCGTGGAGCTGGGTCAATTACATGCGCTTCGACATTTCCCCGGACGGAAGGGTACACGTGCATCGCCACCACACCGGACAGTACCCGCCCGACGGAGAAATCAAGTTCACCGGACCGCTGTTTTGGGACGAACCGGCTACCGGGCTGCCGACGTTATGGTTTGGGAGTGACGGTGACGATCAAATCGAGTTTCTAGTCCGTGACCATACGGCGAGTCGGCTGTTTCTCGAGCCGAAGCATGGATGGGGTGATGCGGGAGCCGTTGAGTTTCTGTTCACCGCGGGACAGGACAATCTCTCCGGTCTGTTGGTAAACCGAGAAGTTGTTCGCCGAGAAGGCGAATGGGACGAGTACCGAACGCCAATAACTCAGAAATCCGTTGAGTTGTATATCGTTGACCTGGACCACAACCGGAGTGAGTTTATTGCAGCTACCACAACCGACACCACCGGCGCATTTGTATGGAATGAACTCAGTGAGCTGTCCGCGGATATCTACAACGCTGATCTCTCCGTCGTCGTGGACGGGGTGCTGGCGGAAGTGCTGCGCTACGATGGGTTTGACGTACGACACGCGTGGAGCAGGTCCTCGTTCCGATTGACCGCAGGAGCGAGCAAACACTACTTCGTGGGGCTTACCCCCGGTGATATGCGGCTGGAAGATGTCATCGTCGGTGAACCAATAGAGGAATAACCCACACGATCCGAGTGAAAGGTCCCACTTTTGGCCCGTGGCCGGATATGGGACGGCATGCGCCCCCCAGCGATTTACACTCCAATCTGTGGGACCGTTCGGTTCCCGCATAACACAAAAATGCCGGGGCGCAGTACTGCCACCCGACGGGAGGGTCGAAGTATGGGACACCGAAAAATCACGTTCTGGACGGTTCTGATCATGTGCGCCGTGGTGGCGGGGCTGCTCCTCACCGGCTGCGACAACCTTTTGGGGGAGGACGATCC
>JBMCMH010000087.1:0-11170 GCA_048614515.1 Alkalispirochaeta sp. | reverse complement strand
GGCCCGTCGCGCCTAGTCGAGCCGTCGTCGCTGGAGGCGGTACATGATCGCGCGACTGATACGCCACGGGAGGCGCGGCCCCACCACCGCCCACACCCAGGCCCCCGCCCCGATGGGCGCAACCGTGCGCCCCCGGACGATCGCCCGCAGCGCCGTGCGCGCCACCGTGGTAGCGCTGGGCAGTGCACCCATGCGGGAGCGGTTCATCCCGGCGTCGGCGTGGAACGTACTCTCAAACGGGCCGGGACACACCGCACATACGCGAACCCCCCGGGGGCGCAGTTCCGCGTCCAGGGACTGCGTGAAGGTGAGCATCCACGACTTATCGGCGTAATACTCACTCATGAGCGGCCCCGGCGAGAACGCCGCCACCGAGGATACGTTCGCGATCGTACCGGAACCTCGCGTTACCATGTGCGGGGCGATCCAGCGACTGAGCTCCATAGGAACTTGCACGTTCATGCGCTGCATCATGCGCAGTAGATCGGGATCACTCTCTACAAAGGGGCCAAAACTGCCGCGGGCGGCGTTGTTTATCAACAGGTCAACCATAGTCGGCTCGATTCCCACCCCCGCAAGGGCGGTTTCCAGCCGTTGGGCTACATGCGGCTCACTCAGATCCAACGGGACCGGCACGAGTTTGGCCCCCAGGGATCCGGCCAACTCCTCCAGCGTTTCTCGGCGGCGAGCCACGGCCGCTACCGTCCACCCGGCCGCTGCCAGCAAGCGCGCGAGTTCGCGTCCCAATCCGGAGGAAGCTCCCGTGAGAACAACCGTTCCGCCCTGCTCCATCCCGTGCTTCATACACCCTCTCCCGGCCGCGCCCGGGGAACGATAATCGTCATTGTAGTACCGATCTCATCCCCGGTTTCTACGCGTATCGTGCCCCCGTGCGCTTCCGCCACCATGAGCGCGGTATACGTACCCAGACCGGTTCCCCCGGATTTGCCGGACGTCACATAGGGATCGAATAACGTGTCGCGAATCTCCGCAGGAATCGCAGCGCGGTTATGCACGGCAACCGATACCGCGGGCTCTGCAGGGGCCGCACCGTTGGCACCCCCCTCCGCCACGGCCCGCGGAGCGATCTCCTCCGACTCAAGGGTATCGGTGTCATCCACCGCTATGGTGACTACGTCGCCGGCGGTACTGGCCTCAATCGCGTTCCGCAGGAGGTTCCCCACCGCATCCATCAGAAACCCGTCCTCTCCCCACAGTTCGATATCGTATTGCTGCTCCAACGGCTCTCCATGGTAGGAGGCAACGACGTCTACGCGGTATGCATCGGATACGTCGCGAAGGTTGCGAATTACATCGCGCACGAGTTGCACCATGTTTACGCGTGCTCGCTCCACCTCATACGTGCCCTGCTGCATCCTGGTATACGCCAGGGAATTATCGATCTGCCGTCGGGCCCGCACCGCGGCCTCGGAGATGAGCCGAACAAACTCTTCCGCCCGCGGTTCCAGATCCTCTTGCAGCAGATAATCCGCAGCCGTTCGAATGCCGTCCAGCGGATTGCGCAGATCGTGGCGCAGAACGCGCTCCACTTCGTCTCGCATACGCTCCGCTCGACGCCGCTCCTCCACCTCCCGTTCCAGCTCCGAAATGTCGACGACAAAGGTGATTTTTTTAGGAGCCCCGTCAAAATCGGTGACGTACGCGGCGTTCGCGAGAATCGGAATCGTCTTACCGGCCTTGGTTACCACGCTCCAGCGACCTTCCAGCTCGTACCGCTGTCCCATGAACTCATCGTGCAGGTGCTGGAGCTCGTTCTGGTTCTCGGGAGGGACCACGGTGAGAAAGGAGTTTCCCACCAGCTCGTCCGCCGAGTATCCG
Organism: Alkalispirochaeta sp.; assembly: GCA_048614515.1. Classification (GTDB taxonomy): domain Bacteria; phylum Spirochaetota; class Spirochaetia; order DSM-27196; family Alkalispirochaetaceae; genus Alkalispirochaeta. The sequence continues at coordinate 9,331 of JBMCMH010000087.1, read as the reverse complement.
GTAAGCGCCTGATATCGAGGATTCACGTATTCATAGATTCCCCTGCGGTCGGTAATGCAAATCGCCACCGGCGTGGAGTCTATGATGAGTCGGTACCGCGACCGGCCGGTCTCCATGAGCTCTGCTCGATCGCGGTGCGCGGCGTTTAACGCTTCCAGAAGGGCCCGCTCATCATCGGAGGCATCCGCCGGTATCTTCAGCGGTTGGTACCGTCCGGACGTAAGGTCCTTCAGTAACGTAGTGATGCGACGCAGAGAGTAATCGCCCATCCTCGAGGTTAGACTCCCACGTTATACACGGGTATCTCCGATCCCGTTCCGTTGGCAGCGTGCGACCACTCTTCCAGTCCGGTGGTCCCACCGAGAATCACCGCCCGACCACGATCGAGTTGCGGCACGAGCTCCGCGGCAATCGCCTGGAGATCTGCGGCTGAAACCGCCCGCAGTCGGTCTCGCGTCCTTTGGCGCAGGCCATCATCGATGTCATGGAGACGGCGACGGAAATTGGTAAACGCGGAATCCCGCGGCGTGAGCGGCTTCAGCTCCCGGCCCAGCACGCTCACCTTGGCCAGATCCACCTGACCGTCATCGAGCCGGCGTTCCGCGAGTTCCGTAAGGGCAGCTCGATACGCCTCCAGCGTTTTCACCGTGTTGGGATCACGATAACTCCCGAACGAGAACAGCCCTTCCGTGGTACGACTGGAAGCAAACGCCCCATACGCCCCACCGTGCATACGGATTTTCTCCCACAGTGGTCCCGTTCGGAGGATATGCGACAACAGGTCCTGCGCCGGGGCCAGCGGATGGTCAAAATCTACCGCCGGCATGGTGAGCGCAACGTATGAAACTCCCGCGGAAGCCATGAGATACTCTCGCTCCCCCCACGTCTCCCGCGGAATGATCCGGATCCCGGCGGGCTCCTCCGTCATCGGCGGCGGCGCCGCTGCGCCGGCCCCCGTTTGATATCGCCGGGAGATCGTATCCAAGAGTTCCGGTATCCACTGTACCGCTTCATCTACTACCTGATCGCTTCCGGTAAGATTTGCCTGCACCCGCTGCGGGCTGATCAACCGCAAAAAGAGATTTTTCAGCTCCTGAGCCACTGCCGCGGGCTGCGTAACAAACTCCCGGAGCGCCTCGAGCTGGGTGACGCCATTGAGCCGCTCCTCGATCTGCATCAGTTCGTGCAACTCTGCTCCCGCCCGCAGTCCCGAGAAGTAGTGGCCCGACGGGATGACCGCACTCTGCAGCTCTTGCACCAACTCATCCAAGAGCTGCTCCAGGCGGTGGGTGTCGGAGAAATCAAGGAGGGAGATGATGCGAGACAGAAGCGCCGCCCCCTCGACCCACGTTCGTTCCAGCACGCGCATGCGGATAACGAACAGGCGTCGCACACGGCTGCGATCGCCGTATCGCGTCTGGTTGCTCACGAAGGCTGTGATACCGCCGGTCTTCAGGGCGATCTCATCATTGAGGCGGTAGTGAGGCACGCCGGGTAGCCCAACTTCGGTAAAGGCGGCGCCCAGTACGTTGAGAAGCAACTCTTCTCGCTCGGAGAGGCGCTCGAAATCAAATGCCAGGTCCACATAAAGGATGCCGTTGGTAAACATGCGGTGCAGATACAGATCTCCCGCACCGGCCAACGGCTCCTGTTCGTACGGTATCGTCTGGATCTCCCGCGGAATATCCTCCAGCGTGAGAAACGGAATCTTTTCCAGCTCCTCCGGGGGATCCGGCGTGGCCTGCATCCGTTCTAGTTCGCTCGTCTCGGTGCGAATCCGTTGCTGCTCCGCATCGGTGAGCCGTTCCGCGATCGCCTGGAGTTCCTCGTGTTCCCGGTTTGCCTCCCGAGCCATCTGCTCCGGATCAGGGCGCACCACTACAGTGGAGCGATGGGGGTTGTGCAGAAAGAGTGTGTCGATGAGCTCCTCAAAGAACCGTGGATTGGCCCCGAGGTCGGCCCGAAGCTCCTCGATATGCCGATCAAATTGCAATCCCGCATAGGGATCGGCGCCGTACATCCACCCGCGGAGCGCCCGGCGCATGACGCGCATTCCGTTGGGCCCTCCCTTGATCTCCCGGTTGCTAAACTCCACCCGACGAAGTGCACCTTCCACCGCGTCCGCAGGGATGCCGTCGTTCACGAGGGTGCGGAGGGTGGCGAGAATCAGTTCTTGAATCGCCTCCTCCTGGTGGACGTCGGTGCCGCGAAGGCCCACCGAAAAGATTGCCTCCGCCAAGTCGGTTTCCAGCCCCAGCACCGGAGAGAGATCTTGCCCCAATCCCGACTCGAGCAACGCCCGGGACAAGGGAGACCCACTGTGTCCGAGAAGTATTTCCGACAGGACGGAGGCGTCTACCACGCGGCGCGCTTCCGTTACGGGGAACAGGAGCCAGTTGACCGTTACTGATGAGCGTTCACTGAGATCGGTGACGCCTTCCAGGGGGTAGGTGGCTTCCCGGCGCCGCGGCTCCGACCAACGCGGCTGCCGCTCCGGTGGCGGAATCGGTTCCTGCCGTTCAAATTGGGAGAGGAACTGGTCGTGGAGAAACGCCAGGTACTCCTCACTGGGGATATCGCCATAGACCACGATCCTGGCGTTGCTGGGATGATAGTAGCGGCGATGGAACTCCGCAAACTGCTCGTAGGTGAGCTTCGGAATAACCGCCGGATCTCCGCCGGAGTCCAGCCCGTAGATCGTGTCCGGGAAGAGGGACTGATAACACGCCTCCCCCACGATCGAGTCGTGGCTGGAGTAGTTGCCCTTCATTTCGTTGTATACGATCCCCGTGCGCTCCAGCGTGCCGTCTTCACTGAATTGCAGGCGGTGCCCCTCCTGCCGAAAGAGTTCGGGCTTGAGCAGCGGAAAAAACACCGCGTCTCCGTAAACCTGCATCATATTAAACAGATCTCGCGCCACCGGACTGGCGGCGGGATACACCGTCTTATCGGGATAGGTCATGGCGTTGAGAAAGGTGTTGACCGAACCTTTGAGCAATTGCAGGAACGGGTCCTTCACGGGAAACCGTCGCGACCCGCTCAGAACCGTATGTTCCAAAATGTGCGCCACCCCGGTCGAGTCGTCCGGATAGGTGGCAAAAGAGAACGCGAACATGTTTTCCGGGTCATCGTTTGCCATGTGAAACACCTGCGCACCGCTTGCGCGGTGGCGGTAGAGATGCCCCGTTCCGTGAAAGTCGGGCACTTCACGGGCGTCAATATGGTCATATGCAGGATGGGGACTCATGCGCGCTCCCCAGGACGTAGGCCGGACGCGGCCGATAGGTCTGTCAGAATCATTGCATAACAATCGCACCATCGGGGCCAGTCCGACAAGAGCGGAGGAGGTCCAAGATAAGCGTTCCGCTCGTCTCACAGGCGTGGACGAACCCCAGACGCTCACCACCGACAACGTGGTCTGATATGAAGCGCACCAGCACAATGGGGGCCTGTCCGCGCTCGGCAAAACTCACCCACACGGAGCTCTCCATATCGACGGCAACCGCTCCATGAATGAGGCGGCGCCGATTCTCGGGTAATGTGGACAGTGTGTGCCGAGTAAGGAGCGTGTCACCGCTGGCGATGCGCCCCTGGTGCATCTCCCGTCCGTGCCGCCGGGCGATGCGGATTGCGGCATCCCGGAGGTGAGCCGGAGCGGTGGCTCGCGCGATCGCCGCGCGCTCTCGCCGGAGCGTGCCGAGCGGCATCTTGAGCGCCGTGGCGTCCTCGTCGTAGCAGACCGTCTCGGTGGCAACCACTACGTCCCCCACCCCCACCGATGGACTCATCCCCCCGGCGATACCGCCGGCGATGACGAGACGCGGCCGAAAGCGGGCCCAGAACAGCGCCATACCCTCCGCCGCGGACGCCCGTCCAGCACCGGTGATTACCACCGCCACCGCGAGCCCCTCCGAGGAGATACCCCGATAACAGCCGCCACCATTCCCGGGGAGTGCCCCCAGATCGGTGGCGGTGAGCTGGAGCTGATCCAGCATGGGCGCCGCCTCTTGGGGGAGGGCGGTCACCACCGCAACATCGATCGGCTCCATCAGAGCGTATCAAACTCCTTCACGGCGCTCAGGAATCGTCGCAGCCCCTCTTCCAGATGGTGCTGAGACGTGGCAACGTTCATTCGCATAAATCCTTCACCCTCCGGTCCAAACTGGGTTCCGTCGGACAGCCACACCCCGTGTCGGCGCGCAACGCGCCCAAATCGAGTAGACACGCTTTCGGCGCCGTCTTCCTCAGCATCACGAGAGGGGGCTGTCGCCGTTGCGTCTGCAGGAATCCCCCATCGCTCCCGAAGGTCGATCCACGCGATAAACGTACCTTCCATGGAATGGACCCGCACCCCCTGTTCCGGTTCAAGGGCCTGCCGCAACCACTCATATCTGTTTTGGATCGTTTCTCGGACACCGTCCAGCCACTCGTCACCGTGGCGATACGCGGCCTCGGCGGCGGTGAGCGCCAAGAGATTGGGGAGGCGCAGCATATGCGCGTGGAGCGCCCGCTTGTACCCGTCGCGCCACGTATCACCGGGGATGATCGCTGTTGCCGTAGGCAGGCCGGGAATATTGAACGTCTTACTCGGCGCGACCAACGCCATATCTCGCTCGCCGGCGGGCCCCACCGTGAGCCAGGGCACAAACCGTTCACCCGGAAAGATCAGATCCGAGTGGATCTCATCGGCGATGACCGGTACCCCTGCGGCGGACACGACCTGCTGGAGCGTCTGCAACTCACCCTGCGTCCAGACTCGGCCACCGGGATTGTGGGGCGAGCAGAACAGAAAGAGGGAAGCCCCCTGCAACGCCTCCTCCAACGCCGTGTAGTCCATGGCGTACTGTTTCCCGCCGTCGGCGGTAATCCGCTCCGCGAGAGGAGCCCGCACCAACGTCCGCCCCAGGGCCTCCACCGTCTCGAAGAATGGAAAGTAGACCGGGGAAAACGTGACCACGCGATCACCGGGGGTGGTGAGCGCTTCTACCGCGACTGCCATCGCCGGCATAACACTGGGAACCACTACCATATGTCGCGGGTCAATCTCCCATTCGTTACGTCGCAGCTCCCAGTCCGCCAGCGCGTCTAGATAGCTGTGGGGAACACCGGTATACCCAAAGACAGGATGGTCAATCCGACGGTGAAGGGCCTCGGTGATCTCCGGCGCCACGGCAAAGTCCATGTCCGCAACCCACATCGGAATCTCGTCGGCCCTCGCGAGATCCCACTTAAACGCACCACTTCCGCGCCGATCAGGAGTTTCAATGATATCTGTTTCACCCGGTGTATCACGCATTGTCGTCGTTCATCTCCTCCAGTTGTCCAAACTCGGCGCGATGATCCTGCTCAGACCGGCGAAACTCCGACTCCAACTGATCAAGATCCGATTCCTCCAGGTCGTCCCCGGTATAATCATCCTCTACGTAGGATGTACCGAAGCGCGCTTCCCAATTTCGGTTGTCTTCGTCGTCATACAGGAACTCTTCATCCCGTTCACTCATACCTACAGCATACTGCCGTGGTGTTTTCTGTGCCACCGAAGATCGTGTACGGTTGCCTACCATGAGCGATCTATCCCACCGAATTCCCTTCCTCCGCCGCCGGGCCGACATCGTCGCATCGCTGCGCCGATTTCTTGATCGGAGCGGCTATCTCGCAGTAGAGACGCCGCAGCTCTGTCGAACTCCCATCCCGGAAGCGCACATCGAGCTGTTTCAGACCCGCCGCGCCGGCGCTGTGGAGGATTCTCATGATGCCGGTGATTCGCTCTGGCTCCTGCCCTCTCCGGAGTATTATCTGAAACAGCTCCTCGCGGCGGGGTCCGGCGACATCTACGAAATAACTCATAGCTTCCGCGACGGCGAAGAGATTGGCCGCTACCATGACATCGAGTTTACGATGCTGGAGTACTACACCGTCGACGCCGATAGTGACCGGTCCCTATCGATCACGGGGGAACTGTTGCAGGAAGTGGGGCTACGAACCGAACCGATCACTCTCACGATGCAGGAGGCGTGGCACCGGTACACCGGGATCGATCTGGCGGCAACGATCTCGGGTGTCGCGGAGGCGTTCCAACCCCAGGGGAACCGGGACGGCTTGGTTGAGGCGATCCGGGGGGCGGGTCTTACCCTGGCGCTCTCGCCTGATGACAGCTGGGAGGACCTGTTTCAGCGCGTATTCCTGACCTACGTCGAACCGGAGCTTCCCCGGGATCGCCCCGTTTTTCTCACCGACTACCCCGCCCCCATATCCACGTTGGCACGGCACCAGCCGGGCACCCCCTGGGCCGATCGGTGGGAGCTCTACCTTGGTGGCGTGGAGACGGCCAACTGCTTCGGAGAAGAAACCGATCCCGACCGCATCGCTGCGTTCTTTCGCGGGCAGCAGGAGGAGAAGGCTCTGCTCGGCCGGCGGCGGCATCCGGTAGATCTCACCTACCTGCGGTCACCGCCGTTGCCGCGGTGCTCGGGGGTGGCGCTGGGGGTGGACCGGTTGGTGATGCATCTACTGGGTCTCGACGACATGGGCGAGGTGGTGAGTTTTCGCCCGTAGCCCTCCGGTGCCCTTTTCAGGTATCCTGGTGGCTCTCTAAAGAATTATATGAAAGGAACGTGATAGCGATGATAAAAGGTGGATCAATAGAGAAAGGGATGTACATTTTGTACAAGGGAGATCCGTATCTCGTGGCGGAACGCGAGTTTGTAAACCCCGGAAAGGGAGCGGCGTTTACCCGTTGCAAACTCAAGAACGCAAAGAACGGCTCCGTCCTCAAAGAAACGATTAAGACCAGCGACAACGTGGAAGAAGCCAACGTCTATGATCGCGACGGCCAGTATCTCTACGCCGACGACAATTTTCATTTCATGGACATAGAGACGTATGACCAGTTTGAAATACCCGCCGCGGTGTTGTCGGATAAGGGCGGGTACCTCATGGAAGGTGAGCAGTACCGCATCATCATGTGGGAATCCGAGCCGATCGATGTGATCATCCCGATGAAAATCGTGGCAAAAGTGACGGACGCTCCCGACGCGGTGAAGGGCGACACGGTTACCGGCGCCTCCAAAACGGTCGTGGTGGAAACGGGGATCTCCGTTCAAGTGCCGATCTTCATCAAGACCGGCGACAAAATCCGCATCAATACCGAAACGGGAGAGTACGTGGAGCGCGTCAACGACTGACGCCCTCCGCCTCCTCACCGGTATAGGTCGGCTACTTCCCTCGCAACGCCTCAGAAAACTCCGATGGTATCTCGGACCACAAGCCACCCCGATACCATGAGGACATCTCCCGTAGCAGGCGCGCATACAGGTTGAAGTACTCCTTGGCGGCGTCATCGTCTTCGTCTTTGCGCGCGTACAACTCGGGAAGCCGTGGATTTGCCTCCAGCCACTCCTTCACCTTGCCGTGCGCCGCTTTGGGGCGTTCCACCCACCGAAACCATTCGTTCCACTCCTCCGGCTGCTCTGCCGGGGCAACCAGCGAAACCACCGGGATGTGATCCGTCCCGCGATCGGTGTACCATTGCTTTAACCGAGCGTTTCTGCTCTGACGGAACACCCGCGTGGGAATCCCCAGCTCCTCCGCCAGCCGCGCAATGTACGGCAGGGTGGACGCGCTATCCCCACACCAATCTTCGGTGAGAATTACCAACCGCAACTCCTCCGCCGGGGCGGGAAGTACGGCCGCCACCTCGTCGCGATCTCCCGGGGCAACGGTGGCGTCGCGATAGAGACTCAAGACCAGATGTTTATAGTTGGTCAATGATTGAAAGTAGTCGGCCGGCTTGAGTCCGCCGGTCCAGGTGGACTCATCCAGAGGCAATTGTTCCATGGCCATAGGCTACGGCAAGCTACAGTTCAGGGCAAGGGGGCGCGCCACCTCAACACGCTCCCCGGCGATGGTATACACTCCGGGACATGAACGTTCCCGAGCGGTCCGCTGAGCGCATCATGCCTCCTGCGGCCCATCAGATTTCCTACGATGACCCCACCGCGCTGGAACGGGTTCTCTCCGGACTGCGCGCGCTCCCACCGCTGGTGTTCCCCGGCGAGGTGGACGAACTCACGCAATCTCTCACCGCCGCCGCCGCCGGCCGGGCGTTTGTGCTCCACGGCGGCGACTGCGTGGAGCGCTTTGCAGACTGCCGCCCCGGCCGCATCGCCGATCGGCTCAAGATCCTGCTCCAGATGAGCGTTGTGCTCACCTACGCCGCCCGCACCCCGGTGGTGCGTATCGGGCGCATGGCAGGGCAGTATTTCAAGCCGCGCTCACAGGAGACCGAGACGATAGACGGCCACACCGTGATGACCTATCGCGGTGATCCGGTGCACCGGTTTGAGCTCAACGGTGATCCCCGGGCCCGCACGCCGGACCCGGAGCGGCTGCGAGACGGGTATTTCACCGCCGCGGCCACCCTCAACTACATTCGAGCCATGATCGCCGGCGGCTTTGCCGACCTGCACCACCCCCACGCCTGGGATCTGGACACGATGCGTACCACCCCGCGCTGGGAGGAGTACCGCACGATGGTGGAGCGCATTCTGGACGCGATTCACTTCATGGAGAGCTTTGGCGGGGTGGATGAGCAGACGGTGGGGAATATCCGGTTCTTTACCAGCCACGAGGCGCTGCACCTGCCGTGGGAGCGGGCGCTCACCCGATCGGCAGGAACCGCCGGCATCAGCGGGACGGGAGGTGCCGGGGACGCGGGAGACGGCAATAGCGCGGGGAACGCAGGCAGCGCGGGGAGCGGCGCGCTCCGGTACAATCTCGCCGCCCACACGGTGTGGCTCGGGGCGCGCACCGGCGATCCAGACGGCGCCCACGTGGCCTATCTCCGAGAGATCGCCAATCCCATCGGCATCAAAGTTGCCCCGGAGACCACGCCGGATCAGCTCGCACGGCTATTGGATATCTTGGACCCGCACCGCACGGCCGGGCGGATCACCCTCATTACGCGCATGGGACGCTCCCCCGTGGGGAAACAGCTTCCCCAGCTGATCCGGACGGTTCGAACCGAAGGGCACCCGGTGATTTGGTCGGTAGACCCCATGCACGGCAACACGGAAACCACCGCATCCGGCCGCAAAACCCGCCGCTTTGAGGCGGTTCTGGATGAGCTCAAGACCACCTTCGCCGTGCACCGCGGGGAAGGCTCCCGCGTGCAGGGGGTACACTTCGAGCTCACCGGCGACGACGTCACCGAGTGTACCGGCGGCAGCGTTCCCCTCCACGAGGCGGACCTGGAGCGCAACTACGAGAGTTGGTGCGACCCGCGCCTCAACTACACCCAGAGTATGGAAATGGCCTTCCTCCTGGCCCAACT
>JBMCMH010000086.1:0-11495 GCA_048614515.1 Alkalispirochaeta sp. | reverse complement strand
GAAGCCGGAAACGAGATCGAGTTTTCCATAAATAGGGGCGCGGAAGGGACGATCGGCATAGATATTGCCACGATCTTGGCGGATGAACTCAGCGAGATCGGGATCACCATGAACGTCCGTCCCATCGACTGGCAGGCGCTCATCGGGCGGCTTACCAGCACATATGACTGGGAGGCGGTGATTCTCAGTCTGGGGGTAAACTACTGGCCCACCGGTGGATCCAACGTGTGGCCGTCATGGGGAAACCTCCACATGTGGCATCCGCTCCAGGAGGAGCCCGCCACCGAGTGGGAGGCGCGCATAGATCAGCTCTACAACGAGGGGCGATTCACCATCGATGAGGCGGAGCGGCGGGAGATCTACGACGAGTTTCAACGTATTCTGCTGGAACAGCTGCCGGTAATCTATACCGTGCACCCGTTCTCCTTTCTGGCGGTCCGGGATACGTGGAACAACGTGTACTACGATACCCTCGGCGGGTTTGATTCCGAGCGCGTGTTTCTAGAGCAGTGACGGTCCGGGAATCGCTCTATCGAGCGGCATACGCCGCTGCATCTCCGTGGTTTCGTGTGCGGACGGAGCATCCGTTGGCGGCGTTTATCCTATCGCGGGTGGCGTCCATGGTGGCCATCCTCTTTATTCTCGGCTTGGCGGTTTTCGGGCTTATGGAACTCTCGCCGGGAGATATCGTCGACAACTACGTCCGCAACCAGATGCTTTCCAGCGAGGAGTTTCGACAAAGCGATAATCAGTACACGCAGGAAGCGATCGATACCGCCCGAGCCCGGCTCGGGCTGGACGATCCCTTTTACGTACAATACGGAACGTGGCTTCGCCGAGTGTTTGTCCAACGGGACCTGGGGCGCAGTCTCATCAGTCGTGCGCCGATACTCTTTCTCATTCGCGACCGCATGATTAACTCTCTCGTGCTCAATTTGATCTCTCTGTTCTTTCTGACGATCATCAGTTTTGCCCTCGGAATCTACTTTAGTTCAAAAGTTGGGACCCGGGTGGATACGGTGGCCACGCTGGTGGCGTTATTCTTGCACGCGTTTCCCGGAATCCTGCTGTTGATTCTGTTGCAATTGTTTGGTGCGGTGTCGGGGTGGTTTCCGATTACCGCCTATCCCGACTTTCCCCCCTCCGAGGCTCCGGTGCGCTTCGTGTTTAGTTATCTCCATCATATTGTGCTCCCACTCATCGGTGCGTTTCTTGGTGGAATCGGTGGAACTATGCGCATGATTCGCGCCACTATGCTGGATCAGCTCGGCCAGCCGTACATTACCAGCCTCCGCAGTCGCGGCATCAGCGAGCGGCGCATTTATTTCGCGCACGCCTTTCGCAACACCCTGAATCCTTACATCACCTCCAGCGCCAACCTCTTTGCAAGTCTCTTTTCCGGTTCGCTCATTCTGGAGATTATCTTCTCGTACCCGGGAATCGGCCGACTCATGTATGAGGCGGTGCGGCAGGAAGACATCAATCTGGTTCTCGCCAATATCATGTTTATCAGTTTCCTGGTGCTCTTTGGTATGATCGTGAGCGACATATTATTGGCGGTTGTGGATCCGCGGATCCGGTTTGGAGCGGACCGATGAGACGATTTGGCCGCGCAGTGTTCCGACGTCCCCTGGCGGCGGCGTCGCTAATTGTGCTGATCGCGCTCTACGGAAGCATGGTATTTGCCGAGTTTCTGGCGCCGTACCAACCGACCACGGTGTTTCGGGAGAGCGCGTACCACCCGCCGAACGTCCGAATCTGGTCGCCGGAGCTTGGTCTGCGGCTCCAAATTCAGGAGCACGTCCTCGTGGATGAGAGTAGTTGGCGCTATGCGCCGGTGCGGGGAGAATATATTCCGGTGCGTCTGTTCGCTCAGGGGCCGGAGTATCGCGTGTGGGGACTCTTTCCCTCCACGGTGCACCTGTTCGGCACGGACGAACCGTACTCCGGGTACAGCACCGACTGGCAGCAGCGGGGCCGGACCACTCCGGTATATCTCATGGGTGCCGACAGTTTGGGGCGGGACATGCTGAGCCGTATTCTCTACGGCAGTAGAATCTCCCTGACGATCGGCTTTATTGGAATCGCGATTTCCCTCACCTTGGCGATCACACTGGGGGGGCTCGCCGGGTATTTTGGCGGCAAGACCGACTGGCTGATCATGCGAATCGCTGAATTTGTGATTTTGATTCCCGGTTTGTATCTCATCCTCTTCCTCCGGAGTTTGTTGTCCCGGGATATGGACTCCGGGCAATCCTTTATCCTCATTACGGTTATTCTGTCCTTTGTGGGCTGGCCGGGGAGCGCCCGGCTGATTCGCGGATTGGTGCACAGTATCAAGCGGGAGGAGTTCATTATCAACGCCCAGCTCGAAAGTATCCCGCCGCTGGTCATCATCTTTCGCCACATTATTCCGCAGATGTCTTCCATCCTCATCGTCAGCATTACGCTGGGGATTCCCGGATTCATCCTGGGAGAGACGGTGCTCAGCTACCTGGGGTTGGGGATTGTGGACCCCGCCGTAAGTTGGGGAAGCCTCCTGAACCGGGAGGTGACCACGCTGACCAACCTGAGAAACTATCCCTGGTTTTTGTACCCTGGTCTTTTTCTGTTGCTCACCACGCTGGCGTTTAACTTCCTCGGAGACCTCCTGCGGGATGTACTGGACCCCTATTATCGTGAGCGGAGGATTGGGTCATGATACTTACCATCGAAGACCTCTCGGTGGATTTTGCCACCACCCGTGGGCCGCTCCAGGCGGTACGAAACGTGAGTTTCAGTTTAGACGCCGGCGAGATCGTGGGGATCGTGGGAGAAAGCGGCAGCGGCAAGAGTGTCACTGCGCAGTCGATCATGCGGTTGCATCCGGCCAACGGTCGTATCACCGGTGGCGCCATTCGCTACCGCGGACGCAGTGTGCTTGAGATGACCAGTGAGGAGTTGCGCTCGTTTCGTGGGCGTCAAGTGGCGATGATTTTCCAAGAACCGGGGCGCTCCTTCGATCCCATTTACTCCATTGGAAAATCGATGGCGGAAACGTTGCGCGCGCACCATCCGGATCTCTCCGATGAGGACGTCCGGGAGCGATCGATCACCCTCCTGGAGGAGGTCCACGTCGCCAATCCCGCTGAACGCTTGGACAATTTCCCGCACCAGTTTTCCGGGGGTCTGCTCCAACGTATCATGATCGCCCACGCCCTTGCGGGAGATCCGGATATTCTGATCGCCGACGAGCCCACCACCGCCCTGGATGTGACGATTCAGGCGGGAATCGTGAAGCTTCTCACCGAGCTGCGGCGCCGGCGGAAACTGGCAATTCTGTTTATCACGCACAACCTGGCTCTGATCTCGCAGTTTGCCGACCGAATCGTGGTGATGTACGGTGGGCTGGTGATGGAACACGGCCCCCCGCAGGAGGTGCTCGTAAGGCCGCGTCACCCGTACACCGCGGGTCTGCTGTCAAGTTTGGTGGCGTTTGGCGTGCATCATAGTGAGCGCCCGCTACATATTCTCGCGGGGTCACCACCGGACCCCACGAAACCGGAGCCGGGTTGCCCCTTCGCGCCCCGTTGTCCGTTGGTGGCCGAGGAGTGCCTGCGGGCCGTGCCGCCCATTCGGCAGGAGCAGGCGAGCCTCGTCCGGTGTGTGGTGGAGGGACCCAAGTGATTGAGCTGCTTCAGGTGCACAAGCGCTTCCCGCTCCAGGCGGGGTTCTTTGCGCGGCAATTTGACCACGTCTATGCGGTGAACGGGGTGTCGCTGCGCATCGAGCCCGGTGAGATCTACGGCGTGGTAGGGGAGTCCGGCTGCGGCAAAACCACCACCGCCCGCCTCATGGTGCGCATGGAGCGGCTCACCGAGGGAGACATTCGATTCCGGAGCCGGGACGGAGAAGAGTATCACCTTGCCCAGATCGACCGGGCGCGGCTCACGCAGTTGCGCAGTCGGATTCGGTACATCTTCCAGGATCCTGCACGTTCCCTCAATCCGCGTATGAGTATTCGGGAGGTGTTGCTGTCCGGGTACCGATATTCTCCTCGGTGGCCGGGGCGCGCTCAGGCGGAGGCGGAGGCGCGGGCGTTAATGCAAGAGGTTGGCCTCAACGCCGGTGATCTTGACCGCAGACCGGCGGACTTCTCCGGCGGGCAGCGGCAGCGGATTTCCATCGCCCGGGCGCTCATCACGCAGCCGGAGGTACTCATCTGCGATGAGGTTGTCAGCGCGTTGGACGTATCAATCCAAGGTCAGATTCTGAACCTGTTGCTACGCCTCCGGAAAGAACGGGGCCTCACAATGGTCTTCATCGCCCATGACCTTGCGGTGGTTGGGTACGTGAGTGATCGTATTGGGGTAATGTACCGGGGCGTGCTCGTAGAGGAAGCACCGGCGCAAGATCTCATGGCGCACCGTCACCATCCGTATACGGAATATCTCTTCGCCGCACTGCCGAAGCCAATCATGCGAGATGCGGCTCATGACCCGTTGGCACACCCCGGTCTGGAGCGTTCCGATGATTCCGCCCGGGAGTCCCCGTTCGCTCGTCGTGCTGATCCAACCAAGAACCCAGTAGATCACTCCGAACTCCTCCAGATGGATGAGCCCAACCCCGGCCACCGGGTGAGTCGCGTATTTCGTGATTAGGAGAGACGGTTGTATACTGTGAATCATGCGCATTCACCCAGGCGTTGTACTACTGTCACTCGCGCTGAGTGTAGCGTCTCCATTGGCGCTGTTTAGTACGTACGATACCCCCACTACGCGAGTGTTGATTCTCCACTCCTACAGCACCGATTTCCAGTGGACCCGGGATCTGGATGGTGGAATTCGGGATGTGCTCCAAGGTGATCCTCGGACATATTCCGTGGTGTTTAGCGAATACCTCAACGGCAAGACCCACTTCGATGACGAGTATCTGCAAGGCGTCGCCCGCCACTTGGGAGACAAGTATCGCGACTACCAGTTTGATGCGCTCGTCGTTACCGATAACCTTGGCCTCGAGTTCCTCCGGGAGTACCGAGACCAACTCTTTGGTGAAGTTCCCACCGTCTTTGCTGGAATCAATGATTACGAACCGGCGCTTACGGAGGGGCTTTCCAATATAACCGGTGTGCCGGAGCAGGTTACGATCGAGGAAACGCTTTTCAAGGCGTTTGAGTTGCTGCCCGGCAATCGGTTGGTCGTGCTTGGCGACGGAACCCTCACGTACTGGCGCAACGAGGGGATTCTCCGGCGCGCCCTGGAGCGCATCGACCACACCCGCCGGGTGGAGATCTATCCTGAGATCACGCTGTCTCAGGTGGAACGGCTGAGTGCGCGGATCGAGCCCACCGACGTCGTATTTCTGGCGGCGTCAGTGCTGGAGGAGGATGGCACCGTTGCCGATTTTCGCCGTGCCGGGACGGTGGTGAGCTCCCTCATGCCGGTTCCGGTGTTTGCGATGTGGGATTTCTTTATGGGGACCGGGGTGGCCGGTGGGTTTCTCCTGAGCGGCTATGAGCACGGTACGGCCGCGGCGGAGATCGCGCTGAACATCCTCCAGGGAGCCTCGGCGGATGAAATTGCGGTGCATGACGGCAGTCCCAACCGTTGGATCTTTGACATGGAGCCGTTGCGCGCTGCGGGAATCGATCGCGATCAGCTTCCGCCGGAGGCGATCATCTACAACGACGACCCATCTCTGTGGGAGCAGTACACCACGGAGCTGAGTTGGCTCGTGGCGCTTCTCACGGTGATGGGTGCGCTGATCGTGCTCCTGATCGAAAGCCGACGAAACCGAGCGATCGCAGCGCAAAATCTGCAGGAATCGCTCTCGGAAAAAGAGATCCTTCTGAAGGAAATCCATCACCGGGTGAAGAATAATCTGCAGGTGATTTCGAGTATCCTCAACATTCAATCCACGTTTGTATCGGATCACCGGTCATTAGACTACTTCAAAGATTGCGAGACCCGGGTGCAGTCGATGGCGCTGGTCCATGAACAGCTCTATCAGAACGAAACCTTGGCTCGGATTCACCTCCCCACATATCTGGAAGAGTTGCTGGCTTCGGTCTATGGCGCTATGGTCAAGGATGCCGATACGGTTATCGTGCGCCGAGAGGTTGCTGACCTGTCGTTGCACCTTGATCAGGCGATTCCGGTGGGGCTCATGGTGAACGAGCTGGTCTCCAATGCGGTGAAATACGCGTATCCCGTTCCAGCGATGCGTCCCGGCGAGATCTTGCTGCGGGTGCTGCAGACCGACACCGAAGTTGAGATATCCGTTCGGGACTGGGGGGTTGGACTGGGGGACTCGAAACACCACACCGATTCGCTGGGGCTGCAGCTGGTGGACGCGTTGACCTCACAGCTCCACGGGACCGTGCAATTTGAAGCATCCAATCCTGGTTTATTGGTGCGGCTCCGGTTTCCTTGGGAGGAAGAGGTATGAACGGATGGTTCCAACGCGTCTCGGCGATCGCCTTTGACACCGCCATGGCCCCGCTGGAGGCGCTCCGCTTACGGCGGATTCGCCGCCGGCTGCTGTCCTCGGCGGCTGGAGCAGTTCTGGAGTTGGGGGCCGGCACCGGCGTAAACATCGCTCATTACGACCCGGCGCGCATCGAGTCGCTCACAATGAGTGATCTGGATGATCGTGAGTTGGTTCTCACGGAACGGGTGGCGCGGCTGCAGCCGGCGCTATCCGGCCGGGTGGCGGCGACGCAAATCGATGCGCAACGGTTGCCGTTTCCAGATAACTCGTTTGACACCGTGGTGGCGACGCTGGTCTTCTGTTCGGTAGATTGTCAGCCCTGCGGATTCGATGAGATTCGTCGCGTCTTAAAGCCCACCGGTCGCTACCTGTATTTGGAGCACGTACGTCCTCAGCACCCAACGATGGCCACCCTGTTTGATGCGGTAAACCCGGTGTGGAACCACGTCTCCCGGGGTTGTAACCTCAATCGCGACACGTTGGCCGTGTTGCGGGAGGCCGGATTCGAGCTCGACGGGACGGGGGCCGATCGCAACCGGGTATTCACGTGGGGGACGGCGCGGGTTGCGGCCACGGTGTGAGTACCGGCCCGACGCGCTCGTGCGCCGGAAATGGACGCCGGGCGGATGCGATCCCTACCGATCGTACACCCAGTACTCCAAGTTGATCGCCTCCCGGGTAGACGGCGCGGCCCCCGGAGGTGCCACCCACAGTGAGTCATGAGCTTCTCCCACCGCCCGGGATCTTCCGATATAGGAGAGCGCTTGGAGGGGAGGCGGTAGGGCTGGTCTAAATTGGGTCAGCGGTTTGGCGCTGTCGCGACGCGCCACCGGTATCACCGCTTGGCGGCGAGTTGTGGCGGTGGCGCGCCCGAGAACCCACCAGAGCCATTGAGAATCCACCCGTACTCGCTCCGGGACCACGATCAGGCACACCCGGGCGTGATCCAGGAGATCGCAGGACGGATGAGGCTCGTGGGCTGCAGGACAGTGCACTACGGAGACCGAATACTCCGCTCGCCGAAACAAGACCGCCAGCTGGTCGGTGACGTGGTGAGCCGCGGCAACCGGCGATACCAGCACCGCGTCGTAGCGCGATGCCCCCAAGGCTCTGGGTATCGTGAGCGCCGTGGATGGTACCTCTTCCGGCTGCTCTTTGATAATCTGATCTACGGTGAGGAGCTCCATGCCGTTTGCAACACTACCATATCTCACGGGAACTGTGCTCATGATCGGTGTGGCGGGGTTCCTGTTGTCATCCTGCTACGTGCCCCGCCAGGGCTCCCATCTCGTAGCGCAACAGATTGCGGCGAGACCGATTTCCTCCATATCTGAGGAAGAGCGCACCAGCTCTGAGCAAGACCTGTTTGCTCAGGTCCACCGGGTTCGGTCCTTTGCGGCTGATGAATTGGGCCTCACATTGGGCACATCATATACCACGTACTACCGAACGGATCGCGACCATCTCGTGGATGTGGTCTCGGCGGCGCGGGAGTTTTCCTTTGAGCGCAAGGAGTGGTGGTTCCCGGTCTTCGGTCGATTTCCCTACAAAGGGTTTTATCGACCGGAACCCGCACGCCGGCTGGCACGTCGGCTGGATGGGCGAGGTTGGGATGTCATCATCCGACCGGTGGATGCGTTTTCCACGCTGGGGTACTTCAAGGATCCGGTAATCTCGTTTATGGCCGACTACCCCGTGGAACGGCTCGCGGAGCTCATCATGCATGAGGCGGCTCACGCCACCGTTTGGCTTCGGGGACACTCGCAATTTAATGAGGAGTTTGCCACCTTTGTAGGGCGGGTTGGGGCTGAGTTGTACTTGTCCGAGCGGTATGGGGCGGACTCGCCAGAACTACGCGCGCTGGTTCGGCGGCGCCGCGATCAGGATCGGTTTCGCGCCGATGTACTGGCGCTAAAAGAAGAGCTGCGCACCCTCTATCGCGAGCAGTCTCACCTACCGCAGCGGGAGTTACGCGCCGCCAAGAGAGATCGCATCACATCGTATCAACAGGCGTATGCTACGCGCTACTCGGAGCGCTACGAAACGGACACCTTCCGGTTCTTCTCCGAGATTACGGTGAATAACGCCTACCTCGATCTCTTCGATACCTATTCCGGCAACCTCGACCGGTTCTATCGGTTTCACCGCCGCGTGGGAGGGAGCCGGCTCGAGATGACGATCGCGGAAATTTCCCGGCGAGCCGCCGCGTGGGAGAATCGCCCGCGTACGGACCGTCCCGATCCAATCACCCTGTTGGAGGAATAGCCCGGAACGGGACCTCCGAAACGCGGGGCAGCCGGGGCAATGACCGTCGGCTTACGTGGTGGCGGGTCGCTGTATGAGCGCGCGAAGGGGACGATTGGGGAGCAGGATCAACATCGCCCCCGTTCCCGCCACGGCGGCGATAAGGTATTGGTAGAAGAGCAGATCCTGAAACGCCAGGGGGAGTAATCCCGCCACGATCTGCACGATTCCTCCGATGATGAAAAGCCCCGGTGTCCACCACTTGGCGTTAATCAAAAACGCCACGCCCATGAGTAGGAGCCAGAATACGCCCAGATTGGGGGCCAAAATACCCAACGCAGCAATCTCAAAGGCCAGAAACGAAAATACCATTCCTACCGCCACGGTACCCACCCACAACACCAGGATATTGCGCAGTATGCGGTTGCGCCACGGCATGTATCGTACCATCGGTACGAACGCGATAATGGAGAGCACCAGCCAGATCCAGTTGGCGCGAGGGTCCATAAAAAAGAAGTGAGTGGTGAGCCACCCGATGAGTTCTACTACCGCCCAGACCATGAATACGATCCGTGGCTTTGTCCAGTACCGTGCCATACGTTCACTCCGTTCTCAAAACCTATCGCTGCCCACGCCATAAATCAAATTCGTTCGGATGGTGGGTCGTGTATTGCCCCGGCAATCTCCTTTTCCGTACCATTACCACCATGAATAGCGACATCGTAGTGGTGGGAAGCGGACACAACGGGCTGGTGACCGCCGCATATCTGGCGAAGTGGGGATACAAGGTAACCGTTCTCGAGCGCCGCGACACGATCGGCGGCGCGGTATGTACGGAGGAGATGTTCGGCGGGTATCAGATGGATGTGGGGGGCTCCGCTCACTTTCTCATTCACCATACCCCGATCGTGGAGGATCTCGAACTCAACTCCTACGGTTTGGAGTACATCCCGCTGGATCCGTTTATGACCGCTCCCTTTGAAGATGGATCCGATCTGCGATTCTACGTTGATCTCGACCGTACGGTGGAGAGTATCGCCCGGATCAGTGACCACGATGCCGAGGCGTACCGCGCCTTTATCAAACGCTGGCAGCCGCTCAACGATGCCGTCTTTGAGCTCTTCCTGAAGCCCCCCACGGGCAAATCGATTCTGTCTACCTTTGCGTTCCGCAAGCTGCATGACAGCAAGAAAGATCGAAACGACATGCTGCGGCAGCTGTTTCAAAGCTACGGTCGGCTCATCAACAACACCTTTGAGGATGATCGTGTCCGCGCCGCATTGGCGTGGTGGGGCGCTCAATCGGGCCCACCCCCCACCGATGCTGCCAGCGCCGAGTTCATCGGGTGGCACTCCTTGATCCACCGCAAGGGTCCCGCTCGACCCCGGGGTGGCTCCGGTATGCTCACCCAAGCACTGGCCGCCTACATTCGGGACCACGGAGGTGAGGTACTCCCCAACCAGGAAGTGGACGAGATCCTCGTGGAGAACGGTCGCGCCACCGGTGTTAGAACGGTGCACGGCGACGTGTACACCGGAAAACGGATCGTCTCCAACGCTCATGTGTGGGTGACGTTTCTCCAGCTGTTGCGGAACTGGATTCCCGGCGATATTCGCAGTCGTATTGAACGCATCCAGGTGGGTAATGGCTTTGGTATGGTGGTGCGGGCAGCGGTGGACAAGCTTCCCGAATACCAGCTCACCGGTACCACGCCGG
The DNA here is from genome assembly GCA_048614515.1 of Alkalispirochaeta sp. Lineage (GTDB taxonomy): Bacteria > Spirochaetota > Spirochaetia > DSM-27196 > Alkalispirochaetaceae > Alkalispirochaeta. The sequence continues at coordinate 1,067 of JBMCMH010000086.1, read as the reverse complement.
ATGAGATGCATAAGGGTATTCAGCTCATCTGTCCCACCCCGCAGTACCTCAACGATGCCTATGCGGACTACCTCCGGGGCGAGCCCGCCCGGGACCCGGCGATCGTGGCGATGACGTTTAGTAAAGTTGATCCCTCTCTGGCGCCGGCGGGAAAACATACACTGTTTCTCTGGGGGCAGTACTATCCCTACAAGCTGCGCGGCGGAGGTAATTGGGACGACATCGCCCAGCGGGAAGCGCAGAAGCTCTTCTCCGTGATGGACCGTTTTGCCCCGGGAACCAGTGATCAGCTTATCGATATGTATATCCAAACGCCGAAGCAGATCGCCGAAAAGCACAACATGCCCAACGCCAACGTCATGCACGTGGAGATGGTGATCGACCAGATGTTTATGTTCCGGCCACTGCCGGAGCTCTCGGAGTATGCCACCCCGCTGCCGGGGCTCTACATGGCCAACGCCGGCCAACATCCCGGGGGAGGTATCTTCGGGGCGCCCGGATACAACTGCGCCCACGAGGTTCGTAAGTCCTTGCGGCGCCGATTTCGGTGAGGATCGGGATGCCCCGCCGGCGCGGGGCGCTTACGCCCCGCTTCCCCGGTAGGAGCGGTCCTGGTAGGATAGCGCCATGCTGCAACAGATAGGGAGCACCGTAACTACCACGGTGCCGATCATACTCCTGATACTCCTGGGCGCGGTAATCCGCCGGATCCGTCTGATCACACCGCAGGGTCTCGCCGAGATCAAGGGCTTTATCGTCAACGTGGCCCTGCCGTCGGTGTTCTTCGTATCGTTTCTTACGATCGAGTTCGAAAGCCGATTTCTGGGACTCTTTGTGTTCATGCCGTTGGTTCTATTTGTCCTCCTGGGGCTAGGCTACGCCGTTGGACGAATACCAGGCTGGCCGCGGCCGGTTCCGTTTCTCATGACGGGGTTCGAATTTGGAATGCTCGGCATTAGTCTCTTCGGCACCGCCTACGGTATGCATCAAGTAGGCGTGATTAGTGTCCTGGGTCTGCCGCACGAGCTGTTCATTTGGTTTGTGTTTGTCACGCTGTTACGGGTGAG
>JBMCMH010000085.1:0-11857 GCA_048614515.1 Alkalispirochaeta sp. | reverse complement strand
GGATTGTTTGGGTTGGGTGTACCACACGGTACCGCCGTGTTCGTGCTGCTCGAGCATGGTGACCTCTTCCCCCCGGATAATCTGCACCGTTGGGAGGCGGTGTACGTGGGCCGCGAGAATCTCTTCCGTACGCCGTTGGGGGAGGGTGAGAATGAACGGAAACGGGGAGGACACGGCCGCAAAATCCGGCGCCGCCACCACCCGGGTATCACCATGGATCACCGCCTGTCGTACCGGCAATCCCGCCGCGATGAGATCCGTCGCCACGTGGTAGCGCTGGAAGATCTCAAGGGACGCCGGGGTGATGCCGATCGCCCGGGAGGTGTCTCGAATCGTCGCTCGCCGTTCCAAGACGATCACCGATATCCCGGCTCGACCCAACCCCAGTGCCACGGTGAGCCCCACCGGACCCGCGCCTACCACGATAACATCGGCGCGGCGCGGTGTGCCCCCCGGCCCCGCGGTGTTCCCAGCGGCGTACCGACTACCGCGCCAGTTCTCGCGCATCGCTGAGGGTGCGCTCCTCCCGCACGGTGAGTTCGTCCTGTGATTCCAACCCGGCGATGACGAATTGCAAGAGCGCCGCGGCCTCCTCCTGGTCGGACTGCTCCGGAACGCCGGCCTCCGTCTCGTAGTACATCGCCCGTTCAAAGGCGGTATCCGCGGCGGCGCGATCGTCGGCCATGGACGGAATGCGCCGTTCCCGGCGCCGCTGTGACCAGCCTCGGGATTGTAGATTCTCCGCGAGGCGCACGTAATAGTCCCAGTATCGTACCGGCGCGTCGCCGGCGTCGTACGCCGCATCATGAAGATCTACCGCCCGCCGGGAAAATGAGACCGCCGCCGGCGTGTCTCCAAAGGATACGGGAAATCCCGGTAGCCGTTGGTAGAGCTGTCCAGCTACATAATAGGGGTTGCCGTACTCGGAATCCGCTGCCACCGCCTGCCGCAGATCATCCCGAAGATCGTCGGCCATAAACAGTGCATTCAGCACGCCCCGCAGCTCACCTTGTTTGGCGCGGGCCGCTCCCCGCCAGAAATACGCCTGGGCGGGAGCAGAACTCCCGGCGATCTGCACCGCCTCATGCGCCATCTCCTGTATGGTCTCGAGGCGGTTCATCGCCTCATCCTCGGAAATCTCTCCGCCGTACAATGCTAGATCGATGACGCTAAACTCCGCCCGCGCCCGTCTCCAAAGCATCTCGGCGCGATCCAATTCATTGGAGATATCGCCTTCAAGCTCCGCCAGTACCGCGAGAGCCTCCTCATGCCGATCATATTCGTGATGCGCATCAACTGCGTCCCACTGGTCGCTGGAAACCTCCGCCGCCGTAATTCCCGGCAGCGCGATCGTGAGTACGATCAAAGCTATCCCCCGATGGTTCATCAGCTCCTCCTCGCCCCAAAGTATTCATTCCTCCACCGATCGTCAGCTGCCCCGGACCGGCGTGATTTGATTCCGCGAGCGCCGAGTCATATGTTGTAGCTAAGCGAGGAAGACCACAATGGCCTTTAGCCGATTCGATGCCGATGTCACCGCGCGGGACCGGGCGTACGCCGCGATGCTTGCCAATATCTCCGATGTGATCGCCATTATTGACCACCAGGGGCTCATTCGATTTAAGAGTGAGAACGTTCGCGAGATCTTTGGGTGGCAATCGGAAGAATTGGTGGGGCAACCCGCCTTTGAGAACGTCCACCCCGATGATCGTCACCACATACAGCAGCGATTTACCTCGTTGCTGGACACGCCCAAGACCGTTATGACCGATGAATGTCGCTACCGCCACGCCGACGGAACGTACCGGTGGATACGATATTCCGCCGTCAACAAGCTCGAGGATCCCATGCTGCGTGGTATTTTGCTCAACTATCGAGATATCACCGAGGAGCGTCGCACACAGGAGCGGTTTCGCGTCACCTTTGAGGATGCACCGGTGGGTATGTTTTTGGCGGACGACGAGAATCGGATTGTGGAGGCTAATCGCGCTGCGGAGGAATTGCTCGGATACGGTGCGGGAGAGCTCACCGGTCTGCGTGGGCACGACCTCATCCATCCCGATGATCTGGCTCGCGTGCCCATGGAGTCGGTCATGGAACAGGTGCATTCCAACCGTGCCACTATCGAAATTGACAACAAGTTTCGGACCAAACGCGGAGCATACATCGATGTCCATGTACGGGTTGGCCGAATCGACCTGGAAGACCGCTCCGCCTCGCATATCGTTCAGTTTTACGATATCACCCGGAGAACTCGCGCGGAACAACGGGTACAGGCCCTACTGGAAGAAAAGGATGTTCTGCTCCAGGAAGTTCACCATCGGATCAAGAACGATTTGAGCTTAGTCCACGCGTTACTCTCCACCCAGGCGCGGACGGTGGGCCCGGAGGCGGCCCAGGCGCTGCAGGAAGCGGGGAGTCGGGTAGGTGTCATGGCGCGCGTGTATCAACGCCTACAGAATACCGTCGGACTTACGGACGTGGCGCTCCCCTCGGTGATCGGAGGACTGGTGGAGGACCTCAAACGGGGCTTCGTCCCGGAGACGATTGCGATACGCAGCGACATTGAGCCGGTGTCGATACCCGCTCGCTTGGGGGTCTCGCTGGGAATTGTCGCCAATGAGTTGATCACCAACGCGGTGAAGTACGCGTTTGTCCCCGATCAGCAGCCTCAGGAGATTGTGGTGGTCGGCCGGCGTGGCGAAGCCGACGGCTCCCTGGAACTGGTCGTTCGGGATACGGGGACGGGCTTCTCTGATGACGTTTTGTCCGGTGAGCAGTCCGGGTACGGCCTCATGATTGCACGGGCGCTCGTGGCGCAGCACCACGGAACGATCGCGCTGGAGAACGACGGCGGCGGTGTCGTGAAGATCACCGTGTCCACCGCCGCTGAGTAGTCCGATCAGTGGTCAGCCGACCGGAAGTCCTTGTTCCTCCCACGCGAGCAGGCCGCCGGTGAGGTTGTACACGTTGGTGTATCCCTCGTGTTGCAGGATGCTTGCCCCCAAGGTTGAGCGGTCTCCACCTTGGCAGTGCAGGGCAACCGGGCGGTCCCGGGGAATATCGGCCAGGTGTTGGGAGAGATGGCCCACGTGTATATGGTGTGCCCCGGCAATGTGCCCCGCGTCCCACTCGTCTTTCCCGCGGACGTCGATAATCTCAAACTCCTTCGCCCGCTCGTGCAGTTCTTGGGGGCTCAGTTGGGGAAGCGTTGCGATCGGGTGTCCACCGGCGCTCCAGGCGCTCAGGTCGGCCATGTACCCGGCGATGGAGTCGATTCCCACGTGAATCAATCCGCGCACCACGTCACCGATTCGCTCCGCGGGCACAACCAGCACCACCGGTTGGTCCGGGTCCAGTGTCCAGCCGGCCCAATTACTGAATCCTTCATCAGCCTGAATGTTGAACGCTCCCGGGATGTGGCCCGCGGCGTACTCCGCTTTGGGTCGGGCATCGACGATCTGCGCGCCCTCCCGCTGCAGCCGCTCCACGGCGTCGGGATCAAGCTCGTCCGGCTGCGGAAGCCCATCGAGTATCGGCGGTCCTTGCCGGTTCAGCACTTTCATACGCCCAAAATAGGTGGGAGGTTCCGGCTGTCCCTCGAGAATTTGGCCCACGAAGCTGCGCTCATCCGGTGCGCGAAACGCCCAACTTGTGGCTCCTTCGTATCCCAAGGTTGTAGAGGGCACCGCCCCGAGCGATTTTCCGCAGGCGGAGCCCGCGCCGTGTCCCGGCCATATCGCCAGATACTCCGGTAACTCGCGGATATGCTGCAGGGAGCGGTACAGCTGTCGTGCCCCCGTCTCCTGCGTTCCGGAAATGCCGGCGGCCTGTTCCAGCAGGTCCGGGCGGCCCACATCCCCCACGAATACAAAATCGCCGGTAAGCGCCATCGTCGGCGCTTCTCCCGCCGCAGTATCGGTGACCACAAAGGTAATATGCTCCGGCGTATGTCCGGGAGTGTGCACCACGTCGATCGCCACCTTCCCCATCATGATTCGGTCTCCATGGTGAAGTCCCTCATGGTCGAACGCATACTGCCAATCAGGGCCTCCCTCATCGGACAGCAGCAGTCGGGCCCCCGCGGCACGGGCCAACTCTCGGGACCCGCTGAGGTAGTCGGCGTGAATATGCGTTTCGGTGACGCGCGTGATGCGCAGTCCCTGGTGTTCAGCAATGGAGAAGTAACGATCTACATCGCGCAGGGGGTCTACGACCAACGCCTCGCCGGTCTGCTGACATCCCACGATATAGCTCGCCTGGGCCAAATCCTCATCATAGATGCGCTCAAAGTACATTATTCCTCCGTTCCCGGTACCAACTCGCCGTCCCAATCCAGCAGCCCCATCTCCAGGTGCCCCACATTGGAAAACCCCATCTGGTCCATCATCTGTATGGCTGAGGCTGAACGGCTCCCGCTCCGACAATACAGCGCGTACGGCTGATCGCGGTCCAGCTCGCCAATCTGTGATACGAACTCCGGACTAGAAATGTCAATATTTCGTGATCCGGGAATATGGCCCATCTCATACTCCATCGGCGTTCGCACGTCCAGAACTTCCGCCCGCTGGGCGGCCTCCCGAAATTCATCCGGCGACATATTTTGATTCATGTAGCTCCTCCTTGCAGTAACTCCGTTACAACGATTAGACCGCCTGCCCCCAGCACAAACCATCCGAATAGCGGTTTCACCCGGGTCTCCGACACGCGAGAGGATATGATCCCGCCCGCCAGAATCCCCACGATAGCAAACGTGGTAAACATACTCAGGAACAGCCAATCGATACTTTGTCCGGCACCGATATCACCCCCAAACCCTACCAGTGACTTCAAGGTGATGATGATGAGCGAGGTTCCCACCGCTTGCCGCATCGTCATACCGGCGGCCAACACCAAGACCGGTACGATCAGGAACCCTCCGCCGGCGCCCACCATCCCGGTCAGCCCTCCCACCAGGAATCCTTCGCCCGCAATCACAAGCGAGCGTTGGGATTTACCGCTCTTCGATGGGTGGGTGGAGCTCGCCGGGCTTTCCCGTCGGCGAATCATCCCCATGGAGGCCCACGCCATGATGATTCCAAAGAGGAGCATAATAAGCGTGCCACGCTCAACCGTGTAGGCCCCGATGGAGAAGATCTCCGGTGGAATCGCCGGCACCAGAAACCGTCGGGTGGCATACACCGCGACCACGCTGGGGACGGCAAACGCCACAGCAGTAGCGATGTGTACCTCGCCTCGGCGGATGTAAGACGCAGCCCCAACGAGACTGGTGACTCCCACCACTAAGAGTGAGTATGCCGTGGCCGGAACCGGAGGAATCCCCACCACGTAGACGAGAATCGGTACCGTGAGGATAGAGCCGCCGGCCCCAAACACTCCGAGCGATATCCCCACCACCATCGCCAGGAAATACCCGACAAAAATACTCATGAACATATATATAATAATATATATACTGTGCGTCAATACGTGGGTGGTCTCCTCCGGGGCTGAGGCGTTTCTTCCGGGCTCACACCTCGCCAAACTCAATCAGTTGGGTGATGTGCTCCACCGCGGTGCGGCGGGTGTCGCGATACTCCAGCCCCAACACTTCCCGGCTGCGGCGGGTGTCCAAGCGAAAGGGAAATCCTACGTTGGTCCGAACGTACCGGCGCGTAATGCCCACCGCCGGGCCGATCAGCCACAGAAACCATTTCGGCAGGCGCCCCGCGGGAAACGGATAGGCCGATCCAAAATGGTCGCGGAGTGCCTGGGCGATCTGCGGAAACGAAGCCACTCGCTCAGAGACAATAAAGCGCCCAGTTGCCTCGGTGCGTTCGGCGGCCCGCAGGTGGGCCAGCGCTACATCCCGGACATCTACAAATCCCAGAAAAATCTCCGGTGCACCCTGTTTAAACGAACCGTCCGCGAGTTGTCGCATAATCGACACCGAGGCCCCATCCGTGCGCCGCGATAGGGACGGGCCGATAATGAACGCCGGATTGATCGTCACCAACGTCCAACGCCGCTGCTGATTCGCCGTCTCCCACGCGGCCTGTTCCGCCAGCGTCTTGGAATATGAATACGGCTCGTGCGCGGCGCTGCTGGTGTGATTCCATCGTGTCTCGTCCACGGTGCGCTCCGGATACGCTCCGGCATCTCGGGCATCCCCCATGATTGCCGCCACACTGGAGGTGAGCACCACGCGGTAAACCGTTTCCGATCGCTCCACGGAGGCGAGGACGTTTCGGGTGCCGTCCACCGCCGGGCGGATGAGTTGTGCCTCCGGATCGGTGATGTTGTCTCGGGCAAAGGGGGAGGCGGTGTGGATTACCACGTCTGCTCCCGCCACGGCTTGGTCAAAGGCTTCGGGTTCCAGTAAATCCGCCTGATAGAGCGTCAACCGCTCGTGATGATCGAGGTTTCGTAGGTGGGAGGTCTTATCGGCGTCCTGTGGATCCCGCACAGTTCCTCTCACCGTATGACCGGCATCCAATGCCGTTTTCACAATCCAGCTTCCCAGGTATCCTGAGGCTCCGGTGACTACGATCGTTAGCCCGTTATTCGTCCTGTTCATGGTGGCTAACCTATCGCCGTGAACTCGTTCGGACAAATTTGCCGCCCATGCCGGGGAAGGACCATTGTCGATGCTGTCTCATGAGGTGATACGTGAAACGCTCGCGCCCCTCGCGGTAGACCCTGCCGCTGCAGAACTGATTGCGCCGGTGATGGCTCGCTACGTGGATGAGCTCCATCGCAACAACGACCGCTTCGGGCTCATCGGGCGGGATGACGCCGCGGATCCTTACCGGATACTGAGCCGGCATATTCTTGACAGTATCGCGCCGTGGCGCATCGTGGTGCAGCTCATGGAGAACTTCGGTCGACGCACGATCTACGATCTGGGGAGTGGCGCGGGAATGCCCGGCATCCCTTTGGGATACACGGTGGCGGCGCACCGGCCGGAGGCATTGGATGATGTGGTACTCGTGGAGCGTCGGAGCAAGCGGGTGGCATTTCTCCTGGGAGTGCTCCCGGGGCTGCGACGCACCTGGACCGGCTCCCATCCGCTCGCGATGCGCGTCGTGGAGACGGACACCGGTGACCTTTCCTTCCACGAGACCCGGCCGGCGTCTCTCAACTCGGCGGTGGTTGTCTTTCGCGCGTACCAGCAGACCGGCGACGCGTTGCTCTCAGAGCTCTCGCGGGTATTCGCTCCCGGTACACCGGTGTGTGCCCTCAAGGGGCGCTCCGAGCAGGTCCACCGGGAGCGTACGGTGCTTGAGAACTCCCCGTATGCAGAGCATTCCGCGATCCATGTACTCTCGAGCCCCTCCTCGGATACGGAGCGTTCCGCCCTGACCTGGCGTATTGCGGGGGACGAAGGACGCTCGGTGTGATACGGTGGCGTCGATGAAACGGGACCGATGGAATCAGCGATATACCACGGAAGCGGCTTCCTGGCCCGCTGAACCGTGCCCGACGGTGGTAGAGGCTGCCGAGAAGCTTCAGGCCGATCGTTCCGCTATGAGCGCGCCGCACTCCTTGCGCGCTCTGGATCTGGCGTGCGGTACCGGCCGCAATGCGCGCTATCTGGCGCACCATGGCTGGCGCGTTACTGCCGTTGATTTTTCCGAGATCGGTATTCACTTTGGCCGGCAGACGGCGGAGGCGGTGGGCCTGTCCATCACGTGGAAGGTGGCGGACGTCGTTTCGTGGTCGCCGGAGCCCGCACAGTATGATCTGGCACTCATCTGCTATCTTCAGCTTCCCTGGATCGAAATGGCTCGCGTGCTGGACTCGGCGTGGCGGGCGGTGGCGCCGGATGGAACCCTGGTGGTGGTGGGCCACGATCTTACAAACCTCGAGCACGGCACGGGGGGACCGCAGGACCCCGCAGTTCTCTACGATCCCGGCCAAATCGCCGACTACCTCCGGGCGGTTGCCGACGATCCGACTGTGATCGTGCGGGCCGAGCGCAACCGGCGCCCGGTGGATCACGGAGCAGCCGCCGGTACCGAATTAGAACAGATCGACTGTGTGGTTATCGCGCGGCGCCCGAGTGCAGCTAATCCAGGCGCTGGAAGATCTTAAGCAGCTCGTCCTTGTCCAGAAGGTCGATCAGCCGGGCCTCCACAAAGTGTTCAGCGGACTCGGAAAAAGATCCGGCGGTAATGCAAAACCCGCGGCCCGCACGAGTTTCCTTGAGGCGGGAGTTGAGCTCTCGCACCACCAACTCTCCCACCTGTCCGGTGCCGCGAATAAACCGAAAGAGGATTACATCCTCCCACTTGGCGGTTTCTACTTCCGTCAAGATGTCGGTGTACTCATTTTTCTGCACTTGTACGTCCACCACTTTTACTTTGGCGTTCTTATAGAACGTCATAACCATTCGACGGCACAGGGTGACAAATTCCGCGCTCGGTGAGATGAGGTACGTCTTGAGATGGTGATTACTGTGGAGTTCTTTATTGCGGGCGATTTGCGCCGCCACGTCCTTATACCCCGGATTTACCCGATGAATCTCCGCCAACTGGTTGAGGGCCTTCCCAATCTCCTGGAGCTTCATGTAGGCCGCTGCTAACCGGTACCGCAGTTCCAGAGCGACATCCTCCCGGATTTTCTCATGTCGAAGCCCCAACTCAAAGTCCTGCGTCGCTTGTTCAACCTCTCGTTTTCCCATACGAATCGTGCCGGCAAACAACGCCGCGTGGGGCCCCATCGTTGGGTCGGGACGCAAGTGCGTAAACAGCGTCAGCGCCTGCTCATTCTGGCCCAGTTCCTGGTAGCTTTGGGCGAGAAAGAAGAGTGACTCCTTATCTTCCGGCTCAGCGTCCACCACCTGTTTCAAATGACGAACCGCATCGCGATAGCGTTGCAGCTTATGTAACGCGCGACCCAGATACCTCCGGGTGGCCAAATCTTCCGGCTGCGCCTCTTCTGCGTGGCGCAGAAGCTGCACCGCCTTCTCTAGATTGCCCCGACGGTATTCCAGATACCCCAGGTTGTGGTTCACCTCAAAGGAATCTTCCTTCATGGTCCGGGCCACCATGAGAGACTTGTACGCTTCTTCATAGTTCTTCAGCTTGAGCGCCGAAAGACCATAGCGGGCGGTAACCTCCCACTCTTCAATCTCAGAGTTGGAAGCTGCCAGGTTCATGAGAATTCCGTATGTTTTCATCGCCTTGTCCCACGTCGCTTCATCGAAGTAGAGATCGGCGATCGTGCGTAACGCGTTGTGGTCACGAGGGTTGGAGGCGAGGCGCTTATTTGCGTCCCGCAAGGTCGTATTGCGATCCTTTTTTTTGGTGGAACCCTTAGACGCGGCGTTTCGCTTCCCGATGGACAGTAAATACACGGATGTGAGGACGATAATGGTAACGGCCAGGAGGGCAACTACAACAGGAAACGGCATTGCCACCATTATCAGAGAGCCCTCACCGGGTGTCAACGACGTTGACAAATGGTCGATAAATAAATAGCGTCAAACAAGGAGCGAAATTGTGGCCCGGATAGGGATAAAACTCGCCGACGGATCGTTCTACCCGATCCTTGAAGATGAAACTCGCCAGAAAAAACGACTCATTCTGACCGCCGCTCGCGATGGCCAGACCAGCGCTCAGATCGATCTGTTGCGTCGCGATGAGCAGAGCGAGCACTATGTGGGGTGCTTGGTACTGGAGGATCTTCCCGCAGAAGGCTCCACCGAACTGGAACTCGTGGTGGGCCTGGATGAGAACGGCACGGTGGAGGCCCGGGTCAGTGACAGCAGTGGGACGCGGTATCAGAGCTTGTCGGTTAATCTTGACACATTCACCGTGACGGAATCGTTCTCCCTGCCGGATGAAGACGGTGACACCGCCGATTCCGCCCTGGGGGACATAACCGGCGTCGACTCACTGGAAGAAATCGGCCTGCCGGATTTTGACGATGAGGATACGCGTCTTCCCTCCACGGACGACATCCCCTCGGATGCGATACACGACTCCACCGATTCCATTGAATCGTTCGTCGATGAACCACTTCCTGCGGAAGACGGTGAGGAGATGGATGCCGACGAGGAGGAGCCCGAACCGGCGCCGCGGCCGTTCAGCCCGCTGATTCTGGCGGCGGTACTGCTTATTGGGCTGAGCGTCGCGGTGATCGGCGCGTTTTTCGTCTTTCGCTGGCTGCAGACGGAGCCGCTCCCGGAATTGCGTGCGGCGCTCCTCATACCTATGACGTGTCGGCGCCGTCCCGGCTGCACCCGGCCTACCTGAGTCAGCCGCACCTGCATGAGCCGCCACCTCCTGATACCTCTCCTGGCGGGGATCACCCTGTTCAGTAGTTCCTGTGGAACGTCCGAGAATCCTCCGCCGGCCGCCGCGTCCGCACCGAATGATCTCATCGCCGCCCTCTCCACCGGTGATCATCGTCTATTGGATCAGTTCGATCCAACGGATGGATCGGTGGCGGACCTGCGAGCACACCGTCCCGATGGCCCCTACATCCTGGGGCGGGCGCTGGAACAGCGAGGTCGAGACGGCGCGGCGCGCCTGGTATACCAGGGAGAGCTCACCGCCGGGGCCTCCCGTTGGGCGGGGCTCAGTGCAGTGCGCCTGGCCCGTCTCAATGCGCGGCGAGACGATCACGCCGGAGCCCAGGGACACGCTCAACGGGCAGTTGAACTGATTCCGGAGTTCCGCGATGGGTGGATGGCGTTGGGCACCGCTCTGTATCGGCGGGAGGACTATCCGGCGCTCCTGGAACTCACCGATCGTATCCCAACGGTTGATAGGCTCTCCGCCGGTGAAGAGGTGTCTCCGGCGGACCTATCGGGGGAAGCGGCGTTGTGGCGGGCGGTGAGTGCCTGGGAGACCGGAGTGGAAGCGGAGCAGGCGTTTCGAGACGCGTTTATCATTGAGCCCGGCCAGGCGATTCATGAGCGACTGTTTCTCTATCTCTTCTACCGTACCGACGGCGCCTCTTCCTTCTCTCCGGAGCTGCGACTTCTCATGGAAGCCGTATACCGGCAAGAACGCGGAGAATCGGGGGAGGCGGTGCGCCTCATGACGATGATCGAGCCGCAGGCGCTCATCGACGAATCGCTCGCCGTCATTGACGAGCGCGGCCGGCGGCTCCAGGCGGCATCCGTCGCGGAGCTGGGTATTTGGGTTACGCTCTTTGACATGGTCCGGGAGCACAGTACCGCCGCCGCCGCGTCCTGGCTACAACGACTGTATACCGAGACAACTGACCGCGCCGAGGATCAGCGCCTATACGATCTCGCAGCAACGGTGGCTCTCGTTCAGGCTGAAGCGGCGGCTCGTCAACGGGCGAGCGCCGCGGAGGTTACGGATCAATTGATGAGAGCCGGGGAAGCGGCGCAGAGCGATGTGATGCGTCGGCGCATCGCGCGGCGGGTGGTGGCGTTGGGGGTGGAGCGGGAACGTTCACTCCCAGATGTTGTGGGTGATCTAAAACGGCTCTCGCACAGGAGTGACGGGTACGCGTTCTCTGAGTCCTACGCCGTCGCCGCGGACCGATTACTCCCGCGCATGGTGCAGGATCGGGCATGGCGGGAGATCGCATTGCTGCTCCAACGCCTTCCCGATGAGGCGCGGATCGCGCGGAATCGCGCCTTGATTATCTTGGTGCATGCAGCAGATGCGGAGCTCATGCCTACCACTGACGCTGAGCGTCGGGAGTGGGAGGACGAGCTCGCGACGGCGGCGGGGGAGCTGTCCGCCGTCGGCTACACCGGTGTACTCGGGCGCCGGCGGGCGGGACTCCCCCTGGTCCTTGCAGAACGGACCGTAGATGACGCCGGCGAAACCGATGACGCCGGCGAAACCGATGACGCCGGCGAAACCGGGGCCGCCGCGGAGCGCGACCTGGA
>JBMCMH010000084.1:0-12002 GCA_048614515.1 Alkalispirochaeta sp. | reverse complement strand
CCGGTTGCGGTTCCTTGACCTTAACGACCATCTCGCTGGCCTTCCAGATCTCTTCCGCGGTGTCGCACATGATCGCGCCGGACTTAACGTACTCATCATCCTCATATCCGGCATCGATGCCACTGGCCTTCTGCACGCGGACCGTGTGGCCGGCGCTGACGTAGGCCCGGACGCAGCTGGGAGTGAGCCCAACTCGGTACTCATGACGCTTAATTTCTTTAACGGATCCGATTTGCATAGGAAACCTCCGTAGTTTTGGTGGTGTTACTTAAGCGTCCCACGATTTTCGTTCTCCGTCAAACTTTTTTGGCGATTTTCGTAATCGAGATGTCGTTTTAGATAATTTTATAACGATTATGCTACACATACTTGGAATACGTCTTGAGCGTGACAAAACTCTCCGTTCTGACGATACCATCTACCCGGGAAAGGTCGTTGATGAGAAAGTCTACCAGTCCCCGATGAGAATCCAGCAGCAACTCGACGATGAGATCAAACCGGCCGGAAGTAATTGACACTGAAAGCACATTGTCTAACCCGGCGATTTCTTCGGCCTTTTTGTCCAGGAGGCGCGTTTCGGCGACGTTGGCGCCCAGCCATACCACCTGGCGATTGGCCAGGATGTCCGGATTGATGAGTCCTCGCAGGGAAAGAATACCGTCTTCCCGGAGTCGCTTGATCCGCTGCCGAATCATACCTTCCGAGACACCCAATTCCTTAGCGACGGCGCTATTTGAGATGGTTCCGGATCTCAGGAGTTCAATAATTGCCCAGTCTCGCGCGTCCAGCTCGTGGATCTTCTCCGGCATAGCCAAGTACGTACCTTTTTTTGAACGTATCGGTATCGGTATACTACCGCTTGAGGCGTCTTTCCATTATGAAAGAGTATAGCCGCACGTCAAGTTGAATTTGTGAATGGCACACGTGAATTATCCCCTGCACATACCCGCTCTCTCCGCTCCGCCTCGGACCGGCCGCTTTCTGCGGCGTCCGAATCGCTTCGTGGTGGAAATTGAACTCCTCCCGGACGGGACGCTCACCACTGCGTCTATGCCCAACCCCGGCCGCATGCAGGAGATTCTGTTACCGGGAACGCTCCTGGGCGTAGCCCCGGGCCCCGAGGGCGGACGCCATCCGTGGCGCGTGCACACGCTCCGCCGCGACGGTGCGACAATCCCACTGGACACCGGCGCCGCCAATAGAATCGCCCGCTACCTCCTGGATCAGCGACTCATCCCCGGACTCGAAGATCGAACGGTGGTCCGGGCGGAGGTGACTCCTCCTGGGGGCGGTAGCCGATTCGATTTTGAGCTGGCGGCGGCGCCGCACGAAGCGCCTCGGTCCAGTTACCTGGAGGTGAAATCCTGCACGCTCTTCAATGGTCCCTGGGCATTATTCCCCGACGCCGTCACCGATCGCGGCCGGCGGCACGTGGCGGAACTCGCGGATCACCCGGGCTCGGTCGTTCTGTTTCTGATCCACTCCGCAGAGGTAGAGTTCTTTTCCCCCGACGTTCACGTGGATCCGGCGTTCTCCCAGGCCCTCTACGAGCATCGCGACACCGTTCAGATCGTCCCGGTTGCGCTTGATTGGGGGCCCGACATGACGGTGCAGACGCCGCCACAGGTACTTTCTATTCCGTGGAACCGGATCGTTGCGGGCCTGCAGGACCGCGGAAGCTATTTGATCGTGCTGCGCCTCACGCAAGAACGGACGATCCCCATCGGCGCACTCGGTCCCCGGAGGTTTCCCGCGGGTTACTATATCTACGTGGGCAGCGCCATGCGGAACCTTTCCACGCGGGTAGCCCGTCATCGTACGCGACGGCGGACTCGGAAACACTGGCACATCGACTATTTTCGGGAAATCGCGGAGTACGTGGCGACCTACGCGATCCGAGAACCCCAGCGTCGAGAGGAGGAGATCGCCCGGGAGGTCGCGGTGGTAACAGCTGATTCGATTCCCGGATTCGGCAGCAGCGACAGTTCTCAACCTTCCCACCTCTTTCGCCTCGACGATGATCCGCGCAGGGACAGCCGATTTCAACAGCTCCTGCTCAGACTCCGCCGGAATGTGTTTAGTTGATATCTTGCAGAGATCGTGATAGATCCTCGTATGCCGTCAGGTTCCCGCGGGGGTACCCGGCGCTGCGGGCACGGGGAGGATCAATGCATCGGATGCTACTGCTTCTGGGAGCGCTTGGAGTAATGGCGACGCCGTGCGCGACGGCTCAGACCGCCGGCGGCCCGTTCATCGCCGGTGAAATCGGAATCGGCCTGGAGACCGACGACCTCGTGGACGGATCCGCGATGGGCGGATCGCTGGGATACCGTTTTCCCGGGGGGCTCCTCCTAGTTGGTTCCTACCTCTTTGCGGGAACCGATTTCTACTACTTCGAGAGCGGGTCCGGCTGGCAACAGGCTCCATCGTGGTCAGACGTACCCGATGGGGGCAGCAGTCGCGGTGACTGGCTCTTCTATAGACAGCGGCATGTGGTGGGACTCGCCGCCGGACTCTCCGGGAGCGTCGGGCCGGTGGGTGTGTTCGGCACCGGCGGATTGATGCTGAACGTGGTAAGCCTGTCCGATGCCGAGGATTACTACCCCGAGTTTCGCGACACCGCCGAGGAGTCCAGTATCGCCGGGGGACGCACACTTGCGACCACGGCCGTTCGAGCGGGCCTCAGCTACCCGGCGCAGGGAACATTCGCCGGAACACTCTCCTGGATGGTCAATTTTGAACGAATCGACGACGCCACAACGGCGTCCTACTTCCGGCGCAATAGCCTTGTCATCCTGGGCATATCGATTCAGGTGGGAGGACAGGGATGACACGCCGAACAACATTCCCGCGGCGCGCCTCCATCCCCGGATTCGGGCTCTTGGCGGTTCTCATTGTCGTGATACCGGTCCTCGCCGGCTGTGATACCGCCCTCAATGCCCTCGCGGACAGCGACCGCCCCACCGACGTTTCCGCCACCGACGGCGAATACGGCGACCGAATTGTGATTTCCTGGATGGCGCCGAATGTGTCGGCGGATGACGGGGAGGAGGATGACGGCGAAGAAGAGGCGAACCTTGTCGGATACGATATCTTTCGCGCACCAAGTGACGGCGGCACTTCCGCCAAGCTCAATGGCAACTTAGTGGACCCCGACGACACGTCATACGTGGATAGCGGTTTGGGGCTGCAACAAGGCGTGCCGTACGAGTATACGGTCCGAGCGGTTTTCTCGGATACAGACGTGGGGGGTGAGTCTCTCCCCGACACCGGCTACGCCATCACCGCGCGGGACATCCAGGTGGGCAGCACTCTCGGACGATACGAGCGGGCCTACGACACTTCGTCGGCACCCACTTCGGCCGGCGGGAAAGTATGGTTTCGGTTTCCGGCTCAACAGGGGTGGGAATACGAGGTCCAGGTGGAATCAACGACGACTGATAGTACCGACGTGCGGCTCCTGTCTGAAAAAGAATTAGAGCCCGCACCGGACACGTCTTCCGAAGCGGGCTCGATCTTCACTGCGGAACGCAGCGGTTTGCATTATGTAGAACTTGCCGGGGGCAGCGGCACGGTTTCCGTCCGCTACCTGGGTGCTCAATGACTGGACCTCTCATCGCCCAGTCACGGCGAGCCTCCGCCGGCAGGGCGCCGGACACGTCGCCGGCCCCCTTAAAAGCTATTTGCGGCTATCGCAGTGAGGGCTGCAGGAACCGGGAGAACCAGCGCGCCAGTCCGCTTCCATAGTGCGACGCGAAGTCGTGGGCGGCGTCTTCCGGCGTGATCTCCGGATAGCGTTCTTTCAGAAAGTGCCAGTGGGTGGAAATCGCCAGGTAGAGCTGTCCCTCGGTCTTGTCCGGGAACGCTTCGCGCACTTCCCAGCTATCAATAATCCGACTCAGCGGCGTATAGACGTTTTCGAACCAGGAAAACACCGCGTTGTCCCAGGATACCGTCCATCCGATCGACTGATTGATGAAGTACTTGTGAACCTCGATGTGGTCCGCCAGCTCCTGCCATTCCCGATCATCCCGCAGCGTAAACCCGGTAGTGCGCATCATGTCTTTGAGGGTGCGCACCGCATCATCATTACGGGTCGCAGTGGCCTGGGGTGTGTATGTCATTTCGGTTGTGTTCATATGTTTAATTGCCTCCGTGATCGCAACATAACAAATTCCACGGATAAGAGCAAACTTTTTCTTGACAAATATCGGATTTGACCCATTTGCCACGAGATTCACCGCGCCGGACCACGGTGGAGGGCAAAATGCGTATCTTCCGCGAGTGACCGAACGGGAATTTTGGAACGAAGCGTATCTCACCGATCCGGATCAGGCGATGGTGCCGGATCACATCCTTCCCGAGGAGATTTCGCACATCTCTCCAGGGGACGCGCTCGATCTCGGGTGCGGCATGGGCACCAATTCATTGTATCTGGCGGCCCGAGGTTGGCGTGTGATCGGTGTGGATTGGTCTGAGCAGGCGGTGTTTCTCGCCGAGCGCGCCGCCTTCACCGCCAAGGTGAACGCCCGCTTCGAAATCGCCGACGCCGCAGCGTGGAACGGGAACGGCACGTTTGACCTGGTAATGAGCACATTTGCGCTTCCGTCCGGCGGCCACGCCACGCGGGTGATCCGCAACGCGCGACGCCTGCTCGCGCCGGGAGGCACCCTGCTCGTTACGGAATGGGACCGTTCAATGGCCCAACGATGGGAGTCTTCGCCCTGCGTACTCCAGGACGCAGCGGCGATTGTCGCATTGCTCCCGGACCTCGAAATCCACACGGCGGAGGTCCGACACATCCCAACTATCTTCGAACCCACCGATCCCCGAGCAGCTCACGGACGGTGGGGCGACGTGACCGTGGTGAAGGCCCTGCGGCCTCGATAAGGGAGCGGTCACGTCACGAGCCGGCTGGAAGCGTTGCCACGTCGGACGTGAATATCTCTGTTCCTACGTTTCATGAGCACCACACGACTGCCGCACGATCATTTCCCCAGCCACGGTGACTGTCCGGGGAGGTGCGTCGGGGTTACCCAGTCGCCACAGCATCGCTTCCAGCGCGAGGTTTCCAATCTCCTGGACCGGTTGGTGGAACGTGGTGAGTGGTATCTTCAGCATACTCGCATACCGAATATCGTCGAACGCGACAATCGCAACGTCCTCGGGAATTGCAACGCCGAACAATTCCAGCTGGGGCATGAGCGCGGCGGCGGTCTCGTCGTTGCCGCATATTACATGTTTCGGTCCGGATGCAATTAGGCGATTCCGAACAAACCGTTCGTCTTCGGGATTTCCAAAGTGGACCCAATCCGGCTGGGGTACCACACCGTAATCAATCAGCGCAGCCCGGTAACCTCGGAGACGAAGAGATATCGTATATGCCGAGTAGGGTCGCGCCAGAAAGTCCACCCGAGACACCCCTCTTCTGAGAAAGTGCTCTGCAACCAGATATCCACTTCGGAAATTGTCGATCCCTACCAGATCATAGCGGCTACGATATGGGAACGGGAGATAATCCGAGTCTATCAAGATCATCGGAATACCTGCTTCTTCCAGCATGCTCACCAGGCGACGGTTAATCGCGTCAAAGGATGGACTCAGTTCCAAGGGTTCAAAGAACACCCCCGCCACCTGGTTGTCAATATAGCGCCGGGCCACATCCACCAGCACGTGGGCTGCTTCCTCCGTTCGGATGTGGCTCCCACTCCACAACAAAGAGAAGTCATTCGCTTCCGCCCGGGCTGCGATCTGCGCACATATCGGCTCAAAAATCTCCCCCTTGCCCAGTCCGGGAACCAGCAGCCCAAACAACCGATTTAGACTGGCCTCCGGTCTCTCCAGGCGAACATAGCTTCCGGAGCCGGCTCTGCGCGTTATGATTCCCTCGGCCTGGAGCGCGTTCAACGCCCGGATGACGGTGGGTCGCGAAACACCAAATTGTCGAGTGAGTTCGGCTTCCGTGGGTAGTTGTTGGCCGGTGCTGTATTCGCCTTCCCGTACCATTCGGTATAGATAATCGTAAATGCGACGGTATTTGAAGCGACTCCCGGGTAACGATGAACTCACGACTGGGTCCTTTCTGATCGAAATTTCAAGGGTAATGTTATAAATTTAGTAACAGATTTAGCCACATCAGAGAATAATTGTAATATCTAATTTCTGACCTGGCAAACTTTTTCTTGACAGATGCTAAGTTCGGGTAATAAATGATATTGAACACTGCAACCATACGATTGCAGAAATTCTTTTCGGCCTTACTAAAGGAGGGCAGCATGAAGAAACTTGTTTTGGTACTCGTGAGCTTGAGTATACTCTCGGGCGCCGCATTCGCATCCGGTCAGGGAGAAGACGACCAGCCGCTGCAGGTAGCGGCAACGTTCGGCGACCTGGGCAACCCGTTCTTCTACACCATGGGCCAGGGTGTTGAAGATGCAGCAAAAGAGATCGATCCGGACGCCCGCGTCACGGTAGTTTCATCAGGGTATGACCTGAACACCCAGACCGGCCAAATGGACACCTTTATCAGCGGCAACGTTGACATCATTGTTCTCAATGCAGCAGACACCGCCGGTATCGCACCGGCAGTACGCCGAGCCAAAGAAGCTGGGATTATCGTCGTCGCGGCCGATGTGAATGCGGACGGGGGAGTAGACGCTACGGTCACGTCCAACAACTACGGCGCGGGAACCCAGGCTGGGGAATACATCGTCGACCAGCTTGATGGTGAAGGAAACGTCGTTATTGTAAACGGACCACCGGTATCAGCAGTTATTGATCGCGTTCAGGGCGCAAAGGACGTTTTCGCTGAGCATTCCGGAATTAACATCCTCTCCGAAAACCAGAATGCCGGCGGCAATCGTGAAGGGGGACTCCGTGTGATGAGCGACCTGCTTACCTCGTTTGATGATATCGATGCGGTATTCGCGATCAACGATCCCACCGGCATCGGTGCGGACCTAGCGATTCGTCAAGCTCAGCGCACCGGCGAGATGTTTGTGGTTGGTGTGGACGGCGCCCCCGATGCAGTGGTTGCGCTCAACGATGAAGATAGTGAATTTGTCGCCACCCCATCACAAGATCCCTACACCATGGCGACTCGCGCGGTAGAGGTTGCGTACGAGATCATGCAGGGCAATCCCCCCGAAGAAGAGCTCATTCTCATCCCCACGTCTCTGATCACTCGCGACAATGTGGATGACTATGAGGGCTGGACCTCTCCGGAGGAGTAATCACGGGTATCATGTAGTTCTGGTTATCATCTCGAAGGGCCCCGCGGGGCCCTTCGACAACGTCAGGGGAGAGTACCTATGGGGGATTCCACTACACAGACACCACTCCTTTCCGTCCGGAACCTGAGCAAGGGTTTTCCTGGTGTTCAGGCTCTCGACGGAGTCTCGTTGGATGTCTTCGCAGGCGAAGTTCATGTACTCATGGGCGAAAATGGCGCCGGCAAGAGTACACTCATGAAGATTCTTGCCGGGGTATACCGAGCAGACAGTGGAGATATCATACTTGACGGAGAAATGATTTCACCGCAGACACCGTTAGAGGCGATGGCCCACGGCATTACCCTCATTAACCAGGAACTGGGAGTCGCGACCAATCTCACGGTAGCCGAGAACGTCTTCATGGGGAGCGAGCCTCACCATTGGGGAATCATTGATCGCCGGTTCATGGAAGAGAAGACGGCGGAGGTCTTATCGTCACTCGGTGCACCGTTTACGCCCAATACGAGGACAGCAACTCTTAAGGTAGCCGAGCAGCAACAGGTCGATATCGGTCGCGCGTTGATCCATAACAGCAGGATTCTCATTATGGATGAGCCCACCGCCGCTTTGAGCGAACGCGAGATTGACAAGCTCTTCGATTTGATAGAATCGCTTCGCCAACAGGGCCTGGCGATCGTCTACATTAGCCACCGTCTGGCAGAGGTCTCGGTTATCGCCAACAGAGTGTCGGTACTACGGGATGGCCAGTATATCGGAACTCTTACCGGCGATGAAATGGACAAGAACACAATCGTTTCGATGATGGTTGGCCGCTCCCTGAAAGATTTCTACCGGCATGAAGTCGCCGAAACGAAGAGTGACAGCTTTCTCGTCGTGAAACACATGGCCGATGGGAGGCGAGTAAAGGACGTTTCCTTCCAAGCGGCGGCGGGCGAGATCTTGGCATTCGCCGGCCTCGTGGGATCCGGTCGAACGGAGCTGGCTCGCCTGATATTCGGCGCGGATAAATCGATTTCGGGGGAGGTCTGGCTGAACGACGCCAAACTTACGATCCGTTCGCCTCAAGATGCGATGAGCCACGGAATCGGCTATGTTCCTGAGGAACGGAAATCCGATGGTCTCTTTTTGCAAATGAGCAGTCAGGAAAACATCATCATGAACATCATGCAGCTAAAAGCCAAATTCGGCATACTTGACCGCTCCGACAACGATGAGATCACCTACCGGGCGATCCGGCAGCTCAACATTAAGGTGCCAAGCCCGCGCACTCCGGCAGTTTTCCTTTCCGGCGGCAACCAACAGAAGCTTTTACTCGCACGATGGCTGCAAATCCATCCCCGCGTCCTCATCCTGGACGAGCCGACCCGCGGCGTTGATGTCGGCGCAAAGAGTGAGATCTACAAGATCATTGGAGAAATCGCGCAACAAGGCGTGGCGGTTATCTTCATCTCGAGCGAGCTTCCGGAAGTCGTCGGTCTGGCGCAGCGGGTACTGGTAATGCGCGAGGGTCGAATCACAACAGATATCACCGACAAGTCGCAGATCAATCAGGAAACGATTATGGCCTATGCAACGGGCGTCCGCGAGCCGGACTACGCGTTCTCAGGTTGATCTCATCAAAGGGGAGAGTGGATTTCATGAATTCTAAACCGTCACTTGCAAAGCAGCAGCGCTCTGCCGTGTGGGAGAGCCTCGGCATACTACCAATATTAGTTATCATTGTGGTCTTGTTCGCAGTCCTCAACGGCAATTTCCTGCGACCCAACAATCTCATGAATGTCCTACGGCAGGCGTCAATAAACATCGTCCTCGCCGCCGGCATGACCTTAGTCATCCTCACAGCTCGAATAGATTTGTCCGTAGGATCGATTCTGGCAACTACTGCAGTAATCAGCCTCATGGTGTCGCTGAATCCAGCGCTCCAGGCGTTTACGATCGTCATACCTCTACTGGCTGGTTTGGGCTTTGGGATATTGAACGGATTCTTGATAGCCTACGTGAAGCTACCATTCTTCATCGTAGTCTTAGGAAGTATGACCGCTCTCCGTGGTGCCGCGTACCTCCTGGCCGACGGTACGACACTTATCAACAATGATCTCAATTTTGCGTGGATCGGCAATTCTTACCTGGGGCCCGTTCCCTGGTTGGCGGTGATCGCCCTCCTCGTAATCACCCTGATCTGGTTCATTCTAAAGAAGACGGTCTTGGGTACCCGGATTTATGCCGTCGGAGGCAACCCCCAGGCTGCCCGGCTTACCGGCATTAACGTGAAATTTATCATTGTCTTCGTGTATGGAATGAGCGGCCTGCTCTCGGGACTTGGTGGTGTAATGACCGCCAGCCGACTCTATAGCGCTTCCGGCCTTCTGGGAAACGGGTATGAACTTGATGCAATTGCGTCGGTCATCCTTGGTGGAACCAGCATACTCGGAGGAATGGGGAGCGTTGTCGGAACGCTTGTGGGGGCACTTATCATCGCAGTTCTGAATAACGGTCTTACCCTGATGAATGTCTCCTACTTCTGGCAACTGGTGGTACGGGGAATTGTTATCGTCATCGCCGTTCTGATCGAGCGTTTCCGACACCGAAACGTACCGGAGTAATACCAGGATGTACCTGGGGATCGACCTCGGAACCGGCTCTGTCAAGGTCATGATGCTCAATGCGGACGGTGGAGAGGTCACGGCGACCCGCCCCTACCCTGTTGATGCGCCGGCCCCAGGTCGTTCCGAGACTACGCCAACGGCCTGGACTCGCGCGCTCCAAGCTGCGTTGGCTGATTTGGGAAGCCTCTCCTCCGTCGAGTCGATCGGCTTATCGGGTCAGATGCATGGAGTGGTACTTGTTCGAAGAACCGTCGACGGGCAGATACATCCTGTGAGGCCCGCCATACTCTGGTCCGATGGGCGTGGCGCGGATCACCTTTCAGACTACGCCCAGTTGCCGTCGGACCTCACAAATGATCTGGCGAACGTTCCTGCGGCGGGCATGGCTGGGCCAACTCTGCGGTGGCTCCGGAAACATGAAGCTCAAACCCTCGACGAAGCCGATTACGCGTTGTTCCCCAAAGACTATATCCGGGCAGAACTCACGGGAGAGATCGCAACCGACTATTCCGATGCTAGTGGTAGTCTGCTGTATAGCTTTGCAGCCCGTGACTGGCACTACCCGTTGCTGCAACGATTTGACATCTCGCCGAGCCTGCTTCCCCCGATCCGTTACAGCACCGGACGGGCTGGAGCGGTCACCCCAGCGGCGGCTGCACGCTTTGGCCTACCCGCCGGAATCCCCGTGGCCTACGGCGCCGGAGATACCCCGGCTGCTATGTACGGAACGAACCTCATTCATTCTTCAGTAGCGCAAATCTCCGTCGGCACCGCCGCACAGGTAAGCCGTGCCGTGGACCCAGCTGAGGGAATACCTCCCGTCTCGTCCCTCAATCTGTTTGAAGGCGCTACCCGCGATATGCGGTTCCAGGTTGCTGCCATGTTGAACGGCGGGCTGGCTCTCGAATGGGTCAGGGATCGTTTAGGATTCTCCTGGTCGGAGCTCTACTCACGACTTGTCGGCACAACCACAGACGACCCGGGAGGATTACTCTTTCTCCCTCACCTTTCCGGAGAGCGCACCCCATTCATGAACCCTAACGCTCGCGGGGCGTGGGTGGGACTCTCGCGCTATGATGACAACGACAGCATGGCACGAGCTGCCCTTCTAGGAGTGGCCTGTACCGTGCGTCTTGGTCTCGAAACCCTGGAACAAGACCGTCGACCAATTACGGAAATCCGCTTGGTCGGCGGCAGCGCCCGCTTCAGCGAGTGGCGTCGAATCCTAACTATGGTTCTTGAGCGCCCAATAGTGTACTCGGAAAACGCGGACAGCTCGGCCCGGGGTGCTGCCTTCATGGCCGCCCGAATGGTGGGTGACGAACCACCGAACCCTCCTCCGTTTTATCCTGAAGACGTTCTCCGGGCACCGTGGGTTGGAGAGTATTATCGGCAATTTCTTGCGGTGTACCACGCCTTAAACCCCTGATAGTGCTTCGTACTTCACGGACGATCAGTACCGGCAGTATCTTCATCGCCCATGAACGTAGAGACCTACCACCGGATCGCTTTAATCACGATCCTCTTTGCGGGCGCCGCAATCGTCGAAGGGACGGCCGTCCCCGCCTTCGACCGGGACTCGATCCCCCCAAACTATGAAATCGCGGTGTTTGCAGGCGGGTGCTTCTGGTGCATGGAACCGCCGTACGATGAAATTGACGGCGTGCTGGCAACGGTGGCGGGATATACCGGTGGCGATTACGACAATCCCACCTACCGCATCGTCACCTATACCGAGACGGGACACTACGAGAGTGTGCTGGTGATCTACGACCCAGCACGAGTCACCTACCGCCGTCTGGTAGAGGTGTTTTGGGCCAATATTGACCCCACCAACGATGAAGGGCAATTCTGCGACTACGGCAGCAGCTATCGAAGCGCCGTCTTTGCTGCCTCCGATGCTCAGGAGCACCAGGCCCGGGAAAGCCGGGATGCGCTGGAACGCTCCGGTCATCTGGGAGATCAACCGCTGGTGACGCCCGTCCTTCCATTGGACACGTTCTGGGTAGCGGAAGAGGAGCACCAGAATTACTACCTGGAGCGGCCGGTGAGCTACGCCTACTATCGGCGCCTGTGCCGCCGGGACGAGCGGCTCGAGGAACTATGGGGACCAGAAGAAGACCGCCGGGACCTCCTCCGGCGCATCCTATGGCGATAATCTCAT
>JBMCMH010000083.1:0-12117 GCA_048614515.1 Alkalispirochaeta sp. | reverse complement strand
ACGCTCGTGGAAGAGGCGCTCCGAAAAGCGCTGACGGCGGTTACCAACCAGGATTACGAGCTGGCGGAACACGTCAAGAAAAACGATCACCAGATAGATACCCTTCAATTTGCCCTTGACAAGCGGTGCACGGAGATTATCGCAACCGAGCAGCCGGTGGCCACCGACCTGCGAGAAATCCTAGTGGCTATGAAGATCTCCTCCGATCTGGAACGGATCGGCGATCACGCCCGCCACCTCGTCCGCGTGATGGATCACCTCACCGACGCGGTGTTTCGGGAAACGCTTCCCCGCTTTGCCGAGATGACTGAGAAGGGAATCTCTATGGTCCATGACTCGATCACCGCATATGTAAACCATGATCCCCACCAGGCACGGGAGGTGGCACGCCGCGATGACGACATCGATGAGATGCACCGGGCACTGTACAAAGAGCTCCTCTCGATGATTGCAGCCAATCCCGATCGCGTGGAAACCGGTACGGCCCTGGTATTTCTCAATCGCTTTTTGGAGCGGCTCGGAGATCATGTGACGAACATGTGCGAGTGGATCGTCTACGCCAAGACCGGTGAACACGTTGAATTGAACAAGGCGTAGCGATGGAGGAGCATACGATTCTTGTGGTGGACGATGAAGTCGACATCCAAGAACTGGTCCGCTACAACCTGCAAAAGGAAGGATTCGTCGTTCACACAGTAGGAACCGGCGAAGACGCGCTCTCTGCGGCGGAACACCTTCATCCCGAGGCGATCGTTCTCGATCTGATGCTTCCGGGAATCGATGGGATTCAAGTGTGCAAGCGTCTGAAGAAGCAGGAGCACACTCGGGAGATTCCGGTGATCATGCTCACCGCCAAGACCGAGGAAGCCGACATGGTGGCCGGACTCGAGATGGGAGCAGATGACTACATCACGAAACCCTTCAGCCCAAAGGTGCTTATCGCCCGTCTCAAAGCCGTCATGCGACGCAGCGAGGCGGCCGCCACTCCTTCCAGTGGCACCCTGGCGGTTAACGGCGTAACGGTCGATATTAGCCGGCATGAGGTATACTGCGGTGAATTGGAGGTGGACCTCTCCGCCACGGAGTTTGCGATCCTCGCGTTTCTCATGACCAATCCGGGATGGGTCTTTTCCCGAACGCAAATTATTGACGCGATTCACGGAAAAGACTATCCGGTGACGGAGCGCTCGGTAGACGTCCAGATTCTTGGGCTCCGGAAGAAACTGAACACCTGCGGAGGTCTCGTGGAGACGGTACGAGGAGTCGGATACCGTTTTCGCGCCACGTAGCGATACGCCGAGCGTTACGCACTATGGCGCGGACCCTCATCCGACTGATATTTCCACAGTTTGCCTTCCGCATCGCTCTGATCGTGGTAGCCCTGGCCTCGGTGATCTTTCTTGTGGCGCGCGCCCACCGGCTGGATACGATTCTCCACCACGCCGGAAGTTACACCGAAACCATCCACGCCGCGATGAGCGACGCCGCCGTTGCGTCCCCCAGTGAGGCAGCGGCATGGGTACGACGGATCGTCCCCGAATCCGGATCGGGCCTGATCCTCTTTGACTCGGAAGGGACCGTCATCTCGGCACTCAATATGCAGCTCTCTGCCACGGTGGCAACGCAACTGGCAACTCACGCGGCCCGGGGGACCCCCGAAATATCACCCAGGAACAGCACCGCCCCGGTCATAGGTGCCGTCCGACACCTGTCAATGTTCGAGGACGCGGATCGTTCGTTGTATCTCGCCGTTCTCGAGGATCGTCTCCAGTTCCGAGGAGAGCTGGTAGCGCTGGCTCTATGGCTATCGCTTATGGTTGGGATGATTCTCCTGGCGGTGCTGGCGATCAGCTATCGCGTTGTCCGCAATATTCAGAGCCCACTTCAACAGCTGCAGATCACCGCCGCAAATTTCGCTGACGGCAATCTGCAGTCCCGCTCCGTTCTTACAGAACCAGTTGAGTTTTTCCGGCTCGGGGCCGCCCTCAACAGCATGGCGGCTCAATTGTCTACCAGAATCGACGCGATCCGAAACCAGCGACAGCAACTGGAAGCGATCCTTGCGGCAATGGTGGAAGGCGTGCTGCTGGTGGACAGTTACTATCGTTTAACTTCCATGAACCCCGCTGCTCGACGGCTGTTTCACACTCCGGAACTCACCAACAGCAGTGGTGAATATCGAGCTCTCCTGGAGGTGATCCGGAACAGCGAGATCTTTGAGCTGGTGCGCAGCACGTTCCAGGAAGCTCATCCGCAAGAGCGGCGCATCGTGGTGTATTCCAATCCTGTGAGACACATGCAAGTTCACGGAACGCGTCTGGAAATCGGGGAAGAGCCGCATGTGCTGGTGGTGCTCAATGACATCACGCGACTCCACGAATTGGAACAAATTCGCAAAGAGTTTGTTGCCAACGTGTCACACGAACTCAAGACTCCAATAACCTCGATATTGGGGTTTGTAGAAACGTTGAGTGAAGGTGCCATAGACGACCGCACCGAAGCGCACCGCTTTCTTACCATTATTGCCAACCAAACGCAGCGGCTCAACACGATTATCGAAGATCTTCTACAGCTTTCCCGACTCGAACAGACCCATCAGCACATCAGCACGGAAGAGGTTGAGCTGCCCACATTGAGCCGTCGAATCCGCGATAACGTTGCGCCCCGGGCCCGGGAGAAACGAATTGTCATAACGGAACATACCGGCGCGCCTACAACCGCCCGGGCAGCGAGCAGTCTCCTTGAGCAAGCGATTACCAACCTTGTGGACAATGCGATCACCTATTGTCCGGAAGAATCCACCGTTGATATATCGTTTGAACTCCGCGCGGGCACACTGGTGGTGACGGTAAGCGATGATGGTCCAGGGATTCCGCTCGTTGATCAACCGCGGTTATTCGAGCGGTTTTATCGCGTCGACCGGGCGCGCAGCCGCGCGTTAGGGGGTACGGGCCTGGGACTCGCGATCGTGAAACATATTGCCCAGGCGCATGGCGGGTCGGTGAGTCTAGAGAGCACCCCGGGACAGGGGAGTACCTTCCGGTTGTTGATTCCCCAGACGCCGCCCGATCGTTACCTACGTCAATCCCACCAGGCGAAGGAGGATTTGAACGCCTCCGATAAGCCCACCTAAGACCGCCCCAAACACGTTGATCCACTTCAGGTGGCGCTGCATAATTCCAAGCAGCAGTCCTTCTACCCGTTCAATGTCTAAGCTCTCAATCCTATCAACCACAATGCCGTGGATATCGATCTGTTCCAGAACGCGCGGGATTACACGGCGCAATGTAGTCTGGATCCTCCGCGCGATCCACCGCGCGAGGACCGCTCGCCGGCGACGAATCATAGGCAGGAGATCTCCCAGGGGATAGTTCCGGTGTTGGTCCAACCACTGAAACGCCCCCTCCGCGAGCATGGAGTGTGCCTCGACGCCCCCTCGGCTCAGCGCTCGCTGCACCGCCGTAAACATACCCTCGACCCCTGTATCACCGATGAGCTCCCCCAAGGTACGTTCTCGATTGGCGGAGATCCAGCGATAGATCCCATCAATGATCCCTTCTCGTGTAGAGGTGGAGTCCACGGCGCTTAAGATCTCGGCAGTGCTCCGCTGCACAATCGAGGGTATTCGCGATTCCAATTGTCGATCGTATTGTGCAGCCGACACGAACAGGCGCTGCAATGATGTGAGCTGATCCAGAGAATAGTGAAGAATTCGCCGGGCACGAACGTGCATCTCCGCCTGCACCGCGGAAGACCGGAGAAGATCCTCCAGAGTTGACCGCGCCTCGGGCCACACGTGCCGGACCAGGTGGTCTACATGATCTCGAGAGACGCTCTGCAGGACGGGAATGCGTGCTACGGGTTCCGCCAGCATACCGATAAACTGTGGGGCGTAGGAGTCGGTATCCGTAATGAGCGTATCCACCGGGAGGGTATCCCGAAGCACCTGGAGCGGCGTATCTCCAAGACGATCAATGCCGATCACAATGAACCTCTGTACCGACCGAGCGAATCGGGAATCATCGAAGCGCGTCGCGAATACTTCGGCCGTCAGAAGCTCTTGAGCAACCATTCTGCCGATGTTGCCCGCCAACTCACCTCGGCGCCGGGGAATTATTCCGGGCGTCAACGGGATCGGTATTCCGAGAATCTTCCATCGCTGCAATGGGCGAAACAGCATGCGAATTGCCAAAGCGTTGGTAAGATATCCAATACAGGCACCTAAGAAGGGAGGGAGAGCCCACGGCAGCGCTGCGAGCAGGTCAGCTTCTGTTATCATTACTCATCCAGAAGACGCCGCGCGTTTACGGCCTGTCTCCGATTGGCGAAACGGCGAATGTGAATGGTCTGCACCCACCCCGATTCTGTAGGGGTCCTCACCTCCGTCCAATCCTTGTTGGCGGTCGTCCCCAGTGCCTCTAAGACATCCCCCGACCGACGATGGCCGATCACCGGTGCGGCGAGATTTGGCGCCTCGTGAAATCGCACATATTCCTCCGTAACCAATGCGTAGCTCTCTTGGCCGACAAGCGCGGGAGTCTCCGGAAGCTCGACAGCTGCTTCGTCACCGCCGGAGCATGCGGCGAACGATACCACGCTCATCACCACCAACACCGCTCGCGCCCCGGTACGTTTCGTACCCATCACATCGCCTTCAGAGACTCAATTTCGTCTCGCAACACCGCCGCCTGCTCAAACTCCAGGTTTTTCGCATGTTCTAGCATTTCTTTTTCCAGGACGGAGATGAGCTTCTTGCGCTCCGTAGGAACTACCACGTTGTAGCTCTTCTTCAAGATTTCCAGTTGTCTCTCTTCATCGGAACGCTTCTCTTCCTTTTGACGCGTCAAGATATCGTGAATGGACTTCCGGATTGAAATCGGCGTGATTCCATGGGCTTCGTTGTACTGTTGCTGGATGCTGCGACGGCGATCGGTTTCGTCGATCGCCGCGCGCATGGCGTCTGATTTCTGGTCGGCGTACATGATTACCATACCGTTTTCGTTGCGGGCAGCCCGACCGATCGTCTGGATCAAAGAGGTGGCGGATCGCAGGAATCCGATCTTATCCGCATCCAAGATCGCCACGAGGCTGACCTCCGGCAGATCTAAGCCCTCCCGCAACAAGTTGATTCCAATAAGAACGTCGAAATTGCCGGCGCGAAGATCAGTTAGAATTTCTACCCGCTCGATCGTCTCGATCTCGGAGTGCAAGTACCGCACCTTCACGCCGAGATTTGCCAGATAATCAGTGAGGTCTTCCGCCATCTTTTTAGTGAGGGTAGTCACCAGGACCCGTTCACCGGCGGCAGTGCGTGATCGGATTTCACCGTGGAGGTCTTCAATTTGGCCGGTGGTGGGCCGTATGGAGATTTGTGGGTCCAACAATCCCGTCGGCCGAATGATCTGCTCCACCACGTGAGTTGACCGGGCCATTTCCGCTTCCCCGGGAGTGGCACTCACGTAGATGCAACGATCTGTGAGACTGAGGAATTCGTCTTCCACCAAGGGGCGGTTGTCCAAAGCCGAGGGTAAGCGAAACCCGTATTGCACCAAAGACTCTTTTCTCGATCGATCTCCGGCATACATGCCCCGAATTTGGGGCACCGTCACGTGGGACTCATCGATAAGGGTAAGAAAGCGATCGGGGAAATAGTCGATCAAGGTGGCCGGCCGTTCTCCCTGAACTCTGCCGCTGAGGTGCCGCGAGTAGTTTTCGATTCCGGGGCAGTATCCCATCTCCTCCATCATCTCGAGGTCATATTCGGTGCGCGTCTTGAGCCGTTGCGCTTCCACGAGCTGATTCGCCTGCACCAGTTCCTGATATCTTCGCTCCAACTCGTCCCGAATGCCTCCGAGGGATTGTTGAAGCTGCGATTCCGGCATGACAAAGTGTTTGGCCGGATACACGAAAAGCGTTTCCATGGAATCTTCCACCGATCCAGTGAGCGGATTGATCCGGTGAATGGCAGACACTTCGTCCCAATCCAACTCGATCCGGTACGCTTCCTCAAGATAGGCGGGAAAGATTTCCAGCACATCACCCTTGTGACGAAACTTCCCTCGCTGGAGCACATGGTCGTTCCGCTCATACTGCAACTCGATGAGCTTACGGCGCACGGAGTCAACGTCAAGAAATTGACCGCGATCTACACGAATGCGCATATTCCGGTAGTCCTTAGGACTGCCCAATCCGTAAATGCAACTCACGGTGGAAACAACCACCACATCCGGTCGCTCCAGCAAGTTCGTCGTTGCGGACAGTCGGAGACGGTCAATCTCGTCATTTATCGAGGCATCTTTTTCGATATATAGGTCGCGGGAGGCGACGTACGCTTCCGGTTGGTAGTAATCGTAGTATGAAACAAAGTACTCCACCGCGTTGTCTGGAAAAAACTCGCTAAACTCTCTATACAGTTGCGCGGCAAGCGTTTTGTTGTGACTCACGACCAACGTAGGCAATTGTGTGTCTTCGATTACCTTCGCCATAGTATAGGTCTTCCCTGAACCGGTTACCCCCTTCAGCGTCTGAAATCGATCTCCCCGGCGTACCCCGGCGCTCAGCTTCTCAATGGCCTGGGCTTGGTCTCCAGCCGGCTGGTAGTCCGCCGCTACACGAAATTCGGGCATATTACATCTGCATCCTTTGTATTAGTCCCATTGAAACTGTGCGGGACGCTCGTTGAGACGAACTTCGGTCTCCATTTGACGCTCACCACGCACAAATTCTACCTTGACATGTTCTCCGGGTCGTTTATCTTCCAGTGCTTCATAGAGATTTGCAATCGACGCTACTTCAACTCCGTCGATGGCGGTGATAATATCCCCCCCGAGATAGATTACGGTCCGCCCGTATCGCACCGCATCGGACCGGTTGCCGCCACGCAACCCGGCTTCCTCGGCGTTTCCTCCCGGCGTCACCTCACTCACCAACAAGCCCGACTCCCGTGGAAGCCCTGCATATTCCACCAGTCGTGGAAAGAGGGGGCGTGGAATGATGTCGATCCATCCTCGTTGAACCACCCCATGCTCAATAAGATCAGGGACGATGCGGCGGGCGGTATTCACCGGCACGGCAAATCCAATTCCCACGGAACCGCCGCTGGGAGAAAAGATCATCGTAGCGATTCCAATCATCCGTCCATGCCGATCCAGGAGGGGACCTCCGGAGTTTCCGGGATTAATGGAGGCGTCCGTCTGGATCATATCTCGAATCACCAGATCATTGCGTGCGCGGAGCGGACGCCCCAGTCCACTGACGATGCCCGTGGTGAGCGTACGATCCAATCCAAAGGGATTACCAATCGCCATAACGTGTTGCCCCACGCGAAGCGCATCGGAGTCACCCATGGGAATGGTATCCAAACTCCTATCTTCCGGGTCAAATTTCACCACCGCAAGGTCGTTTTCGGAATCTGTTCCAATTACCTCCCCGGTAAGCTGATCGCCATCCGCGAGCGTGACGAACACCCGGGACGCGCTCTCGATCACGTGATAATTGGTCAACACGTAACCACGGTCGTCAATAATCGAGCCGGATCCGGTACTTCCTTCCTGAGGAACCGGTTCCAAAAACCAATTGTAGGCTACGGTTTCCGTGGTGATGTTTACGACCGCCCGGTTACGTTCCTCGTAGACGGAGATCGCCGCCGCCTCCGCTTCGCCCATGGAGTGCAGTTCCGTATCACTCTGAATCGGAACGCCCAGCGGCTCTTGGTTGTTTCCAGATAGGTCCTCGAGGGAGACCACCTCCGTCGAGCGTGACTGCTGGTCTCCATCGGCACCGGCGTCCGCACCAGCCCCGCCACGAAACGCGTCAACAAGTTCGTGGCCTCCCCACCCGAGGCCCACGGACAGAGAGAAAAAAATCACCAGTTTGACTACCCGGCCCGTCATGACGGCAGTATACGGAGGGATTCGGTCTCCTGCCAACCTGCCGACCCGACAAGCTGCTTACACAACCACGCGGTGTATTATACCGGTCCAGGACTGCGCATTGCCGCCGCTTCAAGGATATCCGCGCTGGTTACGTCGTCTCTATCCGCCAGATCGGCCAATGTCCGAGCAACCGCCCGAACACTGGCGGCCGCCCGCTCCGACAGCCCCAGCTGCTGCATTCTGCGTCGCAAAAGCCGCTCCAACTCATTCGTGAGTGGCAGAAGTCGAGCTGCCGCTTCCGGTGGAATTAGGCCATTTCTGGTCCAGGGGCTTCCCTGGCCCCGGCGCTCTTGGCGGGCGATCGCCATCGTTACCTGGTGGGCCAACTCACCGTGAGAGGGCGTGGGCGATGGAGTATCCTGGTAGTACGTCCGCACGCGAATATCCACCCGATCCAGAAGTGCCGCGCCCAGCCGGCGCCAGTACCGCTCAATCTCCTGCATACTACACATACACCGACTGTCCGGCTGCCCCAACTTCCCACAGGGGCACAGATTACTGGTCAAGAGTAGCTGAAAGCGTGCGGGGAACTCTTCACTTCGACCGGCGCGGCTGATGGAAACGAACCGACGCTCTACCGGCTCCCGCAACGCTTGCAAGACGCGAGGCCGAAACTCTGTGGCCTCATCGAGAACCATGATTCCGTTGTGGGATAAACTCACCTCACCCGGAAGATGGGCTTTTCCACCACCCAGCATACCTTCAACCGAGGCGCTGTGGTGAGGCATACGAACGGGGGGTCTTCCCGTTCGGAGACTCCCCTCGAGCCCGCGCATGGAATAGATCCGTGCCACTTCGCGGCCGGCGGAGCGGTTCAAATCGGGAAGAAGTGTACCGAGCCGCCGAGCAGCCATCGTCTTCCCGCTTCCGGGAGGGCCCATCAGGAGTAGATTGTGAAATCCCGCCGCCGCCACCGTGGCACCCCACTTGAGTACAGGCTGACCCACAATATCATCCAACGAAACGGAATCAGCCGTACTGCGCTCACCATCAATGCGCGGAGGAGCA
Organism: Alkalispirochaeta sp.; assembly: GCA_048614515.1. GTDB lineage: Bacteria > Spirochaetota > Spirochaetia > DSM-27196 > Alkalispirochaetaceae > Alkalispirochaeta. The sequence continues at coordinate 3,175 of JBMCMH010000083.1, read as the reverse complement.
CATCTCAGACCATGCGTGCGCAGCACGCGAAGGGAGGACGCGAAATGGATCGCCGGGGTTTTGGATATGTGCGATCCCAGATGGCGGAGGGCGCGCTCGCCGAGAATAACCGTTCCTACCTCATGATCATCAGCGGACAAGATCGCCGACAGAGTGCCGCGAACCGGCACGATCTCACCTCGTACCGAGAGCTCGCCGGTAGCAAGAAAGCGCTCCGGAAGCTTCACCTGTCCACTGCGTTGCAAAATGGCGAGGGCGATGGGAAGATCAAATCCCGACCCTACTTTGGGCACATCTGCCGGCGACAGGTTGATGAGAATTCGATCCATGGGGTACTCGTATCCGCTGTTACGAATCGCTACCCGCACTCGGTCCCGGGCTTCGCGCACCTCACTACTGGGCAGACCTACAACGTCGGTTCCCGGCAGTCCCCGGCGAATATCAACCTCTACACGAACCAGTAGGCCAAGCGCGCCTACCGGAGAAAACCCGTATATCATCTATCCTCCTGCATCTACATACGGGCTGATCCGCTATGCCGCTTGTGCAGGGCGCAGATGAGTTACGATCGACGGGTACGGATTTCGTGCTGCACCGCCGCGTCACACGCCTCGTTGTGTTCGTCGCCGGCGTGACCGCGCACCCACTCCCACTGCGGTTTCACGGCATCGTTTAGGCTATCCAGCGTTCGCCAGAGATCTGCATTTTTTACCGGCTTTTTCCCGGCTGTGACCCATCCGTTCTGTTTCCATCGGTGAATCCATGCGGTGATGCCCTGACGAACGTACTGGCTGTCCGTTCGTATCACGATCGTCTGTGACGCGGTAAGATTCCGCGCCCACGTGAGCGCCTCGATCACCGCCGTCAATTCCATCCGGTTGTTGGTGGTCTGCGCGGAATACCCGGACCCACGGGAGACCACATCGTTGTCGGCACCTACCGCCCGCCACGCCCAGGCTCCAGGCCCGGGATTACCATGACAGCCCCCATCTGTAAACAAAATGATCTCAGTATTTTCAGAATCTCTACTCAAAACGTTGACTCCATCCTTTGACTATACTATCTTGCATTCGATGCGTGACCAGCACCACGAAGTAGGTTCCTCCGGGCTCTCTCTCCCCTCCGGAACGCCCTTACATCCGTTGAGCCGGACGGCGTCAATCCTGCGGGCTCCGCTTTTCAAGTCTGAAAGCAACCGCAACGGCAATTTGTTCCGGGTGGTTTCCATAAAGGACTTTCCCGAGGCCGGGTATCTTCCAACGCCTGAGCGAGCCATTCGCTTGACTGAATCGGCCGAAAAATCCCTTCGCTATACCCTCAAACCCTATGACCTGCTGGTGATTACCGTGGGATCGATCGGTCACGTTACCGTAGTGCCAAACGACTGTGAAGACAACTGGATCCCCGCTACTAATATGTATGTAGTACGGTTCTCGGAGGACGTGGCTCGAAGAAGTCGAGCCCTATACGGCGTGTTCAAGAGCCGATCGGGACAGGCTCTTCTTGAACGTATGGCCCGGGGACGAGGGATTCAGATCGTTCCGAAGAAGGTGTTTTCCCAGATACAGATCCCGGTATTTACCGAGGAGATACTGCAGGCAACGGAAAACCTGTGGTCACGGGAGCGCGCTCTGTATCACGAGAGCATCAGAAAACTCGAACAGTGCCGTGCCGTCTACGATTCGTTTGAGGTAGCCGACGCGGAATCACTTGCCGGTTAAGTGTCTCATTGGGACAACACAGTTCTGTCTCACCCATGGGTCAGACGCTCTCCCGCCCCGCGCTACACCGCACGGGGAATAATCTCATACTTGCCCGCAAGATCCATAAGGTCCTCAAAAGTTCGCGAGAACCCGACCATGAGGTACCTGCGATGATCCGAATCTTTGAGCGGTAGCAGTAGCCAACTGTTAATAGCAGACAGCTTATCTGCCTGACACGAGCCGACAAAATCCCGAAATACTGAGAGAGGTTCTTTCAATAATACAACTCGACGGTGGGGAACAATCGTTGTGGCAAGATCGCTGTCCGCTCCAAGCGAAAGTGGCTCCCGGCATTGTTCCGGCATGCCTAAACCAAAACCACCCCGTAAACCACGATTCGGGGTCTCCTCCAACAGGAGTGCAACCCGCGCATCCCACCGACGCGTAAGTCTCACCAACTGCCGATACACCTGTCGCACCCCAGTTTCACCACCAGCGTCAACGTAGGGCAAATCGAAACCGCCGGAGACCACTCGCAACGTCGAATCGGACGTGTCGGCCGCGTCGATTGAACTTGGTTCGTCGGACCCCAGGATGTCCCCAAAGTCAAGATCGCCAAAAGATGCCCCGAGGACCGCATCGATACCCTGCGACATGTGGCGAGTCATTACCTGCTCCGCCAACGCCTGAGTTCTCTGGTCGATATCACGATACTCCCCGAAATAGGCCGCAGCCTCGATTCTAATGAGGCCGTCTCGCTCCTCTATGACAGATTGGTTCCTGCCCGCAAATGCCACAAAGTCGTCCAAGTCGATCACGTGATGGGTCCCGGTATGTTCGATCCCTCGAATTGCCACTGCCTGGGGACGAATCTCATCCGCCCGATACACCGACGGTCGACTGGGCAGATCAATATCAGGGCGCCAACGAACCGGTCCGTTGGTAGAGCCAAACGACGAAGACGCACTAAAGAATGGCGTCGGCTGATGATCCGTGGCCTCCACCTCAACCGGTTCGGACTCGTCATCACCGGTTGCTTCATACTCCAAATCTTCGATTTCTTCGTCGAGCGTCACATCATGGGACGCTACCTCCAGCTCCGGAAGATGCTCAGATTCGAGGTTCTCAGGGTGCGACTCGTCCGCAGTACCTTGATCGATCGGCGTAAGCACGGGGATCTCTTCAAGCAGATCAGCTTCTTCGAGAGGCTCGAGTTCGGCAACGTCGCCTGATTCTTCGATTGCTTCTAATTCGGCGACTTCACCCACCGGAGCAGGCTCATCCTGGGCAACACGGTCGCCTTCTGCACCTTCTGCACCTTCTTCATCTGAACTCATCGGCGCGTTGCCGGCGACCACCTCGTCGTCTTCCGCCAACTCGAGAGCAGTCTTGGGAATATCAAACCAATCCTGGTCACTCCGTGGCACTTCCGACGTATCCGCGTGGGCGTTGTCGTCCGGCGGTGACAGATC
>JBMCMH010000082.1:0-12242 GCA_048614515.1 Alkalispirochaeta sp. | reverse complement strand
CGCCTCAAGCGCCGCGGCGCGGCCGATGCCGTCGGTGCTGCCGGTAATCAGTATCGTTTTCCTGTCCATGTGTCCTATTCTATCGTGTCCGACGAAATCTGGATCTTACCCTTGGCCGATCCTATCCTGCGGTGAGACGCCGGTTGCTCCAAGGGAACAATCCGCACGAGCGGCGTGTTCCGTCGGGCGATGACAACCTCTTGCCCGGACAAGGCTTCCTCGATCAGTCTCGACAGGGTTGCCTTCGCCTCATGAATGGTAACGGTGTGCATAGGAATACGTATCCTGACCAAGTTTCATAGTCAAGTTATATCTACTCCGGCACGCTACCTCACTTACCCCTGCTGCGCCGGATACCCCGCCGGTTCCAGCACCTTATTGACCGTCTCCAGGTCGGGGGCGGACTCGCCGGTGTACTCGATCACCACGTTTTTGTTCTTGGCGGAGGCCTTTACCTTTTTGATGCCGTCCACGCCCTGGAGCGCGGCGGTCACTTTGGCCTCGCAATGACCACAACTGATATCCGGAACGGTGTATTCCACCGTGTTACTCTTTCCAAACAATCCCATATCGTGTCTCCTCTCCTCTTTCTTGAGAATTCTCTTTAAGTGTAGTGAGTTGCTCACTACCGTGATCGAACTGAAGGCCATGGCGATCTCCGCCACCACGGGATGCAGCAGCCCCATTACCGCCAGCGGAATCGCCACCACGTTGTAAATAAACGCCCAGAACAGATTGGTCTTGATCTTGCCGAAGGTGCTCCGGGAGATCTCCACCGCCCGCGGAATCATCGCCAGGCTGGAGCTCATGAGCGTAATATCCGCCGACTCGATCGCAATATCCGTGCCGGTGCCGATCGCGATCCCCACGTTGGCCTGCTTGAGCGCGGGGGCGTCGTTAATGCCGTCGCCCACCATCGCCACGGTGCGCCCCTCGCCTTGCAGCTTCTTGACCGCCTCGATCTTCTGCGCCGGCAAGAGCTCCGCAAAGACCTCGTCTATTCCCGCGCGTCCGGCGATCGCCCGGGCGGCGGTGTCGTTGTCACCGGTGAGCATCGCCGTGCGCAATCCCAGCCGGTGCAGTCCGGCGATCGCGCCGTGGGCGTCTTCCTTGATCGCATCCGCCAGACCGTACATGCCCACCAGGCGCCCGTCGGCGGCGGTTCCCACCACGGTCATGCCGTCGCGCTTCCACTCCTCGGCGGTGGCGCGCTGGGCCTCCTCGAGGGCGATTCCCTCCGAAGTCAGCCAGCGAATACTGCCCACCAGAACCGGATGGTTCGATATTGTCGATCGGATTCCGTGCCCCGGTACCGCTTCCACATTATCGATTTCCAAGGTCGAACCCGAGGGTTCTGCGGCGCCCGCACCGCCGCCGTCGGCCGTTTCCGCCTCGAGGTGGCTGCGGATCGCCCGCGCCAGGGGATGCTCGCTCTGCTGCTCCACGGTGAGCGTCAGCAGCCGCGGGTCGGGGAGCGGCGCGCTCTTCTGCCCGGGGGCGACGTCGGCGGGACCGGGGGTGTAGTGCTCGGACCGGCGCACCTCGGGGCGGCCCACGGTGAGGGTGCCGGTCTTGTCAAAGACGACGGTGTCCAGCCCACGGGCGGTCTGAATCGCCTCGCCGTTGCGCACGAGGATGCCCCGCTCGGCGCCGTAGCCCATACCCACCATGAGGGCGGTGGGAGTGGCCAACCCCAGCGCGCAGGGACAGGCGATCACCAATGTGGCGATCGCGGCGGAGAGGGCGGCGGAAACGTTCATTCCCCCCGAGCCCACGATGCCGGCGGCGGTGAGCGCCATCCAGCCCCCGAAGGTCAGCAGAGACAGCACGAGAATTGCCGGCACGAAAATCGCGGTGACGCGGTCGGCGAGCTCCTGCACGGGGACGCGGGAGGACTGCGCCTCTTCCACGAGCTCCACGATTTGGGAGAGGAAGGTGTCCTCGCCGGTGCGCTCGATGCGCACCTCGATCGTGCCCATCTGGTTAATGGTGGCACCGACGACGGCGCTGCCCTGCTCTTTGTCCACCGGTACGGACTCACCGCTCACGATCGACTCGTCGATGCTGGTGCTGCCGCGGGTGATCACGCCGTCGGCGGGGACTTTCTCGCCGGGACGCACGCGCACGGTGTCGCCCACCTGGAGCTCGGCCACGTCGATGAGTTCCTCGCTGCCCTCGGGGGTGAGGCGGGTGGCCTGCTTGGCGCCCATTTCCAGGAGCTGCTGGATCGCGGAGCTGGCGCGGCCGGTGGCCTTTACCTTGATGTAGTTGCCGATGTAGTTAATTGCCACGATCATCGCGCCGATCGCGGTAAAGTCGTCGATCGCCACCCCCGCCAGGCGCAGGATCCCGGTGGAAAAGGCGGCGGCGGCGCCGATGCCGATGAGGGAGTCCATGGTAAACGCCAGTTTGCGGAAGGAGTTGATCGTGCTGCGGATTACCGGCCAGCCGATGCCGAAAATGACGACACCCGCAAGGATCGGCGTGGTCCAGGCGGAGACGGCCATCGGTATAATGTGAATATCCCACACCATGTGCAGGAGCATCTGTATGGTGAGTGGAAGGGTCACTACCCAGGACCAGATGAGGCGATTACGCTCCTTTCGGAGGTGTTTGTCCGCCTCGGCGCGGCGCTCGGCGGGGTCCACCACGGAGTAGCCGGCGTCGTGGACGGCTTTGCGCAGCGTCTGTTGGAGGTGGTCGCTGTCGGCGGAGGTGGCGCTGGAATCGGCACCGTCGTCCAGCTCCAACAACGCCTTGTGGCCGGCAAAGTTCACCTGGGCCACTTTTACCTGCGGCACTGAGTTGAGCGCCTTCTCCACCGCCGAGGCGCAGGAGGTGCAGGTCATGCCTTCGATATGTAACTGAAGATTCTGTCCCATGTCGTATATAGAATGCTGTTGCACGCTCCGTTTGTCAAGGACCCCCCGGGGGTGGGGTGTTGCCACGTGTTGAGAATACGATGGGGCTCAGGTCTCGTTGGGCAGCGGATAGCGGCGCAACCCGTCTACCGCTTCGAAATGGGAGTCCAACGTCAGGAGTATGGCACCATGTTCCATACACGAGGCGGCGATCCACACGTCGTTGATCGGAATCGGTCGCCCCCGAAGCCGGAGGCCACGTTTGATCTCGGCAAACCACTCTGCCGTTGCTTGGGTAAGGGGGACGGTCACCGTTCTCGGACGGGCCTGAAAGCGGCTCAGAATCCGACGGTTTTCCTGATTGCGAGTACCGTTGAGGAACCCGTCAAGCAACTCCCCGATCACCACCGTGGGAAGGATCACCGCCTCGCTGGAGGAGAGAAGGTCAGCGATCCGGTGGTCTCCGGCCATAAGCGCGGTGTAGGCGTTGGTATCGATACACACGCGGCTCATTTACGTCCAGTCCGCGGGATCGATCGTGCGGTTTTCCCGCTGAACCTGGGAAAACTCCGCGTGCTCCTCGCTACTCCACAGCCCGACAAACTCCCGGTAATCGTCGGCGTACGCGCCGTCCACCGGAAGCCCCATCTCTTGGGCCAGCATACGCTTAATGAGCGCGTTCTTGCTGGTGTGCCGCCGCCGCGCCTCGCGGGTGAGGCGCTCATTGAGCTCGTCATCAATATCGTGAATCGTTATTGAACTCATGGTTTGCTCCCATGGTTCAAAGTATCGCATATTTGGTTCGGAGACAATCTTCCCACGCGCCCTCCGGCCCCGCGGGACTGCGCAACGACTGTCAGCGGACCATCTGGTGACCCCCCGGGGGTGGGGTGTTGCGGTGGGTAGGGAGATGCCGTAACATGGAGCCATGGCAGATGCAATTGATACGGTAGGAACTGGTCCCGCCAACACGGCCACCGAAACCACGACAGATGCCGGCCGCCCCGCCCTGGGACCGCACGGCGTCAACACCGCCGCGCTCCAACGGATGAAGAGTATCGAGGGCCAGGTCCGCGGCATCGAGAAGATGATCCTCGACGAGCGCTACTGCATGGACATCGTGGACCAGATCTCCGCCGTCCGCGCGGCCCTGGCCAAGGTGAGTGAAAACGTGCTCCGCCGCCACATCGAATCGTGCGTGGTTGAAGATCTGCGCCATGGGTCGGAAGAGGATCAGGATCGGGTAGTCAACGAGCTCATGGACGCCTTCGCCCGGCGGATGCGGTAGTCATCCCAGTATACAGAAGCCTGTTGTTTCCACCGAAAGGAACCCGCGCTGGGCCGGTGCGGTCACTCCACGCCCCAGCTCTCCAGGAATCGGGCCACCTTTCCGTTGGTATTGGCGGCGGTGCCGTCCGGCATGCGGAGTTCCAGCGCAGCCGTCGGTAATCCGAGGGCCCGGGCCATCGTATCGCGCAGCTTTCCGATGTTTCCCAGCGGATTGGCCTCCACGGTGACCGTTTCCGTCGGTTTCCCCTTATAGCTATCCGGGGAAACGCCGGTGTGGGTGGCCCATTCCTGTCGTAACGTTCCCAATTGCATGTCCGACCGCGCGTTCTTCCCGTTGGGCTTGAGTACCACGATCGACCCCACCGGAAACGCTTGAAAGAGCGGACTTTTCGTCTCCAGGGTGCCGACCAACATGTCGTCCCGTTTGGGCTTTACTTCGATTCGTTGCATTCTATTTGGTCCTCCACTGCATGGTATATCCGAGCAAATCCGTCACTCCTCACGGGAGGCAACCCCGCTGATTTCGGTCAGGTCTGCCGGGAAAGTATAGCGAAGTGCCAGCGGAGTGGAACCGCTGGTGGTGTAGTAATTCCAGTTGCTCTGAGTAGCTCCCTCCCCCGGTGGCCACGCGAAAGAATTCACATCGAGCACCACCTGATCGCCGGACACCTCCAGCCCCTCCGGGTCCATGGAGTTGGCCGTGTTGTCGGAGGTCTTGCGAGCCACCAAAAATGTGCCCCGCTCGATTCTGCCGGTGTCCGGGTCCAACCGTGCTATGACCGTGACTTTGGCTCCCCCACCGGCGCCGTAACTCGCGAAGGGAGCATCGCTGAACGCCCCATCGGTCACATGGTTGAGCTGAAAGCGATCACTGTCATTACTCCCACCGTCTGTTGTGAACACCACATACGGTCGGTCTTCGTCGTCGAGGGTAATGAGAACCGCCCGTGCATCAACGGGGGTTTGGTCGTGTCTGATACGCCAGACCTCATTACCAGAAGCGTCAGTCTTCCGCACAAACGGATCCTGGTCGTTGCCGGAGACCTGATCGTACCCAACTTCATATGCAGATCCGTCCGAATCGGTAACTTCCGTCTTCGCCGGTAGAGGATCACTCAGCGTGTCAGCACCATCCGTATCATCACCACCAAGCAGATCATCACACGAGCTGAGAACCAATAAAAGACCTGATACGATTATTATGAGAGTAAAAAAACGCATGTCGGCAAGATACTTCACGATGTCAATGATTTCCACTTCTTGGTCCGTCTTCAGGCTGAACTGGAGTCGAGTAGACACTTCCCTTGTCAACGCGGTTGGTGATTCCCAAGCTGTGCAGATCCAAAACATCAGACAGAACGACGGCTCGTTCTTGTTGAGTGAGCCAGGAGCGTACGAATTGTGCCTTAGGTGATCGTCAGCGTTCCCACTCCCGAGGTAGCTGTAGCAGGATGTTGCAGCTGTCAGAGTCTCGCCACGGCACGCGAATGGGATTATCCCTGTCGGGAGGCAGGAGTTCTCCATCCACCACCACCTTCGCAGGGCTCTCCGGCGGCAGGTCAACGCGGATTTCAACATGATACCGACAGCCCCGCACCATTCGCTCAATCTGAACGTGGGTCCACGATCGCGGCAGGTTCGGTGTCAATACAAGCCCCGACACGGTGGCTCGAACGCCGAGAATGTGCTCCACGGCCACCAGCATGCCCCATGCGACGGTACCGGTACCGAGGGTGCCGCTACTGCGGCCGAAACTCGGATGATCCTGATCACCAAACCACGCGTTGTGTTGCCAGAAGGGCGGCTGACCACTGTGTTCAACCGGGTTATCCGGATTGGTGGGGAGTACCCGGCGCAAAGTGTCATATGCTCCATCCACGTTTCCCATCACCGCTTGCGCCGCCGCCCAGAACGCGGCAGCGTGGCAGTAGATGCTCCCGTTCTCGGTGCCACCAGGAACCTTCAGGCTGAGTCTCCCCACTTGCGGGTCCCAACCGTGGAACGGTGGGGATAGAATTCGTGGGCCGCAGCGGGTGGATAGATGCGCGTCGACGGCGGTAGCGCACGCATGCGCCTGCTCCAAGGCTGCGCTGCCGCTGAGGATCCCCCATGACTGCGGATTGAGCCATACCCGGCGATCCGTAGCATCACCGAAACGCCGGCCGTCATCATCAATTCCGTAGGCGAATCGGTCACCCGCCCACAGTTGGTCACGCGTTGTCGCGTTCAATTCATCCGCTATGTCTGAACAGCGCTTCGCCAGAGGGTCGTTACCGTAGGCCTCTGCCAGAGGCGCCAGCAGTTGAGCTGCGTAGGCCAGTGCCATCGTGGCCCATCCACTGCCACCGGTGCCCCGTCTTCCCGGCCCGTTCATCGGGTCGGTCCAGTCGCCGTCATGCATACGGAGCAGGCCGTGCTCACCGCGGTCGGCAAAGCGCTCCTCAAGCGCACGACGTAGGTGTTCTATCAGGGGCGCGGTGTCACCGTCGGCAAAGGGCATGTGTTCCGAAAGCCACGTGATATCGCCCGCTTGGTGCACACTGACGCACCAGCAGATGATCAACCAGATGCCGCCGTCGTTGTGACGAAAATTGACCAGGGGATGGTTGGGCTTCTCCCCTGCTCGTGTATTCCATACCTGTAGATGTCCGTCGCGCGTCTGGGCGGCGGTGACTGTCCGCAAGTAGTGCCGCGCTGCCTCGGGGTTGAAGGTAGCATACCCCATCGCATCCTGGAGCTCATTGCGCCAGGGAGTGCTGATGCCGTTTCGCCACAACCGGGTCTCCCACAGCAGTTCTTTTTTCCACCACCGATTCACAAACCGATCCAGATCGGGATCTGGTGTGCTGATGAGTAGACGGCGCTCCTCGCCGCGCCATGCGCCCTCGAGGGCTTCTATCTCCTGCTCAATGGCGCCCGCGCCGAGGAGATCGGCTACCGGGGCGTTGTCGGGGTTTGTCACTGCACCGGCTATCAGAGAGAGCTCCCACGTCTCACCCACGGCGAGTTCAACGTCATATTGAAGCGCAGCGCAGGAGGGTTCAAGAGCCGCCGGACGTGAGGGTAGTCCGTCAGTCACACCCGCCGGCACGGCACCGGGAGGGTTGGTTCCCAGGAAGTCCCGGTCGCACGCAGCCCAGCGATGCGGCACGCTCGACGGGGCGACGAACAGCCAGTTGGCCTGATCGGCCAAATCGTAGTAGTCCGCCCATGCCGCGTGGTGAGGAAAATCGTGGCGCAGGAGCAATCCGCGATCGGCATCCCAATATCCCTGGGACCCCATAACCCCCGCCTCAGGCTGAAAAAGGGCGGTCGTCACGCTGACCAGTTGAGCGCACCGTCCGCGGTTGATGAGGCCAACCGTCCATACCTCCCGCTGTCCAACGCGGGGTACCATCGCCTGCCAGTAGACGACAAGATCGCGCCACTGCGCTTCGATTCGCGTCCAACACGGCGCGTGAATGGCACGCCACTGGGCACCCGGCTTCGGGATCGGCGAGCCGGTGGGACACCAGGTGGCGCCATCATCACCAAAGCGAACCCAGAGCTCTCTCCGGCCCCTACCCCACTGTTGAATCCGCGGCTCCCGGGCAAAACTCACCCCGTTTCCAAAGCCATCTACACGGATGTACGTGTGATCGTTGAATAGGTAGTTCCACCACGCTCCGCCGATGCGAGGGTCCCTGACTTCTACGTATCCTTCATCGGTCCATCGCCACGCATCGGTCACAGCGTGATACCCCGGCGTCGCAACCGACGCTGAAGGTCTGCCACACTGATCTCAGCTACACCGAGGTCCCGGCTCTGCGCTTGGGCCGCCGCGCACGCCGCCGCTTCTCCGAGCCCTATCCACGTACTTTCAAGTCGCACCGAAGAAAATGCCACATGCGTTGCAGACAGGCAGCCGGGAACCAACAGGTTCGCTACCTCCTCGCGACGGGGAAGGAGCGCCCGGTACGGCACGGCGTACGGCTGGACCAATTCTTTCCAGATGCGACCCTCATTGCGAAAGTGGTGATCATCCAGGGCCACGCGTCGGACGTGATGGCTGTCGATCCAATGGGAGTTCCAGAGAATATTGTCGGGTTTCTCGCGCTGGTGGAGTACATCGTGCTGCGTCATGACATGTTGCCCCACCATACGCCGTGTCTCCCGAATGTAGGGACGCCACGGCCAATTGCCGTTGGTGGTGTACTCGTCAGCAGCCAATCCCCACCGGTGGGCCTCGTCGCGAATGCGACGCGGTATCTCCGTGCTATGTTCGAGGAAATGTAACAGACCGGCGTTGTGCTCGTAATGATCAGTGATGATCGCTTCCCGGTCGTCCCAGGACCCGTCGGGAAATCCTGCCTGTCCTCCCAGGTGACCAAGTGAGAGAACTGACGCCTGCTTGTTGTTGATTTCCCATTTGGTTCCCGGCTCTACGCCGGTATATCCCGGGATGTTATCCTCGCCCGGCATATAGTGACCCGATGGATGCTTCAAAGCGCCGACAATATCCCAGAACCCGATATCATCGCGTGATGCGATATAGCGTTTCAGCATTTCAAAGCGTTCCTCTCGGTATCCGTCGGGACGGGGAAACGGGACACGATTCGAATCCGAGGAAACCGTCGCTCTAAAATGGTAATTCATGGTGAGATGGTGCGCGGCGCCGGTCTGGAGTGACCCGGGATCAACCGCTTCCACGCCCTCAATGAGTCCCCCTCCCGGTTTGGACAGGTCAACTTCCCAGATTTCGTCGATGAGCATAGCGTGACCTTTGGTGTTTCGGACCTCATCGAGGGAATCAATGAAGCGGATGCCGGCGAGGGATTCACCGTACTCGTCCCGACTTTCGCGCCCGACGCGATAGGACACCCCGGCGGCAGCCATCAGGTCTCCCTCATATGAACAGTCTATGTATTCATGCGCTCCATACACGGCACCGGTCGACAGCTCGATCGCGTCGATGACTCGTCCCCGGCGCGACTCGCCCATCCGGACGCGGAGGATTCGCGCGTTGAGTTCTACCGCGATGGCGTGCTCCGCCAGAATATCTTCCATGATGCGTTGCGCGACGTGGGGCTCCCACCGATGAAGGGGCGCGTCGATACCATACCAGGCGCCGAAACGCCGGAGTAGCTTCATCATCCACCCACCGAAGGTAATCGGGAGCATATGTTCGCACTCGGTGGTGCAGATGCCGTTGGTCCAATGCCCGCCTACCACGGGACTGGAATCGATGACGCGTACGGTAAGCCCCTCTTCAGCGGCTACGCATGCAGCACAGACGCCACCAGGTGTAGCTCCGTATACGATGAGATCCACCGTCGCGTCTTCCGGCTGCACGTTCCCAGAGTCAGATTTCTCCCAGATCAAAGTCGTCTCCATTACAACTCAGCGCTTGAGCCCGATGCTGATCACCGAAGATCCAGATGATATTGGTAGTGCCTGTTACGTGCGATTGAGATTTCATCGATTCCTCCAGGGTCAGCCGGTATGCCATCCGCTGCGCTTCTCACGAATCGTCCACTGGAGCTGCGGAACGTATCGCGCAATGGTCCGGATATACGATGGCCACTCCAGCTCGAATCCGAGGCGGTCGTGCAGCAGGAGCTGAAACTCCGCGGTTAGCTCTCGGTTTTCCGCGATCTCGACCGGTTTACGATCGTGGAGCGCGCACCAGGAGGCAAGCGCCCCGGCGGCTTCTCCGACGTTCCACTCCGCCGGGTGCACACGGTACATCCCATTGGAGAGATGGGTAGTACCGATGTTCTTGGAGGCCGCCAGCAGGTTGGTCACTCGCTGCGGAATGAGCGCTCCCAGCGGTATCTGCGCGGGGTAGGACTCGATGTCGATATAGGAGTCCCCACCGGTACTGGGGTGTAGGTCAATCCGGTAACTGGCCAGTCCTACCGAGTCGTCGAACTGGCGCGCACGCCCCGGCCCATCGGGCCCTCCACGAACGCCGGTGGCAATATCGTTTTCCGTGATCGTGGTGAGCGCGACGATTCGTCGTGACTCCCGGTAATATGCGTCTCGGGCCAGACCGTGGCCGGTTTCAAACACATCCGCGGCCAATTCAACCTCGGGATATCCCGCGCCCCCATCGGGCCGCGGAGCTTCAGTCTGCAGCCAGTACACGAAACTGCGGGTGAGGCTCCGAGCGTGGGCCAGAGCCGCGGAGCCGTTTGGATTGTCCACGATCGGGGCTTCCCAGTAGTCGATCATCGGCCAGTTGAGGATCGTCATATCGATATCAGCAAGCGTGCCGGTGAGGTTTCGCGGAGTAGCGATCCGCCGGTAGACCCACAATCCCCCGTCCCGGGACATCGGATCGCCATCGATACCGAAGAGTCTGCTCGTCCGGGCCTTCATGGTAAACGGATCAATCACGTCAAACGATAGTTGTGCCCCCGGCCAGTGGGCTGCCGCCTGGGTCCTCCAGTACTCGTATTCATCCGGTCGTAGAACCGGTTCGGCATCGCCATTCTCCCGATACCGAAGGGCGCAACACCAACTGATCGGCTGCTGGTTCTCCGGCTGCGCCTCGGCCGGTGCATGGGGTTCCGCGAACTCGTCCTGGGATTCTGCCCCGATCCGGTACTCCACGCCGGCAAGGGGTAGAAGCGCGCCCGTTTCGGTGGCATCTAAAACGAAGTCGGCAGTGACCGTAAAAGCCCCGAACTCAACTGCCGTGATGCGATCATGATCGGTGGCAACCGCCACCGGCTCCACGCCTCTTCGCACCTCCACCATACCGGACATGCGATACGGCAGCAGCATCTCTTCGATGACCGCCACCGCGATCCGTGGATCATGCGTGACCGGTGAAACATGTCCACCTCCTGGATTGAGTGCCGGATCCATTCGGGCTGAATCCGTCAGGACGCCCATGCGTCGATAGGCTTCACGGATGCGGTGGCGAAGTTCCCGGTACGTCGTTGTGGCACCGGTGCTCTCGATCCACGGATGCTCGTCGGGAGGCACCCCCTGTGAGGTTAATTGCCCGCCCAGCCACTGCTGTTCGGATACGATCAGCGCCGGCACACCAAGGCGGCCACAACTGAGCGCAGCCGCCACCGCCCCAAGGCTGCCTCCCACGATAAGTACACGCGTACGTAACTCGGTCATGATGCTCCTCCGGGTCCTTGTGCATTCTCGACGATCAAGTGGTCATTGAGATACCTGGTTACACCGCGAACATTGGCGTTTTCGCAGACGAACACAGCGGACCCCAGTTCTCTCTGGGATCCGTTTTTCTCCGGGATGATCCGGACGAGTGAATGCCAGGTGTGCGGTGCCACACATACGGGCGTGGTCAGGCGAAAAACGGCAATGTGTTTGGCCGCTATCCGCGCGTCCGACGATAGGTCTATCCCCGCAGCGGCCACCGCAATCGCGAGGCTTCCGTCAAGCGGCGAGAAACACTCCCAGGTCTCCGGATGGTAGTGGAGTGATTCGAGGTGTGTGGTGGTCACACGATTGATTGCGACTTGCCACCCCGCTGCGTCCGGTTGCACAAGCACCGGCGCGAATCCATCCTCTGCGCTTTCAACGGCGATCCCAAACGGTTCGAAATCGTCGGCGGTCAGCTCCCTCGTCACCAGTGGCCGGCGCATCGCCTCACTCCATTGCGGCGTGCTATGCGATCATACCGCGCTCCATCGTGGTGATACCGCCGCACGCGAAAGGGCGGTACAAGCAGGCGTTCGAGCCATGGGCCATAGCCGATGGAAACGCTATCACCGAGTACGAAGAGCTCACAAATAGCGCTATACCCCCCGCGTACCCAGGGCTCGTTCTACGAGCGGCATGACGTAGGACTCGAGCGCGTCGTAGGAGAAGTATTTCTCCGCAAGGGCGTAGTTGCGTTCAACCGCCCGCTTCCGACGATCCCCGTCTGTGAGATACGACACCGTCTGCTCCACGGCGCGTTCGAGCTGCTCCTCCGCCACCTCCACGAGGCCAAGGTCATCGTGACCGGTGATTCGGTCTCCCAATGACGCCACATCGAATCCGATTTGAGCCAGATCACTCTTCCACACGGGATACTCGAACAGAACGACCGGAAGGTGGGCAAACACCGCCTCGATGAACTGATTTCCC
>JBMCMH010000081.1:0-12458 GCA_048614515.1 Alkalispirochaeta sp. | reverse complement strand
TGGCGCGTAGACTACACGAAGACAATCTCCCTGCTTGCAACCTACGCGGTAATCGGCCTCGCTATCGGAATAATTGCGGTGGTGTTCCAGCAGTTGATGTCACTGTTTAATGTGTTTCTGCTCGAAGGGATCACCGGATATGGTGATACTCGAATCGTAATTGGCGCGCGTCGGATCCAGCTTCCATGGCTAAAGCCCGCAGTGGTGAGATGGTGGCTATTTCCGGTAGTTGCCGGAGTCGGGGGGCTCGTCACCGGCCTCCTTGTGCATCGATTCGCGCCCGAGGCGGCGGGGCATGGTACCGACGAGGTGATTCTGGCGTACCATGACAAACGGCAGAGCACACCATTACGCGTGAGCTTCGTGAAGATGATCGCCTCAGCGATTACGTTGGGAAGCGGTGGTTCCGGAGGAAAAGAGGGGCCCATTGCGCAAATCGGCGCGGGACTGGCGTCATATGCTGCCGGAAGGTTCTCGTATCTTCACTCGTATCGGCATGAGATCATGCTCGCCGGGATGGCCGCGGGGATTGCAGCGGTCTTTCGCGCTCCGCTTGCTGCGCCCGTTTTCGCCACCGAGATTCTCTACTCTCGGCTCCGCTACGAGGGAAGAGTTCTCATTCCGGCGGTCATCGCATCGGCGGCCTCGTACGGCGTCTATACTCGATATTTCGGCGTCTCTCCGGTCTTCACGGTGCCTGATTTCAACTACTTCTTCTCCATTTTTGACTTGGTGTCATTCACCGTTCTGGGGATCGTTTCCGCCGGGTGTGCCATTCTGTTTGTCCGCGTTTTCTACGGAATTCGAGATGTGTTTGCCTCAGTATCCCTTCCGCCATACCTGAAACCAGCAATCGGGGGCCTGTTGACCGGCTCGATCGCCATGGCGGTTCCGCAGGTACTCGGTGAGGGCTCCTATAATCTTCAGTTAATCATCTCCGGTGGACTCCCCCTTCTGGTACTCTTGGCAATCGGCCTGCTCAAGATGGTAGCTACCGGCCTTTCGATCGGGTCCGGTGGCTCCGGGGGCGTGTTTGGACCTTCGCTGTTTGCGGGAGCCGCTCTGGGAGGTGCCTTTGGGATGGTGCACAATCTTCTCATTCCCACCTCGGGAATTCCGATCGTGGTCTTTGTCTTACTCGGCATGGTGGGATTCTTCTCAGGAGCGGCAAACGCACCGCTCTCCACGGTCATCATCGTTGCGGAAATGACGCGAACCTTCTCACTGCTTGCACCGTTTTTGTGGGTCTCTATGTTTGGATATCTGTTTTCCCAGAAGTGGGATATCTATGAGAATCAGGTTCCCCTGACCGAGGGCATTCTCGCAAGCATCCGGGACGGCACCGAACCGCCGGACGACACCCCTGCTCCGTCCCTCCATCAATAGATCGCAGCAGCGCCTGCTACGTATCCAACTCGGCTAACCAGGGAGGATCCGCCCCGGGGCGGGAGCAGGTGCGCGCAGCAACGCCGGCCGCAAACCGCAGCATGGTTCGCACCTCATCCTTATTGAGCGATTGGATTCCTGCATGGGAGAGGCGGTTCGCCCGATACAGCCAGCTCAAGAGAGCCGCGTGAAACGAGTCACCGGCGCCAATGGTATCAGAGACGGTGGTGGGAACGGCATTCACGCGAACTACACCGTCTGCGGAGACTGCCAGGGCTCCATCAGCGCCGGCGGTGACAACTACCAATTGCGGCCCCTGGTCCCGCAGAGCGGCTGCGCCAACCTCCAGGTCTGCGCTACCGGTAATCCATTCCAGATCTTCATCGCTCACCTTAACGACTGCGGATGCAGCAATACCGCGAGCGACTCGATTGCGGTAGTCGGTACCGTCGGATACGAGGACGTCGCGAATGTTTGGGTCGAAGGAGACCACCCGCCGCGTCGATTCCCGTTCTACCAGATCGAGGACCGTCGAACCGACCGGATCGGCTATTACGGAGATCGATCCAAACACAATCGCCTGAACGGTGTCGTCCAGCGCGGGGACATCCTCCGGTGCGAAGTTCCGATCGGCGGCACCATCTGCAAAAAACGCATACCGCGCCTCCCCCGCCTCATTCTTCTTCACGAACGCCAGCGTTGAAGGATCATCCGAGCGGCGAACCATCTTCGTGTCCACACCGTTGTCCGTAAGCCGTGCAAGCAGCTGATCCCCGAAAAAATCGCGGGAAAGTTTCCCCAAAAACGCTGCAGGAACGCCGAGTCGGGCAGCAGCAATGGACGAATTGTACGGAGAACCGCCGGGGGAAGGTCGAAAGGCTTCACTTCCATCGGAAGTGGTTGTGGGAATAAAATCGATGAGTGCTTCTCCGGTGTGTACGATCATGGACAGGATGATACGACAAGATTCGGACTACCGCAACGTCCGACGCCGCTGCTATAATACACCAATGGTGCATCTTCCAGTCTATCGAGATCAATTTCACCCCCACGAGCGAATCATCCTCCAGTACGATGATTTCGAGATCAGTGCGTTCCGATATTCGACCGGTGTGGAGGCGCTGCGGCTTACCAACAGCGCCGGTGAAATGACGGTACTTCCGTTTCAAGGACAACAGATCTGGGACCTCCAGATGTTCGGCCGTCGCCAGACAATGCACTCCATGTTCGCCGAACCGAAGGGAGATGTGCCCTTTCTGCGCACCTACGGCGGGTTCTTGCTCCACTGTGGGTTTACTGCCACCGGCGGGCCCGGCCCGACGGATACCCATCCGTTGCACGGCGAGTTGCCCAATATTCCCTATGATGAGGCGGCGATTACCGGCGGAGAAGATGAATACGGAACCTACGTCGGCGTCACTGGGAGTGTGGAGTATGCCCACGCGTTTGGGGCCCATTACCGAGCTGTCCCGGAAGTTCGTATGTATCAGCGGTCGGGGGCGATACGGGTGCGATTTCGCGCAACCAACCTGAACAAGACCGCAATGGAATACATGTACCTGTGCCACGTCAATTTCCGGCCAATTGACGATGCCCGGCTGATCTATACGGCCCCCTGCGACACCGATCATGTTCGAGTCCGGGACAATATCCCCTCGCACTTGAACGTGACCCAGGCGTATCGAGATTTTCTTACCGATCTTGCCAAACACCCCGCCAAGCACAACGTGCTCTCTCCGGACTTACCGTTTGATCCGGAAGCGGTACTGTTTGTGGATATGACGGCCGACTCCTCCGGATATGCCCACAGCTTACAGCTTCTTCCAACCGGCGAAGGCGACTTTATCAGTTATCGTCCTGCGGAACTCGACCACGCAGTACGCTGGATCTGCCGGACTCCGAACCAAGCTGGACTGGGACTGGTGTTGCCCGCTACCGCTGAGCCTGACGGTTATACGGCGGAAAAGGCGAAAGGCAACGTGAAAGAGCTCCCCCCCGGCGAGTCGTTTGAATGCGATTTTCTCACTGGTGCCCTCTCTGCCCCTGCGGCTCAGCGCTACCTGCAGCATGTCGAAGAAACGCTGACCGACCACGCGGACTCGTTGGACCCGGTCGCTTTGGATGCCCAGTCACATTAGTCACGCCCTGCTGGCGGAACAGGTTTTCCGTGATGTTGATAGCCCTCCAATCGTCTGGGATGCGCGGGTTCGCGCAATTCTCGTCGCGGGAGCGCAGGGACCAGATTTCTTTCTTCACAACCACCGTCGGACGCCGCGAGGCTATCGGTACGGCGCGTTGCTGCATCGGAAGGGCAACGCTCCCCTTCTGCGATCATTGGCGGAGAGTTCCGCCACCGCGCAATGCCGAGATGATCTTACCGCGTACGCCCTCGGATATATTACACACGTCTGGTTTGATCGTATGGCTCACCCCTACATCAATTGGTCCGCCGGGTGGCGCGGTGTCCCGGATACCCATCCTGATCGACCGGCGATGCATGCCTTCTTGGAGCGGCTCATCGACGTACAATTGCTCCGAGAATTGCGCGACCAGTCGGTGAGGGAGTTTGGCTTTGCAGGACGTCTTCCTCGGCGTGCCTCAGACTTCTTCCGAATGCGGGGGTACCTGGTGAGCGCACTCCAAGCCGCCCTGGTGAGTGCCGCCGGTGACAGTCAGCTCCCGCGACGATTACTCAACGCGCTCCACGATAGCCTGGCGTTCTACAAGTTCACAGAGGCTCCGGATTCATCCTATTATGTCCGTGCCCGCGCGCGAGAACGGCGGGGAGAGCTCTCAAGCCGATGGCTCTCCATTGTACATCCCCCGGAAGAGACCATTACGGTTGATGCCCTCAACCTCCAGCACCGTCCCTGGAGCCATCCGTGTGACCCCCAGCGTCATGCAACGGCCGATATCCCGGCGCTCTTCGAAGCGGCCCGGGCCCGTTCCGTATCCTCCTTCAAAACCTGGTTTCGAGCGGTACGGGAACCCTCTGAGTCCAACTTTCAGGACATAATTGAAGACATAGGAGCAGAAAACCTCAACGATGGCATTACTGCCGATCCTCCCTGTCGCCGGACGTACTGTGAACCGTTGCCACTCATAGACCTATACTGGGACATCAAACATCGCATGGACCGGGAGCGGTAACTCCTACCCGGGAGCGCCCGTGGACGCTCAGAAGAGGCCTTCAGATCCGATCTTTGCACCAAATCCACCCCTCCCGGCGTGCGACCTCTCGAGCCGCGGCGCCGGGCGCCGGGCAACGTCCGAGCAGGTAATCGATACCGTTGAGCGTGCACACGAACGCATCCAAATCATCCGCTCGCCGAAGCAGAACTGACCGTTCCGGTCTCACCGTTAATGTGATGCCCGAGACGGCCAACCGGTCCTCCACCAGGGACAAGAGGTCTCTTCGCTGATCCTTAGCCGCCGGTGGGCGATATCCCCGCGTCGCTACGCCCTCGGAAGCAAACCACCCTGCGGGATAGCTTTCCAGCAGTAACACCGTCTGGGCGTCCCGGCGGGGATCGCGGATATCGGTCACCGCGTCGATCCGCCGCTCCCCCTGAGCTCGAATTGAGTCCAGTGCATTGAGGGTCGCCAGTGCTGTTCGAGCAATGCGGTCCGCACCCACATCGAGCGGAGTTTTTCCCACCCGCCGGCGAACATCGATGTCGGTAATCCGCCGGAATAACTCGTCCGCAGTAACCGATATACCATCACCGGCCAGATGATCGGCCAGCATTACCGGCATCCGGTGCGGCCAGCCCAGCGGGGCATCGACGCACAGGAGCGTTGGTACCTCGCCGCCAAGCCAGCCCACCACGGTACCGACTAACTCTTCGTTGTTCTGGGGGGCCACGTGCGCCTCAACGACCGCGGTCCGCCTCCCCTCGCGGCTCGAGTGGTTCAACTCACCGGGCGCGTCATAGCGCACCAATGACAGTGCCGTGTTACGAGGATCTACCGCAGCATCCCATCCGATGATGCGAACGGTTCCCTCGCCGAGGGTTGCCCGGATCGAACCGGACGCACGCTCATCCCCGGCGGACGTGACACCGGTCACGTGCCGGCACGCTCCGCTTCGTACACCGGTTCCGGCTCGTACGCCAGCACCGGTTGCAACCAACTCTCCGCCTGTTGTAACGACACGCCCTTTCTGGCCGCCCAATCGGCGATCTGGTCTTTCTGGAGCTTGCCCACCCCAAAGTACTGACTCTCCGGGTGAGAAAAGTAGAATCCGCTGGTGGCGGCGGCGGGGAGCATCATAAAGCTCTCAGTCAGGCGCATATCCAATTTGTCCGCCTCCAACATTTCAAAGAGCTGAACTTTGTCGTTGTGATCGGGACACGGCGGGTAGCCGGGGGCCGGTCTGATTCCCTGGTAGCGTATAGCAAAGAGGTCCGGTTTGCTCAACGGTTCTCGCGCCTCGTCTTCCGCGTACCCCCACCAGGTAGTACGCACCTCTTCGTGGAGACGTTCGGCAAACGCCTCGGCCAGCCGATCCGCCAGGATCTTGGCGAGGATCTCGCTGTAATCGTCACCGGCATCTTTGAACTGCTGGACGTATTGTTCCAAACCAAACCCGGCGTTTGTCACAAATCCCCCGATGTAATCCTCAATGCCCGAGTCTTTCTCGGCCACAAAGTCGGACAGCGAGAGATAGTAGTCTACCTTTTCCTTCTTCTTCTGCTGGCGTAGCGTGGGCCAGGCTCCCACCAGACGGTCGCGGGATTCATCGGCATAGATCTCGATCGTGTCGTCCGGAGTCCTGGCGGCAGGATACAAAAAGATTGCCGCCCGCGCCTCCAGCGCCCGCTTGGCGATGATGTCCTTCAGCATCGCCTGCGCATCATCGTAGAGCTTGCGCGCTTCTTCACCAACTGCGGGATCATCAAAGATAGCCGGGTATTTGCCGTGCATCTGCCACGCGACGAAAAAGAACGTCCAGTCGATGTATTGGGCCAGGACCTCAATCGGATAATTGGTGAAATGTTTTACGCCGAGGATCTTGGGTTTGGGCGGTGCCACACTAAAATCGGGGCGAAACCGTTTGGCCCGGGCGTCGGCGATCGACAGATACTCGCGATCCTGCACCTCCTGGAGTCGCTTACGCCGGGTTTTTTCGTGCTCCGCCGTGAGCTCCTCCGCAAACGTTGCCCGACTCGTGGGATTGAGCAACTTGTTGACATAGCCCACCGCCAAGGATGCATCTTTCACATGAACTACCGGCGCATGGTACGCGGGGGCGATCTTCACCGCCGTATGGATCTTGCTCGTGGTGGCGCCGCCGATCATCAGCGGGAGATCAAACCCCTGTCGCTCCATTTCACTCGCGACGTTCACCATCTCGTCCAGTGACGGGGTAATCAGCCCGGAGAGACCGATAATGTCAGCCTTTTCCTCTTTTGCTTTGGCCAGAATATCCTCGGTGGGTACCATGACACCCATATCAACGATATCGAAGTTGTTGCTGGCCAGCACCACCCCTACGATATTCTTGCCGATATCGTGCACATCGCCCTTGACCGTAGCCAGGAGGATCTTGCCTTTGGCGGAGGTATCACCGCTGGCGGCCTTCTCCCGCTCAATAAACGGCGTCAGGTACGCGACCGCCTGCTTCATGACCCGGGCGCTCTTCACCACCTGCGGGAGAAACATCTTACCTGACCCAAACAGCTCACCCACCACGTTCATACCGTCCATGAGTGGCCCTTCGATAACGTGGAGTGCCGCCGGAAGCTTTTGTCGCGCCTCCTCCACATCCTCTTCGATCCACCCGGTAATCCCTTTGATGAGGGCGTGGGAGAGGCGTCCCTCCACCGGCTGCTCCCGCCAGCTCACGTCTTCTTCCCGGGCGGTTCCACGGCCGGCGTATCGTTCGGCGATCTCCAGCAGATTCTCGGTGGCATCGGCAGTGCGGTTCAGCACCAAATCCTCAACCGCAACTTTCAACTCCTCGGGAATGTCATCGTATACGGTAAGCTGCCCCGCATTGACGATGCCCATGCTCATGCCGGCCTGCACCGCGTGGTACAAGAATACCGAATGGATCGCTTCCCGCACTTGCTCCATTCCCCGGAAGGAGAAACTCACGTTGCTCACACCACCGGAGACCTTGGCGTAGGGAAGATTCTCCCGAATCCAGCGCGTGGCGTTGATAAAGTCCACCGAGTAGTTGCGATGTTCTTCGATACCAGTGCCGATCGCAAAGATGTTGGGATCAAAGATGATGTCTTCCGGGGGAAAGTTGAGCTTCTCCCGAAGAAGATCGTAACTCCGCCGGCAAATCTGGATCTTGCGCTCCTCCGTATCCGCCTGCCCGTCCTCATCAAACGCCATAATGATCGCGGCAGCCCCAAAATCCTGCACCGTCCGGGCGTGCTCGAGAAACTCTTCTTCCCCTTCTTTCAGGGATATGGAGTTGACGATCGCCTTGCCCTGGACGCAGCGAAGCCCCGCCTCAATAACCGAGAACTTGCTGGAGTCCACCATGATCGGTACCCGGCTAATGTCAGGCTCAGTGGCCAGGAGATTGAGAAAGCGTGTCATCTCCGCCGCGCTGTCGAGCATCGCCTCGTCCATGTTGATATCGATAATCTGCGCGCCGCCTTCTACCTGTTCCAGGGCTACTTCCAGCGCCTCCTCGTGGTTGGCGTCTCGAATGAGGCGGGCAAACTTGCGACTTCCGGTGACGTTGGTCCGCTCGCCCACATTTACGAATCCGGTATGCTCCGCCACCTCCAGCGGCTCTAGGCCGGACAGTCTCATCGTGTGCGGGTCCTCCCGGATCTCGCGGGGTGGAGCGCCTTCACACGCCTTGATAATCGCCTCCAGGTGCGTTCTGGTGGTCCCACAGCACCCTCCCACGATGTTCAGGAGCCCATCGTGAGCCATGCCGCCCAGAACCTCCGCCATATGTTCCGGGGTATCATCGTACTCACCGAACTCGTTGGGAAGTCCCGCGTTGGGGTGCACACTGACCGGGTATTCCGCCACGCGCCCCAGTTCCTTTACGTACTGCCGGAGTTGGTCCGCGCCCAGGGCGCAATTGAGGCCCACCGAGGCGGGCTCCGCGTGGCGTACCGAGTAGTAGAACGCTTCGGTGGTCTGTCCGGAGAGGGTGCGCCCGCTCTGGTCGGTAATCGTGCCGGAGATCATGATCGGAACGGGCGAGCCCGCTTCCCGGTTGAGACGCCGCACCGCATAGATCGCCGCTTTGGCGTTGAGCGTGTCAAAAATCGTCTCGATCATGAGGAAGTCCACGCCTCCCTCGATAAGCCCCCGAGCGGCGTTGGCGTAATCCTCGGCCAGCGCGTCAAAGGTGATCGCCCGGAAACCGGGATCGTTCACATCGGGCGATAGCGAAAGAGTCTTGTTGGTGGGCCCGAGAATACCGGCCACGAAGCGTGGCTTCTCCGGAGTGGCACGAGTAAACTCATCAGCCAGCGAGCGGGCCAAAGCTGCCGCCTCCCGGTTCAGCTCACGGACAAATTCCGGGGCTTCCAATCCGTAATCCTGCTGCGACGTGGAAGTGCCGTTGAAGGTATTTGTTTCCACGATATCCGCGCCGACTTCCAGGAAGCCCCGATGGATCTCGGCGATAATGTCGGGTCGAGTCAAGGTGAGCAGATCGTTATCGCCCTTGAGGGGGCGCGCATGCTCGGCAAACCGATCACCACGAAAGTCCGCCTCTTCCAGGGGATACTGCTGTATGTTGGTCCCCATGGCGCCGTCCAGGAAGAGGACGCGCTCCGAGAGTGCCCGGCGAAATTCTACCAGTCTATGTTGTCGCTCAATCACGTGTAACTCCTTCGCGTGGCTCATACTATGCCCGAGATCAACGCATCTTTCTACCATACCCGCGAGGGTGATACACTCGGCCCTATGACGCACCCCAGCTACTACGATGACCCCCTGGCCCACACGTTTGTCACGACCGTTTCCGCCGTTGATCCCGACGGCGCATTCGTTACCCTTGCGGAGACGCTCTTCTATCCGGAAGGGGGCGGTCAACCGGCAGACATCGGTTCACTTGGAGGAGCCAAGGTGGTCGACGTGCAGAAGGATGACACCGGAACGATTCATCACTATTTGGCATCTCCTCCGGATACCGCCCTCCGGCCGGGCGATCAGATTACCGGAACGGTGGATATGGCGCATCGCTGGGATTATATGCAACAGCACACGGGGCAGCACGTGCTGTCGGCGGCGTTGGCGCAGGTAGCGGAGGCTCCCACGGTGAGCGTGCACCAGGGAAGTGAACTCACCACGATCGAGGTGGACCGGGAGTCCCTGTCAGAGTCGGTTCTGGAAGCGGTGGAGGATCGCGCCAATGAAATCGTGCGAGCCGATCTGCCGGTGCGGGGCTTCTGGATAGACCACACGGAACTGCCGAACTACGCCCTGCGGCGCCCCACCTCCCGCACCGGCAAGATTCGACTGGTAGAGATCGATGGGGTGGACCTGGTTGCCTGCGGCGGGGTGCACCTTCCGCGAACCGGGTTGCTCAACCTCGTTCACCTATCATCAATTGAGCGGATCCGGGGGCGACTGCGCCTGGGATTCAAGATTGGTGACCGAGCGATCGCTGACTACCGTGAGAAGGATCGCGCCCTGGGTGCTGCGGCGGAGCAGTTTTCAGCGCACCCCGCAGATGTGCCGGAGCGGATTTCATCCGTCGTCGCGGAGGTGCAGGACCTCCACCGCACCCGTAGACTTCAGGCCCAACGGATCGCACGTCTCCTGTATGATTCGATGCTCACCACCGGAGCGAGTAGTGAGCGGAATGGTGCCCGGCCGCCGATGCGGACGATACGTCTCCGGGACGAAGACCAAGAGGTCTTTTCATCGTTGGCGGAAACTGCGGCGGAGCGCGTACAGGGTACGTCCTTTGCCGTCTGTATACTCAACGAGACCGACAACGATCTCCATTGGGCGATTGCGGTTGGACCTGAACCCTTTCCTCAGAAGCAACTCCGTGCCCAAGTGCTCGATCCACTCGGTGCCAAGGGCGGTGGTAAACCACCGTTGTGGCGAGGGATCATCAAAGGACCCGGCTCGGCCGCCGCGTCCCAGGAGTTTGCTGCCCGGTGTGAAGAGGTGATCCGAAACACCCCACAGGAGTAGCCGCTGCACCGACGGTACCACGAGGCGTCCCCGCCGCCGATTCCGGAATGCTAGGTGGACCCGTACCCCGCCTCAGCAGTGATACAGTTCTCGCAGCCGTCTCGATCCCCCCATTCGGTGATATTCTGAAAGGTGGTTCGACTGATGTTCTCCACCGCATCCCGCGTGAAGAACGCCTGATGTGCGGTGATCAAGACGTTGGGGAACGTCAGTAATCGCACGAACGTGTCGTCCTGGATTACCTGATCCGAAAGATCCTCGAAGAAGAGGTCCGCCTCCTCCTCGTATACATCAAGCGCCATGGAACCAATCCGCCCTTCCTTGAGTCCTTCAATGACGGCGGTGGTGTCGATGAGCGCGCCGCGGCTGGTGTTGATCACCATCGCTCCGCGCTTCATGGAGTTGATCGCATAGTCATTGATGATGTGGTAGCTCTCATGCGTCAAGGGACAATGCAGGGAAACAATATCGCTTTCTCCATACAATTCTTCCAGGCCGACGTAGGTAACTCCCTGTTCTTTGAGATCATCTCGAGGATAGCGGTCGTAGGCCAGAACCCGCATGCCGAAGCCCGCCATGATTCCCGCGAAGATCGTGCCAATCTTGCCGGTGCCGATGATGCCCACCGTCCGTCCGTGGAGATCAAACCCCAAGAGCCCGTCCAGGGCGAAATTGCCCTCGCGGACTCGGTTGTACGAGCGGTAGAGACGTCGATTGAGCGCGAGGATGAGGGCCACCGCGTGTTCCGCCACAGCATACGGTGAATAGGCGGGAACCCGCGCTACCGTGATTCCTAGGCGTTCCGCGGTCTTCAGATCGACGTTGTTGAAGCCGGCGCACCGCAACGCGATCATGCGTACACCTACAGCCGCGAGGACCTGCAGTACTTCCGCGTCGCAATTGTCGTTCACAAAGATACATACGACGTCGGATCCCTCCGCCAAGCGGGCGGTGTCCGCGTTGAGCCGCGCCTCCAAATAATGAAGCTCGAACCCGTACTCCCGGTTCACGATATCGAAAAACTGTCGCACCCATCTTTTGGTGCTGAAAACTGCAATGTTCATGCTTTCACTATGCCTATTCGCCCCCGCCGTCGTCAAATCGTCTCGAAAAATACGCCTTCCCGGGGCAGGATGCTTACGGAGGCTGTAGGAAGAATAAGGAGCCCCTATGGATGACGAATATCTGCGCTGCGCCCGGGAGCGTTTTGGCCTGACCTATCTCTTCCCATACCAACGGTTGGTAATAGCGACGCTGGTGGAATCCCTGCGGGGGGAGACTGGGTCCGTCCGCCGAGATGATGTTGAGACGCTCGGGAGGCAGATCGTGATTCTGCCCACCGGTGCCGGCAAGAGTCTGTGTTTTCAACTTCCTGCAGCGTTGTGCGGCGGTACAACGCTTGTGATCTACCCCCTCCTTGGACTCATGAACGACCAGGAACGGCGTATGCGAGAGGCGGGATTCACGGTTCGGCAACTTCGGGGTGGCCAAGAGCCCGCGCACCGGCGGGAGATTCTCGCGGAATTCTCCCAGGGATCGCTGGACTTTCTCATCACCAACCCGGAAACGTTGGCCACCGAACCGATTCGGAACGCCCTCGCCGCCGCACCTCCGGTTCACGCGGTGGTGGACGAGGCGCATTGCATTAGCGAGTGGGGTGACACGTTTCGCCCGGCCTATACTACGATAGGAGAATCCCTCGACCGAATCGGGATAGCTCGAAGAACCGCGTTCACCGCTACGGCGTCGGACCGGGTGATCGAGCGAATTCGATCGGTACTCTTCGCCCGTACCGGCGCCTCAGTGGTTCGAGGCAATCCGGATCGTCCAAATATTACCTACAGCGTGGTTCCCACGCTCTCTCTGTCGCACGCCCTGCAGAGCATGTTCCACGCAGCTCCAGGGGAATTACCGACGTCGGCGACGGCGACGGCGACGGC
>JBMCMH010000080.1:0-12809 GCA_048614515.1 Alkalispirochaeta sp. | reverse complement strand
TTTTGTGAGTGATGGACAACTTCGAGCCCAATAGCGCCCGGGAGCTCATCAATCGTTTCATACACACGATCGGTGCTCGTGACGAAACGGGGGTTGTCCCGTTTGTTCAGGCGTGGCCCAAGATCGTGGGTCAGGATAAGGCCGCTCACTCCCAAGTCCTCGATGTGAAGAACGGAACCGTCCTGATCGGGGTGGACCACCCGGCGTGGTTGCATCGGATGCACATGGATCGCACCCGGATCGTGGCGCGCATACAACAGGATTTCCCCTCTCTTAACGCTCGAAATCTGGCCTTTACCATCGTGAACCAACTCAATAACCCGTGGCGCGGTGATACCGAGGAGGACGATACGGCGCACCGGGAATCGGCACCTCCCGGTGGCTCGCAACGCGGTGCCGGTACTTCCGCGATAGAGCATCCCCCTACGGAAGAACCACCGGGAGAAACGGCTCCTTCTGCGGCGGAGGACGATGAGTTTCAGCAACGGTTGAACCGACTCAAGGAAGCGTTGGAAGAGAAGGAACACCAGGAACGCGGCGACGATCACCAACCAGATTGACACGCGTCGATAGGCGTCGGTATACTGCGCCACCTGTTACGTTCAGACGAGGAGTAAAGCTATGAAGCGAACCTACCAGCCAAGTCGCGTCAAACGTAACCGCAAGTTCGGATTTCGTGCCCGTATGAAAACCAAGGGCGGTCGCCTGGTGCTGAAGCGCCGACGCGCCAAAGGGCGCAAAAAACTGTCCATTGCGGATGAGAAGAAGCCTTACTAAGGCGGAGATTCTCCGACGACGACGTGATATTTCGCGCGTGTTCCAAAGTGATCATGTGCATCGTGTTCGCGGACTCCACCTCCGGGTAATACCAAATGATGTGGGGTGGAGCCGCGTTCTGTTTGCGGCTACGCGCCGGTTTTCCGGTGCGGTTGAGCGGAACAGAGCGCGCCGACTGGTACGCGAAGCGTATCGATTGTACAAACCAGAGATCGCTGGGAACTATGATGTGGCGTTTGTCCTGTATCCGGGTTCGTTCAGCTATTCCGATCGTTGTTCACAGGTTGAGACACTGCTGCGCCGGGCCGAGCTGATTTCGTGATTCGGCAGCATTAAGGATCAGAGATGGAAAAGAACACCCTGCTTGCGGTCGTTCTCTCGGTGATGGTTATCACCGGCGGCTTCGTGATACAGAACATGTTGTATCCTCCGCAGCCGGTACCTGAGACAACAGCGGATACGACGGAAGATGCCTCCGGTACTTCCTCCGATACTGCACAGTCCACCGGTGAGAACGGAACATCCGAAGAGCAAACAACACAGCCCGCCCAGAGCCAACAGGTTGTGGGAAATCCGGTTCAAGCGGTGCCCGCCGATAACCTCTCCAGCGAACCAGTGGTATACGAGAACGATCTCCTCCGCGTGGAGTTTGATCCCGCCGGCGCCCGGGTTGTCTCCTACCAACTCCTCGATCATCGCGATGGTGGTGAGCCGGTGGAGATGGTTATGCAGGGCGATACCGACATAGGGGCCTTCGAGCTGCGATTTGGCGATGCCGACGCTCCGGCGGTGCGTGATCTGTTTCGCGTGGTGGATACCACCGACGAGAATACGATTATCTTTGAGCGCGATTTCTACGTTGAAGGAGCCTCCGACCAGCCCTTTACCGCGCGTCGTACGTATCGTTTCTTTCCCGGTGAATATGTTCTCGAAACGACGGTAGAGTTTCAGAACTCCGTGAATGCGGTGGTTCCGCTCAATTTTGACGGCGACGCATACACGATCAGTTACGGGCCGCAGATCGGTCCCTCCTATGAGGAACTGGACAACCGGCAAGAGTATCGCAACTTCTACTACTACGACGGAAATCGGCGCCGGAATATTCGTATCAGGAATGTTGGTACTGAGACCCTCGATGAGCAGGTTCAGTGGACCGCTCTCGCCGGTAAGTATTTTGCGGTTGTGGCGATACCTGGGGCGATCGACTACACCTATACGATGTCCACCTTCCGGCCGGAAGGACTCCGGGACGGTGCTTCATTGTCGCTTACCCGACCACCAATGAGTTCATCCGCTAGTCGCGACACCTATCGCTTTTTCGTGGGACCGAAAGTTACCCGTGTCCTCGATCGCTATAACGACGCCGATGACAACGCCTTGGGACTTCGTAATCTCGACCTGGACGAGGTGGAGGACAGCCGCTTTCTCTTTGGATGGCTCGAGAATATTCTAAAGTGGGCGATGCAGCTCATTCAGCAGGTTGTGCCCAACTATGGGGTCGCGATCATTATTCTGACCATTTTGGTGAAAGCGCTCTTGTGGCCGCTCACCCATAAGAGTTACGAGAGCACCAGCCGAATGCAGGAGCTCAACCCGAAGATTCAGGAAATCCGCGAGAAGTACAAAGACAATCCACAAAAGATGAACCAGCAGATGGCCGACCTCTATAAGAAAGAAGGGGTGAGTCCTCTCGGCGGATGTCTGCCGCTACTGTTACAGTTTCCGTTTTTCATCGCAATGTTCGGCGTGTTCAATAACCACTTCGATTTGCGGGGGGCAACGTTCATTCCCGGGTGGATCACGGATCTCTCTTCGCCGGAATCGATTCTCAATTTTGGTGATTTTACCATTCCCTTGCTGGGATGGAACGATCTGCGACTTCTACCGATTCTCTTCGTGGGAAGTCAGTTACTGTCGAGCAAATTGATGCAGAATCCCGCCGCGGGGTCGAGCAATAGTCAGATGAAGTTTATGCAGTACGGTTTGCCGATCATGTTCTTCTTTATCCTGTACAATATGCCCAGTGGTCTGCTGGTGTACTGGATCTTCTCAAACATTCTCACCGTGGGGCAACAGTACGTCATTTCTCAACGCCGCAAACACCAAGCAACGGAGTAAATAATGGTACGAGAGTTTGAAGGTCGCACTGAACAAGAAGCGATCGACGCCGCCGTGGAGGCCTTGGGCCTCGAGCGGCACGAGTTTGAGGTTGAAATCGTAGATAGCCAGAAGGGCGGGCTCTTTGGGCGAGGCAAGTCGATTCGGATTCGAGTGCATCTGCCGGGGGAACCGGGGGACTACGAAGATGAAGACGTCCCGCAGCGGGATGCGGAACCCAGCGGGGCGGTACGAACGCCGCATGCCGCTACCAACCCAGAACCGGAAACCGATTTTGAACACGCTGTGGTGGACTTTGTCACCACCCTCACGGCGAAAATGGGATTTCCCGCGCAGGTAGTTGTGGCGTACCGTGAGCCCAATAAGCTGGGATTGCGGCTCGACACCGAACACGCCAATATCCTAATTGGTCGCAAAGGTAAGAATCTCGATTCGATTCAGCTTCTAGCCAACGTCGTGGCCAGTCGGTTTGAGGGTACGGATGTAAAGGTAGTACTCGATACGGAAGGGTATCGAAGTCGTCGTGAGGAACAGCTCATCCGGCTGGCCCAGAAGATTGCCGATGATGTACAGCGTTCCCGGGGAAGTAAGCTCTTAGAACCAATGAATCCCTTTGAAAGACGGCTTATTCATACTACACTGAACAATATCGAGAGCATCGGTACCGAGAGCGAAGGTGACGGGCTGTATAAACAAGTGCGCATCTTCTATCGCGGGGCAAAACGCTGAGAAATGTGGAAAACCGGTGGATAACCGCACCGGTTTTTGACGAACGTAGCGCCGTGCAGCCGAAGTAATCGATATAGTTGATAGAATAGACGCTTCCTAAGGGGGGAGTGTCAACGTTCTGTCTACTTCACGTTTGGGTTGTGTGAGCTTCATCGGTGGATAACCGGTGGAAAACAAGAGGAGAGCACCATGACATTTGATGAATCCGTTAAGTATCAAGAGAGCCATGAATGGGCTCGCGTGGACGGCGATTTGGTGGTGATCGGGATTTCCGATTACGCCCAGGACGAGCTGGGAGACGTGGTCTTCGTGGAGCTGCCCGAAGTTGGTACCGCCTTAAAGAAAGGCGATGCCTTTGGAGTCGTGGAAAGCGTCAAAGCGGCAAGCGATCTCTATATGCCCGCCGGTGGTGAGGTGGCCGAGGTGAACGTGGTTCTCAAAGATAATCCGGAGAAGATCAACGAAGCGCCCTTCGGGGACGGCTGGATTATCAAAGTCAAAGCCACCGATACCAGTGAATTGGACGCGCTCATGGATGCCGCCGCCTACAAGAAGTTTACCGAGGGTCTCGAGGAATAACACGTTAGTGCCCATGGGGGCGCCCGGAATAGGTCGTTACCGCAGACCCGTCATGGCTTTCAATGAGCTATGGCGGGTTTTTTTGTTGACATTGCCGCCGGTGGAATCCGGCCAGTATATATAGAGGAAGAGGAGAACCAATTATGAAACCAGCACAGCAGGGTAGCGCGGCTTCCCGCGTTGATTACCGTGTGAAAGATATCGGTCTTGCCGACTGGGGTCGCAAGGAAATTCGGATGGCGGAATACGAAATGCCGGGACTAATTGCTACCCGGGAGAAGTATGGACCACTCAAGCCGCTCCAGGGCGTGCGGATCTCCGGAAGTCTGCACATGACGATTCAGACGGCGGTCCTTATTGAGACGCTCGTGGAACTGGGAGCGGACGTACGATGGGCGAGCTGCAATATCTTTTCTACCCAGGACCACGCCGCCGCGGCGGTGGTGGTTGGTCGTCCGGAGGACGGGGGCTCGGTGTCCACCCCCGCCGGTGTTCCGGTATTTGCCTGGAAGGGTGAGAGCCTCGAGGAGTACTGGGAAATGACGCTCAACGCCATTTCCTTCCCCGGAGGAAAAGGGCCCAATCTCATCGTCGATGACGGGGGAGATGCAACGCTGCTCATTCACAAAGGTGTGCAGATGGAAGACGGCTCCGATTGGGTGAACGGCCCCGCCGACAGCCATGAAGAGGCGGTGGTGAAGGCGCTGCTGAAGCGTGTCCACAGTCAGGATCCGCAGTTCTTTCATACGATTGCCGCGGAGTGGCGCGGGGTGAGTGAAGAAACCACCACCGGTGTGCACCGCCTCTACAAGATGGCTGAGGAGGGGACGCTGCTGGTCCCGGCGATTAACGTCAATGACAGCGTCACCAAAAGCAAGTTTGATAACCTCTACGGATGTCGCGAGAGTCTGATCGACGGCATTAAGCGCGGTACCGATGTGATGATCGCCGGCAAGACCGCAGTGGTCTGCGGCTATGGTGATGTTGGAAAGGGAAGCGCCCAGAGTTTGCGGAGCCAGGGGGCACGGGTGATCGTCACCGAGATCGACCCGATCTGCGCGCTCCAGGCCGCGATGGAAGGCTATGAGATCAAGACGTTGGAAGATGCCCTTCCGGAAGGGGACATCTACGTCACCACCACCGGGAACAAGGACATCATCACCTTTGAGCATATGCAGGCGATGAAGAACCAGGCGATCGTCGCCAATATCGGGCATTTCGACAACGAGATCCAGGTGAGTCGGCTGAATGAGGCTCCCGGCGTGACGCGCGACACGATCAAGCCGCAGGTTGATAAGTACCGTTTTCCCGACGGCCATGAGATCTACCTCCTCAGTGAGGGGCGATTGGTCAATCTCGGAAACGCCACCGGCCACCCGAGCTTTGTTATGAGTAATAGCTTCACCAATCAGACGTTGGCCCAGCTGGACCTGTGGAACAATCGGGACAGCTACGATGCGACGGTGCGCGTTCTCGACAAGCGTCTCGATGAAGAGGTGGCTCGCCTGCACTTGGAAAAACTCGGAGTGAAGCTGACGAGACTGACCGAAGCGCAAGCTGATTACATCAACGTTTCCGTTGATGGTCCGTTCAAACCGGATACATACCGCTATTGATACGCGGCACACGCGAACGGAGTATGAGAAATGAGTGATCGAAACTATCTGTTTACCTCTGAATCGGTGAGTGAGGGTCATCCGGACAAGCTGGCCGATCAGATCAGCGATGCCGTTCTTGACGCGTGTCTTGCCGATGACCCCACCAGCCGCGTGGCGTGTGAGACGTTCACTACCACCGGCATGGTGCTGGTGGGGGGTGAAATCACCACCAATACCTACGTGGATGTGCAGGAAATCGCGCGAGGCGTGGCCAAGCGGGTGGGATACGATGATCCCGCCTACGGTTTGGATTACGAATCGATGAGTGTGATGAGCACGATCCATTCCCAGAGCGCGGATATCTCCCAGGGGGTATCCGGCTCCGGACTCAAAGAGTTTGAGGGCGAACAGGGTGCCGGTGACCAGGGAATGATGTTCGGCTACGCCTGCAACGAAACACCGGAGCTGATGCCGGCCCCCATCAGCTATTCTCACCAGCTGCTGCAGTACGCGGCGAAGCTCCGCAAACACGGCGACATCACCTGGATGCGCCCGGATTCCAAGAGTCAGGTTACCGTGCAGTACGAGGGGCACCGCCCGACGCGCATCGATACGGTGGTGATCAGCCACCAGCACGATCCCGATGTTACCCATGAGCAGATCCGGGAGTCTCTGATCAACAAGGTGATTCGACCGATCCTGGAACCTACGGGGCTGCTGGATGAGAAGACGCGCTACTTCATCAACCCCACCGGCCGGTTCGTAATCGGCGGACCCCACGGTGATACCGGGCTCACCGGCCGCAAGATTATCGTGGATACCTACGGCGGCATGGGGCGCCACGGTGGGGGAGCCTTTAGTGGCAAAGATCCCAGCAAGGTTGACCGCAGCGCGGCGTACATGGCGCGCTACGTGGCCAAGAACATCGTCGCCGCCGAACTGGCGGAGCGCGCGGAGGTGCAGTTGGCGTATGCCATCGGAGTACCGTTCCCGGTGAGCGTCATGGTGGAAACCTTTGGTACCGCCCGCGTTTCTGAAGACCAGATCGCTGCGGCGGTGGAGAAGACCTTTGATCTCAGCCCCCGGGGCATCGTGCAAACGCTTGATCTCTTGACACCGATCTACAACGCCACCGCGGCCTACGGCCACTTTGGACGGAGCGAGTTCAGCTGGGAGCGTACCGACCGCGTCGCGGAATTGCAGAAGGCGGTGGGATGAGCCGAACGATCCGACGGGTGGCCGATATGCTGGCCGCCGGAGAGACGGTATTCAGCTTCGAATTTTTCCCACCCAAGACGGAAAAGGGGTGGGAAAAACTCTTCCGCACCATTGGGGATGAACTTCTTCCGTTGGAGCCCGCCTATGTGAGTGTCACCTACGGCGCCGGGGGCTCCACCCGGGAGCAAACGCACCACCTGGTAACGCGCATTCAGGATGAGTTTGGGCTGACCGTGGTGGCGCATCTCACCTGCGTGGGCTCCTCCCGGGAGGAGATTGATGCGATCCTGGCGGAGTATGATCGTGCCGGCGTGCACAACATTCTGGCGCTACGGGGAGACCCCCCGATGAAACCGGAACTTCAAGCGGCGCTGGCGGACCGGCTGGGCCCCGACGGTCAGGGCAGTCCCGATTTTCCTTACGCCGGTGATCTGATTCAGCATATCCGGCGCGCGTATCCCCACTTTTCCATCGGCGCCGCGGCGTTTCCCGAGGGTCATCCCGCAACGCCCAACCGACTCCTCGAGATTCGTCACATGGCGGATAAGGTTGCTGCCGGCGCCGACTACCTGGTGACGCAGCTCTTCTTTGATAATCGCGACTACTTTGACTATGTGGATCGTCTCCGGCTGGCGGGGGTGAACGTGCCGGTGGTGCCGGGGATCATGCCGATTACCAGTCGTAGCGGTATGGAGAAGATGGCGGACCTCGCCGCGGGTGCCCGCTTTCCGGCACCCTTGCTCCGCGCCCTATCCCGAACGCGAGACGATGATGGAGTGCGCCGCGTGGGCACCCATTGGGCCACCGCTCAGGTGGCGGAGCTCCTCAACGCCGACGTTCCCGGCGTGCACCTCTATACCCTCAACAACAGCAGCGCCACCATGCAGATTTGCCGAAACCTCGGGCTGGATAGTTACCGGTTGGATTGACGGCGCCGTGACGGCGCCCGGATCGCAGCGGACTCGGATCAATGATCAATAGTGGTGGCCCAGTCCGATAAATATCTCCCGAGCGTTGCTGTCCAACGGGTGGGCACCGTCGGCGATCTCCCGTAGGTCGAATCCCAGGGAACCGCGGACGTACAGGCTCCGGGCGAAGAGCGGGAATCCGATCACCTCGATACCACTGCCGAATCGCAGATCCCGTTCACTGTCGAACCCGCTGCTATCGGAGAACGTGCCCCGCAGATCTCGAACCAGCGCGGTGTCAAAAAACACGCCAAACTGCGCCTCAAATAGCGGCTCCAGCGTCCACACGGTAATCACTGCATCCAGGTTAGCAAAGACACCCAGATCTCCCTGCATCGTGTCATTGAGCAGTCCCCGGGCGTCGGCAGCGGCATCATCCTGATCCTCATCGGCGCCCGTTACCAGGTAAAAAGAGCTCAGTGACGCCGAAACGCCCGCTTTCGGCCACGATTCCGCCGTTGGTTGCCACAGCGGGAGATATCCCTTCACGCCGGCGGAAACCTCGGAGTTCCACCGGTCCTGACTTACGTTGTACCGGTTATCGTTGTCGAGGTTCACAAGTACTCCCCGGCGATAGTTGCCGATCCAATCCATTCCGCCGGCACTCAGGCCATGATCAAACCCGATTCGTACACCCTGACGTTCTTCGCTGATGCCACCGGGGCGATAACTCGTCTCGGTGTACAGCTCCGGGCGGTACGTCACCCGCCCGATCGTGGGGAGGACCAACGGGGTATCAATAGAGGTATTTAATGAGAGTTCACTGGTGTTGTAGGAGGTATCATCGTACTCGTCGGCAGTGAGATAGCGGTACGACTGCATATAGACTACTTCCCAGTCTAATCCAAGACCGGCGAACGCATATCCCACGCCCAGCCCAAAATTGAAATCCACATCATCCACGCCGAGCTCCAGGCTTTGGTCCATAATCAGGCGCCACCGTTGCTCGAGCATATTGAAGGGTACGCTAAAACTACTGGAAAAGGTGATGAGATTCTCCTCTTCCTCCGTCAGCTCATAATCGAGGTTGGCCTCAAGCGTCGATAGTGTACCGAAAAAGTTGTAGTCGCGGCCCCGCAGGCTGAGCAGTAACCCGGAATTTGAATCATACTTGGCATACGGCAGGACGATGATGTTCCATGTATCCCGAGTGGTCACCGTCACATGGACCGGTATTGGTTGCGACGATGCCGTTTCACGCTCTGCGGTGACGGTGGCCTCCTGCAGGGCGCGCTGATTTACCAGCTGCTGCTGCTGATTTGCCAGGTGTGTTTCCAGGGCCAACTCATCAGGAAAGGTCATTCCCGGCTCGAGATCGAGCAGGTCGTCCAGCACCCATTGACGCGTACGTCCCGTGATCTCGTACTCAATAGAATCGATACGGTACGCGGCGGGCAGTTCCGATTCCTCCTGTGGGTACACCAAGAACGGCGTGGTCACAAGGAGCACTCCCACCATGAGCCATTGCTGTCTATTCACCATTCACCTCCGGGACGCATGACTCCGTATCCTACCGGTCCCGGTGGTGGGAGGGAACCCTATCAGATATGAAGTGACCTAACGGACGGTCGAATCGCCGCGTCCCGCACGATCCGGGCGGTATTAGCCAGAATCGCAGGTAATTCCGCCTCCTCCTGCGGTGAAAACCGTTCCAAGACCCAGTCCGCCGGCTTTCGGGTGCTCGGCGGACGACCCACACCGATCCGTACCCGCCAGAAACTTCCCGTTCCCAACGCCTGGATGGCGGAGCGAACCCCGTTCTGACCCCGGTGACCGCCGTCCCATGACAGTTCCACCGTGCCGAAGGCCGTTTCCACATCATCATGGACCACCACAATCTCTGCGGGTTCGAGCCCAAAAAACGCCCGCGCCGCCTGAATACTTCGGCCGCTGTGATTCATATACGTTTCCGGTTTCAACAGTGTCAGTGTTCCCTCTTTGAGAAATCGTCCGTGAAACTTCTCCTTCCACGCGGATTCGTCGGCTGATGTCAGTTCCGGAACTACCATCCACGCCACGTTATGCCGCGTGAGCTGATACCGCTGACCGGGATTACCGAGAAACGCCACCAGTTTAACCGGAATATCCGGGCTGCTCCCGCCGCCGGAATGGTTGCCTCTTACGGATTCACCTTTCATACTGCCGATCATATATGGCACATAACCTGCGTGTCCTCATCTCGGACACAACCAATCCGTGGTTCAATCTGGCAACCGAAGACTGGATCTTCCGCGAGCTCGACCCCAATACGCGCACACTCTTCTTGTGGCGCAACGCCGACACCGTCGTCATTGGCCGTCACCAGAACCCGTGGGTGGAGTGTAAAGTGGGCAAAATGGAAGAGGACGGCGTGTATTTGGCACGGCGCCAGAGCGGTGGTGGCGCGGTCTTTCACGATACGGGAAACACCAATTTTACCTTTCTCTCCTCCAGCGACGCCTACCGTCAGGAAGAAAACTTCCAGATTATTATTGATGCCCTGGCGCGGTTCGGGATCACCGCCGAACGCTCCGGCCGGAACGACATCCTGGTACAGGGTCGCAAAGTCTCCGGAAGCGCGTTTAAGCACACCCGAGAACGCAGTTTTCACCACGGGACACTTCTGATCGACGCCGATCTCGGGCGACTTCAGGATTATCTCAACCCCAGCAAGAAGAAGCTGGTTTCCAAGGGCATCAAGTCGGTGCGCTCCCGAGTGGCTAATCTCACGGAGTTTGCCCCTGATGTGAATCACGAGACGATCATCGAGGCGGTGACGGAAAGCTTCTTTGAGCAGTATGGAACGCGGTGCACACCGGAACTACTTGACGCGGACTCCCTCCGTGAGATTTCCTCATTGCAGGCGTACTACGATCAAATGGCTGACTGGGATTGGCGCTTTGGAAAGACGCCGCAGTTTTCTCACCATTTGGAAGCGCAATTCTCCTGGGGAGGCATCGATCTCCACCTCAACGTGGAACACGGTGTCATTCGCGCGTGTACCATCTTCTCCGATGCCCTGGATCCGGAGATGATCGATTCGCTCCAGCAGGCGCTTCCGGATGTGCGCTACCGCCGGGACGAGG
The DNA here is from genome assembly GCA_048614515.1 of Alkalispirochaeta sp. Classification (GTDB taxonomy): domain Bacteria; phylum Spirochaetota; class Spirochaetia; order DSM-27196; family Alkalispirochaetaceae; genus Alkalispirochaeta. The sequence continues at coordinate 1,757 of JBMCMH010000080.1, read as the reverse complement.
TGACCGGCACGATCGGTACCGTTGCGATCCGCCATCCAGAGCGGTCCACCGAACTCAACGAACTTTCCCAATGGCTTGCCGAGGCCGTGGGATGAGGAGGAGCCGATGAGTATCCATATTGGGGCTGAAACGGGCGCTGTGGCGCCGACGGTTCTGATGCCGGGAGATCCCCTCCGGGCGAAGTATATGGCCGAAACCTACCTATCCAATGTCACGCAGTACAACAGTGTCCGGGGCATGCTGGGATTCACCGGTACGTGGAACGGCACGCCGGTATCGGTACAGGGGTCGGGCATGGGCATGCCGAGCCTCGCGATATATGCCAACGAGCTCATTCGTGATTACGGTGTCCAACGCCTCATCCGAATCGGTTCGTGCGGGTCGATGCAGGCATCGGTGAAACTGCGGGACTTGGTGGTGGCGATGACCGCCTCCACCGACAGTGCCATGAACCAGCGCCGCTTTCGCGGCATGGATTTCGCCCCCACCGCGAGTTGGTCGCTGGTGGAACGGGCCACCTCTATCGCCCGGGACCGCAACCTCCCGTTCCACGCCGGCAGCATTCTTTCCAGCGACACCTTCTACCAGGACGACCTGGACGAGTGGAAGCTGTGGGCGGAGTACGGCGTACTGGCCGTAGAGATGGAGACCAGCCAGCTGTACACGCTGGCCGCGAAGTACTCGGTGGAGGCGCTCTGCCTCCTCACCGTGAGCGACAGTCTGGTCACCGGCGAGGCCCTCTCCAGTGAGGAGCGCCAGACCAGTTTTCACGAGATGATGGAGTTGGCCCTGGCGTTGTAACGATCCGATCGGTCTGTGCCGCCGGGCGTCTCAGGCCAGGAAGAGAAGTCCGACACCGGCTACGGCGATCACCGATCCCACGATTTCCCGCAGCGTCACCCGCTCCTTGAAGTAGACGATCGCCACCGGAATGAGGAGTACCGGCACGGTGGCGATAATGGTAGCCGCCACCCCGGTTCCGGCGCGCTGGGCCGCCACGAGGCCCAGCGATACACCGAGAAATGGTCCAAAGAACGCCCCTCGCCCGATGTGGCGCAGCGCCGTCCGGTCGCGAAGGGCGGCGCGTACCCGCGCCCAGCGGTGGGTTATCACGAACAGGACCACGAATCCGCCGATTCCCGCGAGGGTTCGAATCTGCGTTGCGCCAAAGGCGTCGTAGGTGGGCGCCCCGTAACGGCTCAACACCAATCCGCCGGCTTGTCCCAGCGCGCCCACCACCGCTAACCACACGCCTCGGATGCGGCGAGGGTACGGTATCGCGTCCCCCACCGGACGGGGCGCACGCGCGGTCGTGACAGTCATGATACCCGCTACGGTGAGCACCATCGCCACCACCTGGGCGGGGGTGAGGCGCTCGTCGAGGATGAGCCGACCCAACACGGCGGTCATCGGCGGGACCGAGCTGTACACCAGCATCGCCGTCCGGGCGCCGGCGTCCACAAACGCCTGAAAGAGAAAGAGGTCGCCGATGACAAACCCCACCATTCCCGAGAGTGACAACCAGATCCACACGTGACTCCCGGCATCCAGCGGTAACGCGCGGCCGTGGACGATCGCCCCATACAGCGCAAACAAGAGAAACGCGATGATGAGGCGAATAAGGTTTACCTGAAGCGATCCAACCCGGCGGCCGGCGGCTTCAAAGGAGAGGCTGGTAATAGTCCAGCACAGCGCGGTGGAGAGCGCGGCGAGTTGGCCGACCATTTGCATGTTCAATCGTTGCTTGCCCTTTCTAT
>JBMCMH010000079.1:0-13010 GCA_048614515.1 Alkalispirochaeta sp. | reverse complement strand
TACCGCCGCCGACGGCTCACCATTGACCCTGGAAAGCGGCAGTGTGGCGTGCGCCGCAGCGCCTCTGTACGAGCAACTCATCGGCGCCGTCCGCGCATAACTGGGTATCGCCGGTTACACCAACCCGGCAAATCCGCCGAACGCCAGCGCCAACAGCCCGGCGGTCACCAGCGAAATGGGAGCACCTTTCATCGCCTTCGGAATGTCCACCAAGTCCATCTTTTCTCGGATTCCGGCAAAGATGTACAACGCCAACATAAACCCCACGCTACTGCCGATCGCGAAAACCACCCCCTCACCGAGGTTGTAGGCGCGGTCCACCACCAAAATCGCCACCCCGAGAATTGCGCAGTTGGTGGTAATGAGCGGCAGGAAGACCCCCAGCGCCTGGTACAATGCGGGGCTCACTTTCTTGAGTACGATCTCCACCAGCTGCACCAACGAGGCGATAACCAGGATAAACGCCACCGTCTGCAGGAAGGTGAGATCCAATGGAACCAGAATGAGGTTCTCAATCAAATGGGTGGCGATGGTAGCCATCGTCATAACGAAGATCACCGCCGCTCCCATGCCCACGGCCGTGGAGAGCTTCCCGCTGACTCCCAAGAACGGGCAGATGCCGAGAAACTGCGACAGCACGATGTTGTTGACGAGGACGGCGCCAATAATGATTACGAGGTATTCCATCGATTACGCTCCTGTGGTGGTGTCGCCGGACGTGAGCGAGAGCGCCGCATTGGACGCCACGGCCCGCGCCGCTCGGCGACGAGTCGCCGCCGCCTCCGCTTTGTCCCGCAGCGTGTTAACTCCGGCGGTGAGGAATCCCAGAGCGATAAACGCTCCGGGAGGCATAATGAATAACAACATCGGGTTGTCGCTGAGCCATGGAATCGCCAACCCAAAGAACGCCCCCGCTCCGAGGATCTCGCGGGTAGCCCCGAGCAACGTCAGCGCAAGGGTAAACCCGAGTCCCATACTCAACCCGTCTACAATGGACCGAAAGAGCGTGTTCTTGCTGGCAAACGCCTCAGCGCGACCGAGAATGATGCAGTTGACCACGATGAGCGGGATAAACAGACCCAACTGCTCATGGAGCGCAGGTACAAACGCGGCCATCGTGAGGTCGATTATCGTAACAAAGCTCGCGATGACGACGATAAAGGCCGGTATTCGAACTTTCTCAGGAATGGCGTTTTTGATGAGCGCTACCACAACGTTGCTGCCCAAGAGTACCGCCAGCGTCGCAAGCCCCATACCCAAGCCGTTTACCGCACTGGAGGTGACCCCCAGCGTAGGGCACATTCCCAACAGCAAGACAAAGACTGGGTTCTCTTTGAAAAACCCCTTTACCAGTTCGCTTCTCATCGTTGTATCACTCATCCATCGCCTCCACAGCTTCCCAGGCTCGATTCACCGCCTCCACAAAGGCTCGGGAGCTGATCGTAGCCGCCGTGATGGAATCGATCTCTCCTCCATCGCTCGAAACGGCCAGCGCCTCCTCCCCGGGTCGGCGGTTCAGAAATTGCTCCCGAAACGACTCCTCCGTGAGTTTCGCGCCGAGGCCGGGGGTCTCCGCATGTTCCAGCACCGTTGATCCGGTGATCTCACCATCCGTGTTAAAGCCCACCATAATCCGTAGGTCGCCGCCGTACGCGTTGGAGGAGTAGCTCCGGACCGCAGTCCCCACGCGCGATCCGCCGCGGGTGGCGGGATACAGTTCCATGTCGGGGTACTCGTCGGGGACAACGGATTCTTCGGTGGGATTATTGTCGAACTCCGGCACCACGTTGGCCACCGCCTCTATCTCCCGTTGCCGCGCCTGTTCATCAAGGATGGGCTTGGTCTGGGCGTACGTATACCCCAGGGCCGCCGCGGACACCAGCGCGATCACCGTCAGTACCAGAAACATATTGGGAAGCGTCGACTCCAGCTTTTTCACGCGGCACCTCCCGAGGCGTTCCCATAGCCGAACTTCCGCGGTTTGATGTGGCGATCAATCACGGGAACCAGCGCGTTCATGATCAAGATCGAGTAGCTCACGCCCTCGGGGAACCCCCCGAAAAGTCGAATCAGCCCGGTAAGCACTCCCGCCCCACCGGCGAATACGAGCCGTCCCGTAAGCGACATCGGACTGGTAGTCATATCAGTTACCATGAACACCGCCCCCAGCATCGCGCCGCCTGCGAGGATGTGGTAGAGGGGATCAACGTAGGTGGATGGGTCGATCGCCCAGGCGATACCGGTAACCGCGCCCAGCGCCACCAGAAATGCCACCGGCACCTGCCATGCGATATAGCCTTTCCAGATCAAGAAGAGACCACCGATGATCACCGCCAGGGCGCTGGCCTCTCCGATACAGCCGCCGATGTTTCCCACAAACAAACTGCCGTACGAGGGCAGATCCGCCGCCACGTCGCTGAGCCCACCGCTGCCGGCCTCCTTCACGAGTCCCAGCGGGGTTGCCGCGGTGACGGCATCCAGGTTCCAGGCGAGAAACCCCTGGCTCCCGGGAGCCGGCCACGTGGTCATGTCCACCGGAAACGAGATGAGCATAAACGCACGTCCCACCAACGCCGGGTTGAAGGGGTTATTGCCGATCCCGCCAAACGCCATTTTCCCCACGCCGATCGCCACAATCGCTCCCACCGCGATCTGCCACAGCGGAACGCTTGCGGGCACGTTAAACGCCAGCAGCATTCCGGTGACAACGGCGGAACCGTCGGTAACGGACGTGGTGTCGCGGCGAAACATATAGCGCACCACCACGTGCTCCACTGCCACGCTCGCGCCTACGGCAACCAAGGTCACCACGGCAGCGCGAATTCCGTAAAACCATACTCCCACCACCGTGGTGGGTATGAGAGCCAACGCCACCGTCCACATGATGCGAGATACGGAGACCTCGCTTCGTTCGTGCGGCGGCAGGGCCACGACCAGGGACTGGCCGGTTGCTTGAGTACTCATATCAGCTCACTTTCCCGCCCGGGCGGTAGCCCGGCTCCGGCGGAGCGCCCCAACCTGTCCCTTTCCCAAACGAATCCAATCGAGGATCGGCCGGTTTGAGGGGCAGGCAAAGTTGCAGCTTCCGCATTCGATGCAGTCCATGATGCCTTCTCGCTCGGCATCCTCCCACTTCTCCGCTTGCACCAGTTTCTCCAGAAGATACGGCTCCAACCCCATGGGACACGCCGACACACATCGCGAACAGCGGATGCAGTTTGAGACGGTCTGTCGGCGAGCCTCGGCGGCGCTCATGAAGATGATCCCGCCGGATCCCTTGGTGATCGGCACATCGAAGCTGGTGATCGCTTTGCCGGTCATCGGTCCGCCCATTACCACCTTGGCAGTATCCTCCGGCATGCCGCCGGCGGCCTCCACCAGGGCGCTCACCGGGGTTCCGATACGGACGCGATAGTTCCCGCCGCCGCCGGCGGCAACCAGCTCCTTGCCGGTGACGGTGACGATCCGCTCAATGAATGGCCGCCGCTTCTGCACCGCGTAGTAGACCGCGATGGCGGTGCTCACATTGCTCACCACGCATCCCACGTCCAAAGGTAGCTTGCCGCTCGGCACTTCCCGGCCGGTGGCGGCCTGGATGAGTTGTTTCTCACCGCCCTGTGGGTACTTTACCTCCAGCGGCAGCACCGCGATCGTTCCCTCGGGGATCTCCCCGGCGGCGCTCAGCTCCGCGAGGCGCCCGCTCAGGTGCTCAATCGCATCGGGCTTGTTGCCCTCGATCCCGATCCACGCGTGATTGACGTTTATCGCCTTCATGAGAATCCGAGTCCCCACAATCAGCTCGTCGGCGTGTTCCAGCATGAGACGGTGGTCGGCGGTGAGGTAAGGCTCGCACTCAACGCCGTTAATCAGGAGCGTATCAACGCTTTTTCCCTCAGGGATCGAGAACTTCACCGCCGTGGGAAACGTCGCTCCCCCGGCTCCTACGATGCCGCCGTCGGCGATGCGCTGCACGATCGTGGCGGCGTCGTGATCGATGGTGCTGATCACCTCCGGGCCGGTGTCGATCTGTTCATCCCATTCATCACCCTCTACGGTGATGAGAACCGCTTGGCGCCGATATCCCTGGGCATCCACTACGGTATCGATTTTTTTCACCTTACCGGAGACACTCGAATGAACCGGAGCGGAAATAAATCCCGCGGCCTTAGCCAGCAGTGTGCCCACTTTGACCTCACTGCCGCGCTCCACGACCACTTCTGCAGGCTTCCCGATGTGCTGCGACACGGGAATCGCCACCTGCTTAGGCGGCGCCACATCCACGATCGCCTTGTCGGCGGTGAGCTTGTTTTCCGGCGGATGAATCCCACCGATAGCAAACGTCTTCTTCTGTTGCATATAGTGCTCCACCGCGCCGCTCAGCCGGCGGCGGGTTCCGTCTCCTTCTTTTTGGGTTTGGGCTTGGGTGGCTCAAAGGTGGCGGCAATCGCGTTGGTGGGACAGACGGTGACGCACTTCCCGCAGGCGATACACTTGTCGTGATCGATATACGCCAGGTTGTTCTCGATCGTAATCGCCTGCACGATGTCGTCACACGTTTTCTTGCACAGACCGCACGCAATGCACGCCACGGAACAGTTCTTCTTGGCGGCGACCGCCGGTTCCGTATTGCGGCAGTTAACCCACACCCGTCGATCACGACGTCCAACGGGGCGGATTTCGAACAGGTTCCGCGGGCACGCCTCGACGCACGCGCCGCAGCTCGTACACTTCTCCTGATCAACTTCCGGAAGGCCGGTGTCCGGGTTCATTGCGATCGCATCAAACGGGCAGGCGACTTCGCAGTCCCCGTGCATGAGACATCCAAAGGCACAGCCGCTCTCACCGGCGTAGGTGCTATGCGCGATGGCGCAGCTTCGAGGACCATCGTAGGCCGATTTCGCCGGCGCCTTCTCACACGTTCCGCCGCATCGCAGCACCGCCACGGTGGCACTGGCGCCGCCCACTTCCATTCCGAAGTACTCCCCGATGCGGGCCATCGTCTCCTGGCCGCCTGGAGGACAGTGGAGATGAGAAATATCACCGCTATCGGCGGCATCAACCAGGGCCTCCGCCATCTGGGTACATCCAGGAAATCCACAGGCACCACAGTTTATCCCTGGGAGCATCTCCGACACTTCACTCACCCGGGGGTCTTCTTCCACCGCAAATCGCTGCGCCACGATATAAAGAATGATCGCAAATACCGCCGCCACGGCCCCCATAACGAGCACCGAGAATAGAATCGTTTGACTCACTGTACACCTTCCTTGTGAAGACTCGCCGGATGCACATCAAACCGGATGATGTCGGCAAAAATATGACGCGTCAGATAGAGCACCCCGTAATAGGGAAGCAACGCCGCCAAGCCCACCAGTGCAGCGGACTCTTCGCTGCCCAACGGACCCGCCAGGGTGAAGAGCGCTCCCACCACCACCCCCAGGGGCGCGACAAAGGCAAAAAACACCCCCAGCCAGCCGTGGCGCTCCTGCATACTAATTTCCACCTGAGCGCCCTGCATGAGGTCCCCATGGTTGGGGACGCGGACGGTTTTAGTACTGCTTTCGCTGGGTGCGCATAGTCCGCGAATCTTGCATGAGGAGCAGGCGCTGTGTTGAACGATCTGAATATCGGCTTCGGTCCCATGCAAAGCGGTGACAACACCCGGTTGGGTGACAACTTTGCACTGACTTGGTATGTGATTCATGGTATAGCCCTGTGTGGGATTTGTTGAACGTAGTATACATGGGAGTCGATTTTTTTGCAACGCAGTTCACGTTAATCAATCCATGTTTCCGTAATAAAACACGTTATTGTTTTATTACTATTCCACTCAGGTTTACGATCGCTCTCCACGGTATACCGAGCTCCGGGCAAGCGAGATGTATAGCCGGGTACCTGGTGATCGTGTAAGCTGTGCCGTATGCATACCTCTTCGCAGTGGGCCGTGGCCATGAGCTATCTCGCCAAAGGAACCGCAATCGGCGCGGCCAATACCGTGCCCGGGGTAAGCGGTGGCACGATCGCGGTGGTCACCGGCATCTACGACCGTCTCGTGGCCGCGATCGGCGACCTCTTCTCCCCGCGCTGGCGCCACCACGTAGCTATTGTGGCGCCTGTGCTGATCGGAGCACTCCTCGGAATCGCTGCGTTTGCATGGGTTATTGAACTGGGTCTGGAGCGGGCGCCGGAACAAACGTACTTTGTGTTTGTGGGGCTCATCGCGGGGAGTATTCCGTTTGTGGCACGCCAAGTCCTGGCCCAACCGGTACGCCCGCACCATCTCGTGCTGGGTCTCGCGGCGTGTGCGGTGCTCGTGGTGCAAGCGATGGTTGGAAATCCGCCCATGAGCGAAGCGATCACCGTGGTGGATGTTACGACGGTGATCCCGCTCCTCGTCGCCGGCGCGGTGGCCACCGCCACGATGATCATTCCCGGTATCAGTGGATCGTTTGTGTTACTGATAATCGGAATGTATGCCACATTTTTGCAGGCGGTGCGCACCGCCAACGTCCCGGTGTTGGCAATTCTGATCGTCGGTGCCGCCGTTGGCTTGGTGGGAGCCAGCAAAATCATGAGTATATTGCTGGAGCGGTTTCACGCCGCCACCTACTGGGTGATTTTGGGGCTTGTCACAGGCTCAATCGTCGGAATCTGGCCGGCCGTCGCGTCGTGGCAGAGCGCGCTGGCGGATGTCGTAGCCCTCGCCGCCGGAGCGGGGCTTGCGGTAACCTTGGGAAAGCGATAATGAAACGAAGCGACCATCCTCGACTGAACGACACCGTGGTACGTCACGCGGCCCTCATTGGTGGGACCCACGGCAATGAACGAACCGGCGTCACCTCGATCGCCCGCCGACGCCTGAGCGCCTGTGTGGAACATGGTGGGCTGCCGATTCCCTACCAGCCATCGTCATTCCACCTTGAGTCGTTGGTGGGCAATCCTCGGGCGGTGGCGCACAACCGGCGCTATATCGACTTCGATCTCAACCGCTGTTTTGCCGGCGAAGATCTCGCCGCACCGCACGAGCCGGGATATGAGCGGCAACGGGCGCAGGTACTTAACGCACTGCTGGGACCCAAGGGGAGCGCCGATCCCGCCTGCCAATTTCTCATCGATCTGCATACCACCACCGCCGCCTTGGGGCCCACCGTGATCATACGGGAAGATGAGCTGCTGGCACGAATCGTGGCGGCGCTGGTTCAACAGGAGCTCCCGGAGGTGCGCATCATGGGGTATGGCGGGGAGCCCCTGGAGCACCCCGCCGAAACCGCGGCCCGGGCGGGCGGTCAGGCCGCAGGCGGGGGCCCCGGCAGTGTACCCGGCGGCACCGACCACCCCTATGTGGCGGAGATCGCGCCGCACGGCATTGAGATCGAGGTGGGCCCCGTGCCGCAGGGCGTGGTCCGCGCGGATATCCTCATCCACACCGAACGAATCATTAACAGCGTATTGCGTGGGTTGGATCGCTGGAACCACGACGAGGAGCTGGAAATCCCCGAAGAGATTACCGTCTACCGCTACATCGGCGATTCAGACTTTCCGCGCGCCCCGGACGGCTCCATCGCCGGAATGATCCATCCTCTCCGGCAGGACCGTGATTTCGAACCGCTCCAACCGGGGGATCCTCTGTATCTCGGCTTCGACGGGTCCGTTACTACCTACGATGGTCCGCCGGGGGTGGTCCCCGTCTTCGTAAACGAGGCCGCCTACTACGAGAAACGCGCCGCCCTCACCCTGGCGAAGCCGCACCAGCTCCGGACGGGGGCGTAGGGGCCACCGACATCCGGCGCGGCACGCGGGGTCATTCCAAGATGCCGCCGTTCTGCATTAAAACGTGGAGATGGTAAACGTAATAACGTCCTCATAGAGCCCGGAGGGAACGTTGGAGAACTGCCCGATCTCCACTGCAATCGGCCGCCGCACGTACGAAATCCCCGTCCCCGAGAGGAAACTCACATCCAGCGTCCGCGGCGAGCTCAAGTCGAAGGCGTCTCCGTTATAACGAAACTCGTAGGGAATCGTGGAGTTCCCGGGGCGGTTTACGTTGAGCAGCTCGCCTTGATTGGCGCTCTCCGCTTCCAGGAAGTATCCGCTGTTGGACCGAAAGAGAAGATCCGCAGTCCTGGTGTCTCCACTATTGAGCGGACCAAAATCCATGGTGAAGTTTCGGTCGATGTTGGAGCTGGACCCACCGGATTCAACAAGCCCCACCTCCGCCACCGAGCTTGTGACCGAGCTAATCTCCACAGTTCTTCGTTCTACCCGAACCGCCGCCGCCGTGTCGTCCACCGATCCCCGGTAGAGCGACACGTCGACCTCGTCCCGATAGGTTCCCTGCCGAACAAACTGTTCTGCGGGGATGCGGACGGTAAACTCACCGGAATCGGTTTGTACCGAGGAAGCCGCCGGGAACGAACCACGCACCACGTTTACCGCGCTTAATGGGCCCGTCGTATCTCGGGCGATCGCGTCATCCGGCGTGAAGACGTTGTAATCCAGCGACAGGGTCAAGAAGAACAGAAAGCGCCGTTGGAGTTCTCGGGGGTCAAATGATGAGGAGTTGCCGCGGGACACGGTTACAAACCACGCGGTGGCGTCGCCTTCGTGCGCGATGGTAATTGGAATCGAGGTCGTGCTTTCCGCAAAGATCTCGTTGGCCACCGACACAGTTCCCGGTAGAGAAGCGATCGACAATTCCACCTGGGCCGGTGCCGCATGGACCATACCCAGGAAGATAAGTGCGGCGACACCCGATCGAATAATTCCTCTCATCATGATTCTCCCTGTAAGAATACCACATCTTCGAGATCGTACCGTCCCACTGCGCCCTCCGGCACGGCGAATACCGATTCGGCAGCGGAGTCGCGATACAGCTGGAGCCGAAACTCGCCGGGGGCCAACTCGAGAATTTCGAACTCCCCGTCCTGGTTAGTGAAGAAGGACGTGGTAGAACCGTCGGAGGCGATTACCTCGCCTGCTTCCAGCGCAATGGGGTCCCCGCTGCCGTCTATAAGGCGGCCACGGACGTAGACCGAGGAGGCGCTTCCAATCACCAGGTGGTACCCGCTGCGGTACCCGGGGGTAAAGGAGTACCGCCCCTCTCCAACGGAGTATCCATCGGGGAGATAGCTGCCATCGGCGGAGATGGTAGTGGATCGGTAGCTGCGCAGATCAGGGATCACCGCCGCTCCGCCGTCGACGACTGAGGAGAGCCCCCCGCCACTTCCCCGCAGGGGAATGCGATATTCAGCCACTTGCGGACGTGGGGTGACGAGAACAAAAGAGTCCCGAATGGGACGGCTCATCGCCACCTGACGCCCGGCAAAGGCAACGGCGGATGAGAACTGTCCTCCCAGGCGATACTCCCCTTCATCAGCGCCGATCGTTTGCTGAGCGTACGGCTCAATCCGCGCGCTGAACAGGTACCCATCGTATCCCGCGGACCCCCGGAGTATTTGCGGCTGCCCCGCACTCCGATCGAACCCTTGGTATCCCGCGCTCCATCGCCACGTATCCACCGCTCGCTCCGGCACCGTACTCACCGATAACGTGGCCGGTCCGTCGGTAAGGTCGTACCCGGCGGAGGTGGTGACCGATCTGCCACTATCGGTGAGGCGAATAAAGAGACTTCCCTGCCAATCTACCCCACTGTCGGTGATCGTGGGCCCAAACCGGGCATTCACAGAGAACCCCTGCGTGGACTGGTGGGTAGCCGTAAGACGAAGCGAGGTTTCCGCGGACTCCTCTGGATCGAACCGGCGGCGGCGTATCGCCCCGAGCCCCATGATCACCGATGCCGGCAGGCGTTGCGTGTAGTACGCTCCAATCTGGAACTGCCCGCCGGAGGAGGTGGAAGCGATTGTCCGGTACGCGGCGTTCTGCGCCCCTACCACCACCTCCACGGTGGGATTCCACCGACTGTGGAGCAGGGAAATCGCATGCGTCAGCTCCCCGGCGGCGCCCACCGGCCCCGGCATGGAGAGCGCACCGGCAAGCTGTGTAATGCCCCATTCTCCGGCGCCCACAAGCTGCGCCCCCGCTGTGGCCCGGTTGAGCGTTGCCTGCGCCGACGCCTGCGCCGTGAGCTCCGGTAAGAGTCCCACCGCGTGCCGACCGGAAACGATAGGCGTTGTGGGCTCATCCCGCAGCACACCGGCGGCATATGAGTAGCGATGCTTCCCCGGCCTCAACAATCCCGGCGCAAACGGAACGCGCACATCGGTGAGCGTTGTCGTTCCCTCACCGTCTTCGGTGGATTGCGTAACGGAAATCTGGTTGCTGCCGCGACCCAGCGGGAGATCTACAATAGTGTGCGGACCTTCACTCAAGTTGTAGGTGCGAAACGCGCGACCGTTGAGTGATATCTCCACCGGACCGCGTTGAGGCACCACAAAACTCACTCGGCCGTCGCGGGTCAGGGGCCGGTTGGATTGGAGTTCTTGCTGCCGGGAGGCCGCGACCCCATAGATCTCCGGGGTAGCCGCCAAGGGACCGGCTTCGTACCGCGGGATACCGGCCTCCGCGCGAATCTGGTACTCAGACACATCGCGAACGATGCGAGCAGCGGGCAGCGCCACTGGTCCTTCCTCACTATCTTCGCTCCGGGCGCTCACCACCACCGAGGCTTCCGCCACCCATGACTCCCAGTTGACCACCGGCTCAAACTCCGCCTGCAGCGTGTTTTGCCCGCTCCCCGAGGATACCACGCCCCGGCTGAAAAGATTCAGGTATCCGGAGACTGTGGCCTCCTCCTGCAGGTTAGGGAGCATTGGGGCGGCGCCGGTATTGAGAACCTGCTCCCGCAGGCGATCGGCGGCAATCTCCACTTCCAACTCCACCGCCTCCGGTCGATACACGGTTGAGATCCCATACGGGTTGAGCGTACCCACCTCCACAAACGGGTCCTCCCGCTCACCGGCAAGCTCCCGGAGCTCGGTGAGGGTGGCGTCGTTAACGATGTCCTGGACGACCGAGATCAGCTCCTCCAGGTGAAAGGTGGTGGTAGTGCGCGAGACGAGACCGGAGACCTCGCCGAGTTGGACTCCGTTCCGAACTACGGGAATCGGGAGCTCTTGTTGGTCCCCTTCGCCGAACACCTCCGAGAACAGATCTTGACCGGAGGCGATAGGCAGGGGAAGTACTAACAGTATAATCAGCAGTTTAGCGATCAAAACGGAACGAGATCTCGTCCGGAGCCTCCGGGAGATCGGACACGGGAATACGGAGCCGACGAACGCCTCCCGGCAAGATGTTGACCGTCGCCAAGGCCTCGATATCCTCCGCCGGAAGCTCTGATTCCTCACCATCGGAGTCGACCACCAGGAGGCCATCGGCCAACAGAGCATGCGCCGTACCCTGGTTCTCGATCGTCAGGGAGACCTCGCCGTCACTGACGGAGAACTCAGTTACCACTACATCCGGCTCCACCCCTGCGGGGCGGACGTAGAGCGTTGCCCGGTAGCGAAGCATCATGCGTACCCCCGAGGCCTCATCCTCGTCCCGCGAGAGGTTGACCGGGAGCTGCTCCGCCACTACGCGAAACGGCTGTTCCGTGGCCGGCACACCGTCACCGATCCACCTCACGCGCACGGTCTGCGTCTGTCCCGCCTGCAGAATAATTTGCGAGGGGAAGAGCTGCAGCTGATCGGACGCATCCTCATTGAGCTCCGTGCCGTCCGGTTGAATACTGCGAGTCGTAACGCGCATTTGCACCGCCACCGGAGCGTCGGTGGTGTTGCGGACATCAAACGTGGTGGTGGAGGACCCGCCCTGAGGATCGATCGAGGCGGACATCGGCTGCAACTGGAACGCCGCCAGCGGAGCTGCCGCGATCGTGAGAGTGGTCAGGATCACCATGATCCATTTCGATCCGTGGCTCAGAAACGTATATCTTCTCATACTCATAAGTGTACCCGTCACAGAGCGGTGCCGCGAGTCGTAGTCCTCCTGTCCGGCGCGCTCCACAACCGTACAAAAAAAGCCCGACGGAACGCCGCCGGGCCTCATCAAGGCTATCCGCTCTTATTGGACTATTGAGCGTCAATCGTGAACGTCACCGTGTCGGCGTATGTCCCCGGGTCGATTCCGGTAGCCGCGTTATAGGTAACAGCCACAGGCTTGGTTGATCCGTTGGCGGAAGAACCACTTTCCACAAGCTCGCCGTTGCTGCTGACCTGGCTTCCGTCATAGTACAGCTCGTATGGTACGTCTTCCGCACCGTCGGTGAAATTGAAAGAATTGGTCGAGTTGACTGTGACATCGTACGCCACGTTTGCCGATACACTCACCGTCGCGACCTGCAGTTGTGAGGCTTGTCCACTGGAAAGCGCCAGGCTGGTAGCCGCCGGCTCCGGATTTACACTGATCGATACAAAGTCACCCACCGTGCCACTCAGGTTGAGCGTCGCGGAATCGGAAGTCTGGGCAAACGCGCCCATGGTTACAGCAACGAGAAGGACTGTGAGAATCACTAACAATTTTTTCATAAAGCACCTCTAACAAAACTTTTTGTCGACGTCTACGACGTCTATTAATCGATAATATACAACCAATATCGGCAACTATCCAGAAAAACACAGCAATTGCAGATCAAATTGGTCGGATATGCCCCGCTGCGGCGCCGATAATCCCCTCTGGGATCTCGTGGCGGCCCGCAAATTGGTGCCAATCAACGGCAAAGCCGGCGCGCAGGAGGGTGTCCCGCAGCGCCTCGCCCTCCTCGAGCGGCAATATCGGGTCCTGGGCGCCGTGGCTTTGGAAGATCTTCGGCAGCGGGGCAGTCGAGTTGTCGGGGGCGGTCGGGCCATCCGGGGTGCGCGGGCTTCTCGCGGCGACGTTGAGCCCCTCCCACCAGGACTCAGCGGTGAGCGCGCCGGAGAAGAGCAGCACCACCGCCGGGAGGGGTAACTCGGGATTCTCGAGCCCCTGCCGCAGCACCTCGGCGGCTACCATCGCCCCCTGGCTGAAGCCGCCGAGAATGAGCGTCTCCCATGCCAAATTGCGGCCGTCCA
>JBMCMH010000078.1:0-13130 GCA_048614515.1 Alkalispirochaeta sp. | reverse complement strand
TAGAAGTAGCTCAGCAATCCACCCTCGGCGGTGAGCGCCGCCAACGGAATGTTGGACAGCAGCGCGCCGAATCCGATCGGTACCAATAAGAGCGGTTCATACTTGCGGGCGATACCGAGGTAGAGCAGTAAGACGCTCACCGCCAGCATGAGCAGATCCTGCCAGCCGATCACCGAGAGCGCCGTGGATGCGTAGAGATCTGCAAGGACGCCCACGGCTTACTCCGCCCCACCCAGAGGGGTGATGGAGAGCAACGGTTGCCCCTCTTGCACGCTGTCGCCGGGCTTCACGGAGATGCCGGTGACCGTACCGGCGGTGGACGCCATAACGTCGATATACATCTTCATCGCTTCAAGGATGATAATCGTGTCGCCCTCCGACACCGAAGCTCCGTCCGCTACCAAAACTTGGTCAATGACGCCGGTCATGGGAGAGGTTACCGCGCCGGCCCCCGCAGGCGGTCCCCCGCCCTGCCCTGTTGCCGGCGCCGGCGCAGCCGCCGGTCCGGCCGCGCGAGGCGCCTGGGGTGCGGGCGCAGCCGTCCGTACCCCGCCGCCGGTGGGATGCCGCGTCCCCGCCTGCACCCCGACCACGGACTCAGACAGAATCCGCACGGTGTAGGTAGCATCATCCCGAGTCACCGTTATTGCATCACCATCCCGCTCCGCGGCAACGGTAATCTCCTGACCATCAATATCCAGGGTAAACTCACGTTTCATCGCATACTCCGTACAGTCCAACCGGAGGCGCGCGGGGCGTACTCGCGCTCCTCCTCGGACAGGTAGGCCAATGCCGCGGCGACCACCCAGCGCGGCACCCCATCATCACTCCGGTCGGCGGCGTCGGAAGGCGTGGATTCTCCACCGTGACCACCGGCGCCGCCGCCGTTGCGTGCTACGGCGGCCCCGTTCTTCGGGCGGGCCCCACCGCCGGCGCCTGTCTTCTCGTCAAACATGAACCGAATCAAGAACATCAACAGGCTCAGGACCGCAAGAAAAAGAAAGACGATCGCCATGCCCACCACCGTGGTGAGCAGCACATAACTGAAGGATTCTACATTCATATTGCCACGCCCGTCAGAGAGGAATATTGCCGTGTTTGCGCCACGGATGCTCTTCCCGTTTGCGGGAGAGCATTTCCACCGACCTGATCAACTCGGAGCGCGTATGAACCGGATCGATCACGTCATCGACAAAGCCGTAACCGGCGGCCACGAAGGGATCCATGACGCTTTCGCGAAACTCATCGATCTTGCGTTGACGCTCGGCATCCGGGTCATCCGCCTCCGCGATCTCCCGCCGAAAGATCACGTTTGCCGCGCCCTCGGGTCCCATCACCGCGATCTGCGCCGAAGGCCACGCCAAGCAGCGATCGAATCCTAGACCCTTGGCGGCCATCGCGATGTACGCCCCACCGTACGCTTTGCGCAGAATTAGCGACACCTTGGGTACGGTAGCCTCGGCAATCGCGTACAGCACCTTGGCACCGTGGCGGATGATACCGCCGTGTTCTTGTGTAACGCCTGGGAGAAACCCCGGAACATCCACCAACGTGACGATCGGTATGTTGAACGCATCGCAAGTACGAATAAAGCGGGCACCCTTGTCACTGGCGTTGATGTCGAGCGCCGCCGCCACTACCGAGGGCTGGTTGGCAAAGATCCCCACCACGCGCCCTCCGAGGCGGGCAAATCCCACCACCACGTTCTTGGCGTAGTCCGCATGAACCTCCATGAAACTGTCGGAATCAAAGACCGTTCCGATGAAATCCCGGATATCGAATCCGCGCTTTTCCTCTTCCGGCACGATATCCAGCACCTCCGGCACGCGCCGGTCCGGATCATCCCACTCCGGACTGTCGGCGGTAACCATCGGCGGCTGCTCGCGATTGTTCGCCGGCAAATAGGAAAGCAACCGCCGCACCCCGGCAAGACACGCATCTTCATCGGCAAAACGGAAGTGTGCCACACCACTGCGGGAGGCGTGGGCTCCAGCCCCTCCCAGCTCCTCATGGCTGATATCTTCACCGGTGACGGCGCGAATCACATCGGGCCCGGTGATGTACATGTTGCTCACGTTATCAACCATGAAGACGAAGTCGGTAATGCCGGGAGAGTACACCGCTCCACCGGCGCAGGGCCCTAAAATCACCGAAATCTGCGGCACCACCCCGGAGGCCAGCGTATTGGCCCGAAAGATGCGGGCGTAGCCGTGGAGCGAGAGAATTCCCTCCTGAATACGGGCGCCGCCGGAGTCGTTGATCTGAATAAAGGGAGTCCCCGTCTTTATGGAAAGTTCTTGGGCCTCGGCGATTCGCTCTGCATGCTTCTCGCCGAGCGATCCTCCAAGAACGGTAAAGTCCTGGGAGGAGAAAAAGACTTGCCGCCCGTCTACCAGACCACTCCCGGTGACCACCCCGTCTCCAGGAAGACGCTTGTTCTCCAGCCCAAAAAACGTTGCCCGCCCGTACATATACGTCTGGTGTTCGGTCAGACTATGCTCGTCCAGGAGCATATCCAGGCGCTCCCGCGCGGTGTGTTTACCCTTTTCATGTTGCTGCGCGATACGCTGCTCGCCACCACCCTGGTGAACCGTCTCGCGCATCGATTTCATCCGTTGGATCGCCTCTCGGCCCGCCACTCGCCATCTCCTTCCCGACGGATCACCGCCGCCGGTCTAAACCTGCGTAGAGGGGAACCATAGGCCCCCCAACGCCGGTTGTCAAGAAACACCGGTCCGGTAACCGATACTGAACAAACGTGAACAACAGATGAACAAATATCGACTTGCAGTGCGCTCAGATGTGGCGCATGCTGAAGAGTGTTGGCTAATATCGGGTGGCGGCCGATGCGTTCACGGATGTCCTGAGGACTTGCACATAACGCTTTGGTATGTAAACTGGTATAACCATACACAAACGGGGCTGTTAGCCCTGCACACCACATTGAGGTAAGGAGTCTTTCCTATGTCTGATGCCACATCCCAGGAAGGAATCAACGGCAAAGTCGTTGTGCTCGGCTTGCAGCACACCTTCGTTATGTTCGGCGCTACGGTGCTCGTTCCGGTATTAACCGGACTGGACGTTGGAGTCACGCTGTTCGCCGCCGGTCTCGGCACGTTGATCTTTCATGTAATCACCAAGTTCAAGATGCCCGTATTTCTCGGCAGTTCCTTTGCGTTTTTGCCGCCGATTTTTGCGGTAAGCGCCGCCCACGGAGGAGACCTGGCCTACGCTACCGGCGGTATCGTCATTGCCGGTCTGGTGTATCTCCTCGTGTCGGTAATATTCACGTTTGTCTCAACCGACTGGCTCCACAAGATCCTGCCTCCCCACGTGACCGGACCGATCATCATTCTTATCGGACTCCTCCTGGCACCTGTGGCTATCGGAAACATCACCGGTGACGCCGCTGAGGCTATCGTGGAAGAAATCGGCCGCAACGGCGCCTGGCTCATCGCCCTCGTCACGTTTGCCACTGGGGTTATCGTCAAAGTGGGCTTCGATCGTATGGGGTGGAAGTTCGCCTCGCAACTGCCGGTACTCATCGCACTGATCGTCGGCTATGTCGTTGCGATTATCGCGGGGATCGTCGATTTCAGTATCGTCGCAGATCGCTCCTGGGTCGGGCTTCCGGAGTTCATGGCTCCCAAGTTCTCCGCCACCGCCATCGCCCTCACCGTTCCGGTAGCAATTGTTACGGTCGTTGAGCACTTTGGTGACGTGGTTGCGATCGGCAACGTGGTCAAGAAAGATTACATCGCGGACCCCGGAATCAACCGCACCTTGCTCGGTGATGGTCTCGCCACCAGCGTCTCGGCGCTCCTCGGTGGACCCGCCAACACCACCTACAGTGAGAACACGGGCGCCGTCGCCTTCACCGGTGTCTTCAATCCCGCCGTCATGCGCATCGCCGCAGTCTTTGCGATTATTCTGTCGGTGATTCCTAAGTTCACCGGTATGATCCAGTCGGTACCGGCTCCGGTCATCGGGGGTATTTCGATCCTGCTGTTCGGAATGATCGCCGCCATCGGTATCCGGAACATGGTGGAATCCCGGGTCAACATGGACGATCCCAAGATCCTGATCATCGTCGCCGCGATCCTGGTTATCGGTACGGGCGGCGCCGCCTTTACCGCCGGTGAGACGTTCGAGCTCAGCGGACTGGGACTGGCTGCCGTGGTCGGTATCCTTTTGAACCTCCTGATCAACTTCAAGAGCTTCACCGCCAAATAGTCCGAGGGTACCTCGGTATGGCCCCACCGACGATGGTGGGGCTTTTTTTGTCACCATGACCTTCGGCCAATCGACCGCACCACCGGTTCCATCACCTCACCAAGGCACCCTTGTTCCCGAGGGGGGCGCGTATCCGGTGGCAAGCATCCACCGCGGCATCGTGAACCTCAGCGCCCGGGACGAAGCCGGGCACTATTTCATCTCAGTGATCTCCGACCCCATTCACTGGACCGAACTGGCGATTCTGGTGAGTCCCGACCACCCCTGGTGGGGGCAACACAGATCCGCGGGGGATCGCGTCGCGGTCAGTGAGTTGGGCGCGCTGCCGGCTCCCCCGCCGCAACCGGGGAGCGTCGCGGCGGGTGGGCAGATCCCCGCTCCGGTGGTGGAAGCGGCGCGGGAGGCGCTCCTTCGGGAGTTCCGCGCCACGGGATTTGTGGCGCTCCTATCGCCGGAGGCGCCCCGGGACGACCCGTTTGTGCGGCGTGCCGCGGGTCTCCTAGAGCATGCGCCGGACAGAACCGTGAGTTCGATCTCGTCTCTCATCGGCCTGGGAATCGGGTTTACCCCCGCCGGTGACGACTTTGTTAGTGGGGTACTTCTGGCGCAGACACTGCTCACCGGCGCGCCGCCCTCTGAGCGCGACCGGTCGGCCATCTTCTCCCGCCTCTCCGGCACAACCGCCGGTGGCTCCAGTTTGCTCCGCGTGGCGGCGGCCGGCGTGCCCCCGGCGTATCAGTTGGCCCTGGTGGATACACTCCGCACGGGAGCCGTGGCCCACACGATCGACGCCGCCCGGCACCATGGCCACAGCTCCGGTCTAGATGCACTGAGCGGGCTTCTGTGGCGGCTGGCGGAGCCGGAGTGAGCATTCCGTTCACATGCCGTCCGGCGCTCGTATTTGACAAGTGTAGACGGCGGGTATAGCGTTAGAGTTTGCAAACAAGAAAGCGAGGTTCACAGTGAAACGGATCATCCTCCGTAAGGATTCTTACTACGATTCAGTGTTCCTCATGTTGATCAGTTCCGACATCAAGAAGATGGAGGGCATTTCGGAGGCGGTTGTCGCCATGGGTACCGAAATGAACTTGGATCTCCTGAACGACATGGGAATGAGCGGCCCCGAACTTGAGGGCGCGACGGCAAACGACCTGATTATCGCCGTGGAAGCGGCTGACGAGCAGACGATCGCGGCGGCGGAAACAACCGTCGACGAGAAACTCCGCGAAAAAGCGAGCGACGGCGACGGTGTCGGGTGGAGACCGGGCAGCGCCGCGGCGGCGTACGAGGCGATCCCCGATTCCAACATGGTGCTCATTTCGGTGCCGGGACAGTACGCGGCGCGGGAAGCGCGCAAGGCGCTCCAGGCGGATAAGCACGTCATGATGTTTTCCGATAACGTCAGCCTCGAGGACGAGGTGGCGCTGAAGAAGCTGGCCAAACAGCGGGGGCTTCTCATGATGGGGGCCGACTGCGGCACCGCGATCATAAACGGCAAGCCGCTGTGTTTTGCCAACGTGGTTCCCCGCGGCCCGGTGGGTATTATCAGCGCTGCCGGCACCGGCCTGCAAGAGGTGAGCACCCTGGTGGCCCGCGCCGGAAGCGGCGTGAGTCAGGGCATCGGTACCGGCGGGCGCGACCTCAAGAGTGAGGATGTCGGCGGCATCACAACGCTGATGGCCGCCGAAGCGCTGGCGGCGGACCCGCAGACCACGGTGATCGCGGTGATCTCCAAGCCCCCGGCGCCGTCGGTGGCGGACACGGTGATCGCCACCCTGAAAAAGGCGGGTAAACCGGTGGTGGTGCACCTTATCGGGATCACCCCGGAGAAGCGGGTCGATGGAAATATCAACTACGCCGCAAATCTGGAAGAGGTGGCGCGCATGGCGGCGGCGCTGGCGGCGGGTGAGAGCTACCATCCGCGCATATTTGACGCCGACGACGATGTGATCGACTCGATCGTGGAGCGGGAGACCGAAGGTATTTCTTCCCAACAGAAGTACCTGAGGGGATATTTCACCGGCGGCACCCTCACCGATGAATCGGTGTTTATTCTGGACTCCCAGCTGGGCGGCATCCACTCGTTGGATCCGGTGGATCCGGCAAACCAGCTCACGGATCCACAGAAATCGGAAGGGCACACCATCGTGGATCTCGGGGAAGACGTGTTTACCGTGGGACGACCTCATCCCATGATCGATCCCTCCATTCGTACTGAGCGCATGGAGCAAGAAGCACACGATCCCGAGGTGGCGGTGGTGCTCTTGGACTGCGTTATTGGTTACGGCAGCCACACCGATCCGGCCGGAGCGATGGTCCCAGCGATCAAGACGATGAAAGCGGCGGCGGAGAAGCGCGGCGGATATCTGGCGGTGGTTGCCGGCGTTACCGGTACGGAAGGCGACGTACAGAATCTCTCCGCCCAGCGCAAGACGCTGGAGTCGGCGGGGGTGGTCGTCATGCCCTCCAACCATCAGGCGGCGCAACTCACCGGTCGGATTATGGCCAAGTTGGCGGCGCGGTAATCGCAGGGCCAGGAAGGAACACAGTATGAGCACAAACAAATTGAACGATCTCTTTCAACAGGATCTGAACGTGATTAACCTCGGGCTCGAGGGGTTTGCCGACACGCTGCAGTCACTGGGGACAAAAGTGACTCAGGTAGACTGGAAGCCGCCGGCCGGCGGAAACACGGAACTGATCAAACTCTTCGATCGGCTGGAAGTTGCGGAAACCTCAGGAAAACTGGACCGCGCCGCCGCCAACAAAGAGGCGATCGACCGGGTGCAGGCGGGCAAGCCCACGCTCATGGATATCGGTATCGCCCAAGACGTGGTCCCCGGCATGCACAAGAAGCTTATTCTCCACGCCGGGCCGCCGGTGAAGTGGGAGAATATGGCCGGTCCCATGCGCGGGGCGGTGATGGGAGGGCTGATATACGAGGGCCTCGCGTCCACACCGGACGAGGCGGCGGAACTGGCCGCTTCCGGAGAAATTGAGTTTGACCCGTGCCACCACCACAGCGCGGTAGGCCCCATGGCGGGAATCATGACCGCCAGTATGCCGGTATGGATCATGGAAAACACCACCTACGGGAACAAAGCGTACTGCACACTGAATGAGGGCCTCGGAAAGGTGCTGCGGTACGGCGCCAACTCCCAGGAGGTGCTGGACCGCCTCAAGTGGATGGCAGACGAGCTCGCGCCCATTCTCCGGGCGGCGCTCAAGGCCCACGGTCCATTAGATATGAAAAACCTCATCGCCCAGGTGCTGCAGATGGGAGACGAGGGCCACAACCGCAACCGCGCCGGTACCAGCCTCTACATCCGCGAGATGGCGCCGTACCTGGTCATGCTTGATGAGCCCAAGGAGAAGATCTCCCGGGTGCTCAAGTTCATGAACGACAACGACCACTTCTTCCTGAACCTGACGATGCCGGCGGCCAAGTGTACCGTCGATGCCACCGCCGGGATTGAGGGAAGCTCCTATATCTACGCCATGGCGCGCAACGGAACGGAGTTCGGGATTCGGATTTCAAGTATGCCGGACCAATGGTTTACCGGCCCCGCCTCCGTGGTGGACGGCCTGTATCTCCCCGGATACACCGCCGATGATGCCGCCCGCGACATCGGAGACTCCGTGATTACCGAGACCAGCGGTATTGGAGGATTTGCCATGGCAGCGGCCCCGGCGATCGTCAAGTTCGTTGGGGGCACACCGGCGGATGCGGTCAACTTTACCCGCCAGATGTATGAAATCACCATGGCGGAGAACAAGACCTACCAGATTCCGGCGATGGACTTCCGCGGAACTCCCACCGGCATCGATGTGGTAAAGGTGGTGGACACCGGGATCCTTCCGGCGATTAACACCGGCATCGCCCACAAAGACCCCGGGGTCGGCATGGTGGGAGCAGGTCTGGTCAAACCGCCGGAGAAGTGCTTCCAGGACGCCTTCAAGGCGTATGTAGAGAAATACGCGTAGCTGAGTACGGCGCCCGGGTCACGTTACCCGGGCGTTTTTTTATACCGTCCGCCCGGAGAGGGCACGGTTCTTCTCGTACGCGAGTATTTCGTCTCGAGTAAGGTCTCCGGGAGTTACGGTGACTCCCATTCGCTCCTGCACCACCGTAAGGAAGGTATCGCGAAACGTCTCCAGTGAGGGCCGCGTTCCGCTTTCCGCCTCGATGCTGGTCATCGGTTCCAGAGCTCGCTCCTTAATCTCCGGCGGGACGTAGATCACCTTAAACAGCGGTTCCGTATCCATCTGCTGCAGAAATGTAACGATATTGAAAATGTAGAGTCCTTCGATCTCGCTCAGGATGATCGTGGCCAGCTTCTTTCCACGAGCCCGGATCGTTCCCTGGTGCTTGTACCACGCCTCCGGCACGCCGAGACGCTGGAAGCTGTCCACCAGCATGCCCCCCACCGTGTGAAACGCGTCCTCCGGCGAATCAAAGTTGCCGGTCTCCAGCACCATCTGCACGTTGACGGTGGCGTCGGGGTCCATAAATACCAGCGTCCGTTGGCCGGTGACGATCACGTGCTCCAGCGCCGGGGCGTCACTACGAATCTCGTTGATCAGATTGGAGTAGCTGGTAAGACACACAATCGCCCGGGCTCCGGAATCCTGCAGGATAAAGCTGATTTCACGGCCCTTATACGTGGTATTGAACGGTACCGCCACCGCGCCAAGCTTCTGAATGCCGAAGAACGTAAACACGAACTCCGGAATATTGGGAAGCATAATCGCCACACGATCCCCCGGTTGAATTCCCAACGACTGCAGTCCCCCGGCGACACGGGAGGCCTGCTCATCGAGCTCCTGGTAACTCCAGGAGCGCCCCTCAAGCGCGACCGCCTCTTTCTTCTTGCGGGCGGCAACCACCGCTTCCAGCGTCTTACCCAAGCCGATGGGGAGTTCAATTCCCAGTG
Organism: Alkalispirochaeta sp.; assembly: GCA_048614515.1. Taxonomy (GTDB): domain Bacteria; phylum Spirochaetota; class Spirochaetia; order DSM-27196; family Alkalispirochaetaceae; genus Alkalispirochaeta. Next base: position 3,963 of record JBMCMH010000078.1, on the reverse strand, counting down.
ACTCTTCGCCCCCTGTCCTCAATAGTGCCATTGTTATCCTTCCTCGATTTCTACCGGCTCAGCGCGTTCCACGAGCCTGCGATCCACCGCCTCACCTCGAAGTTCGTTCCGCAGCACCTTGCCGGTGGCGTTCTTCGGAAGCGTCTCGACGAAATTCACGACTTTTGGACGCTTGTATGTGGCAAGCTCCCGGTCGCAGTACTCGATTACCTCCCGGCGCGAGAGTTCTTCTCCCTCATACAGCACCACGAAGGCGGTGATCGTCTCGCTCTGGTCCTTGCGGCCGGGCATGCCCACCACCGCGGCATCGGCGACCTGCGGAATCGTCATAAGCACTTCTTCCACTTCTCGCGGGCTCACGTTGTATCCACCGGTGATAATGATATCTTTTTTGCGGTCGGTAATAAAAAAGAACCCGTCCTCATCCTGGTATCCGAGGTCTCCCGTGAGAAACCATCCGTCGCGCATGACCTCCGCGGTAGCCTCTAAATTGTTCCAGTACCCCTGAAACACGGTGGTACTGCGAATCGCGATCTCCCCCCACTCTCCAGCGGCCACCGGATTTCCCTCATCATCCACGATGTGCATTTCCACACCGTCTGCGGGACGCCCGATGCTTCCCTCTTTCATCTGCCCGTCTTTGCCGTTGGCCGACACGCTGGACACCGTTTCCGTCAGTCCATACCCCTCAATAATCTGAGCTCCGAAGGTCTCGGCAAATTGGCGTACCACCGCCAACGGCAGGGCCGCCCCGCCGGAGACGCACATGCGCAGGCTATCCGGAACCTGTGCCTTCCGCGCCCGAGCGATCGCCAGCAGGTGCTGGTACATCGACGGCACCGCCGGAAGGATCGTTCCCTGATACTGATTGATCGCTGATAGAAGATGTGCCGGGCTGTACTGCGGCACCAGACAGATCGTTGCGCCGTTGTGAATCGCCGCCACCATGGAGTTGGCCAGTCCAAACACATGATACATCGGCAGCACTCCGATCACCCGATCGGAGGGTCGAAAATCCACCAGCGACGGCACGACGGTGGAGAGCTGAAAATGGAAATTGCGATGAGTCAGTGTGACGCCCTTGGGATTGCCGGTGGTGCCCGAAGTATAGAGGATGACCGCCGGGCTATCCGGCTCTACCTCGGCGGCGGCAAACGTCTTCGAGGAGCGGGTCATGAGCTCGCTGAGATTGACCGTGCCGACGGTGCGAGCTGAGTTGCGCCCCTGGCGCTGGGTGCGGGCGATGGAAATCCCCGCCTCTTTGGCCGCCTGGCGGTCAACCTTGACGTCGGCGCCGGCGATGACCCCCGGAGTTGTGCTGCGCTGAATGATCACCGTGTTGGGGACACGGGTATTACTGAGCTGGTACTTTCCCGCGATTCGTCCCTCTGCCACGGCCGCCCCATAGGCCACCACATCTATCGGGTCCCCCTGGGAGTTGTAGATGAGGCGCCAGTCCGTGGCGCTCCGCGGTGAGCGCGCAGTCTCGCCGCCCAGCGGCCCGTCGGAACTGCCGGCGGCCTCACCCCCGTCCTGCGGTGCTGTCTGATCGGCATCTTTGGCCCGTTTCTTTCTTCCAAACATCGTCTGCCTCCCGGTTACGCGTTATGTGATTCCGCTTCGAGGTACGCCTCAACCTCGTCGAAGAAGACCGTCTCAATCTCCTCGTCCGGGCGGGGCGTGAGCTTGCTCACCACGATATACACCAGCGTGTTTACCAGCAGACTTCCCAGGACAGGATGTCCAACTACGAGAATCCGTTCCCCGTTCACCACCACCAACAGACTGGCCACCAGGAAAACCACGCCGCTCACGGTACCGGCGATCGCCCCTTGCTTGGTGCCCCGCTTCCAGAGCAGGCCTCCCACCAGCGCCGGTGCCCACTGGGCAAATCCAGGAACGCTCACATCCGTGAGATAGAGCGCCATGGCCCCTTGGTACGCAAAGCTCACGACCAGACTCAGCACGACGATGCCGATCACCGACCACCGCGCCCACCGGGTAATCTCCGCGTCGCTTGCATCAGGCCGAAAGATCCCTTGAATTACGTCGCGACTTACGATTACGCCGGAGGTCATGAGTTGAACCGCCGCGGTACTCACCGCTGCGGCGATAACTCCCAGCAGCACAAAGACTCCGAACCATTGCGGCAGGTGCCGGGTGATAATCGTCTGCACCACGCGGTCCGCTTCCGTCTGGAGGCTGACCCCGTTCTCCGCCGCCAGCGCCTCCAGTTCCGCCACCGGCATCGCCGCCGGCGCTACAATCGATCCCCAGATGAAGGGCAGAATGTAGAAGAACAACCCACCGAATACGAAGATTAACAGCGGGAACTGCTTAAAGAGCTTCTTATCGCGGGCGGTCATACACCCGATCGCCACATGGGGCCAGGAAAACGCCAGGAGCCCCACCACAAAGGTTCCGCCCAAGACCACCGGGGTGTACCGACCCACCGGGCCGGGGGATGAGAGCATCTCCGGCCGCTCCACCGCGAGGATATTCACCGCTTCCGTGAGGCCACCGGTGGGAAAGAGCGCATTCACCGCCCACACCAGACTTCCCAGCAGGGCGCTCATGTAGACCACGCCGAGAAAGATATTGACCCAGGCCACAATGCGCATGCCCCCCAACAGTACGAGCACCACCAGGATTACGGTGGTATAAATCGCGCCCCAGATCGCCGGAAGGCCGGTGAGCGCCTCAAATCCGGCCCCGACACCCAGGGGCTGGATGCCCACATACGGCACGATAAACGCCAGAATGCTGAGACTGAGAACCAGACGGAGGCCCGGAGAGCGGTACCGTTCCGCCAGAACCTCCACCGGGCTCAGAAAGCGGTTTATCTTGGCCAATGCCCACAAACGCGGTCCCAGAAACATGTACAGCCCGGCGAACCCGGCAACGCTGCCCCAGATGAACATCACGTACCCCGGACCTTCGGTATAGAGCAGGCCGGGAAATCCGTAGAACGTCCACGCCGAGGAAATCGCGAACAGCACGAAAAAGAACATCACCACCACGCCGATCGTGCGGCCTCCCAGCATGTAGTCCTCGGCGGTTTTGGCGGAAATGCGGTACCCGTAGGCAGCCATGAGCACGATAATCAATCCAAAGATGGAGAGTGCGGAAATTGATAACAACATGGGATGCTCCTCAGCGGTATGGCCAGAAGAAGTTGAAATACACCAGGTAGGTGATGAGCCAGAACAGGATAAACACGACTCCCGAGACGAGAGGCATCGTCATCCAGCCGAAGAGCACGATCGGCTCACCACTTTCGGATGCGTCCGTACCTCCCATGGCCATGAACGCGATGAAGCCGATTACCGAGAGCACGAGCAGGAGTAGGTATATCTTACCTGCAGTATGACGGGCAATTTCTTTCATGAGTGAGATGATAAGGCATGGAACGCCGGAAGCCAACAGTTTTTTCGGTCGGCCACCGACAAATTAATCCGCGATGAGGAGAGAGCCGGGTATCAGGCGACGTGCACCGCTGCTTCGTCGTGAATCTCGCGGATATAGTCGGTCCGTAGGCAGAGGTCAAACAGCTCGGGCGTCATCATGCTTTCTTCAACCTCGTCCCAGTCTCCATGGTGGCGGGTAACCCGGACCAGGTACCCCTGCGGCTCACGGGAGAGGACGTCCATCACAACGGTCATGCCGGAACTTGATTTCACGCGGTATCGTTTCATACGAAACTCCTTCCTGACCTGTATATCGGCACGGAGAAGGGCGAGGGTAAGTGGTTCCGACGAAGCGTACCACGCAGCCCCCGCCCTCGCAAAACGGTTCACGCCGAGCGCCCCAAACTGCTGAGTTGTCCCGAAACGGGTCGCACGATTTGTGACCACGGTGTATACTGTGAGTTCTGGTTTTTGTAATCATCACACACAAGGAGCGCACGGATGAACAACATGAAGATCATCGATTTGAGCATTCCCCTCGGCATTGGAACCCCTC
>JBMCMH010000077.1:0-13306 GCA_048614515.1 Alkalispirochaeta sp. | reverse complement strand
GGCGCGACCCCGGTCCGCTCGGGGAGCGACGGGCCTTACTGGCCGACGCCGTACTGTCGCTCCAACTGCTCGTAGTAGTTAATTACCTTCCGGACGTAGTCCCGTTTCTCCGGGTAGCGCTTGTAGGAAAAGGAGCGTTTAAACCCGTACACGATAATGTTCTTTAACTGCTTCGGCGTGATATCGAAATTGTCCAGCGCCAGCTGAATCTCATCGGTGACCGTGGTGTGCGAGATCAAGCGGTTGTCGGTGCAAAACGAGACGGACAGCTTGTTCTCGAGCATCTTCTTGAGGGAATGGTCGCCTACGGAAGTGAGATCCGGGGCGGTCTGCAGGTTGCTCGTGAGGCAGACCTCGATCGTAGTGCGGTTGTCGGCGATGTAGTTCACGAGACGCTGAATGTACTGCTTGGTGTCGGAGATCTTCGGATCACGGATGTGGTCGGGATCGAACAATCGCATCCCGTGGCCGATGCGGTCGGCGTGGAGTTTGGTAATTGCCTGAAAGATCGATTCCGGCCCGTACGCTTCCCCGGCGTGGACCGTTTTGTTGAGAAAGTGGCGGTGGACGTAATCGAACGCCTCCTCATGGTCTCCGGCGGGATAGCCGTGCTCGCTTCCCGCCAAATCAAACGCCACTACCTGAATGTCGCTTTCATTGCGCAGCTTCACGGTCGCCCGCGCCAGCTCGCTGGAGGCCATTTGGATAATCTCGCTGGAATCCGAGTAACTATGGACCGAGCTCAGGGCGCGATAGTACTGCGAAAAATTGGGTGCAAAGAAGCGCATGGCGATGACGATAATCCCGTAATCAAATTCCGGTTCATTCGCGTTGAGGGAATCGTTAATCTCCGCCCGCGCCCGGCGGAGTCCGGCATCCACCGCATGCATGACTTGTTCAAAGCTCAGGAGGTCACTCATGTGGAGCTGCGGTGCAAACCGTACCTCCAGGTGTCGAACCCCTTCGGCAAAATTGTCGATTGCCAATTCGTAGGCGATATGCTCAAGGTGCTCTTCGCGCTGCATCACCTTATTGGTGAGGCCGAATCCTCTCAAATACTCATCGAGACTGGCGTAGTGAGGTTTGAACACAATTTCGTTCAGTCCCTCCGGCGTATACGAGGGGAGATCAATCTTCTCCTCTTTCGCGATGTCGATCAGGGTTTGCTCACGGAGGCTGCCGTCGAGGTGAACGTGGAGGTCGGTTTTGGGAATTTTGCGAACGAATTCTTCCGGATACTGTGTCATACTCTCATCATAGCGATGAACGGGACTGTAACGCTACTGATTCTGTGTTTCCTGGGGATGATTCCCTCCATCTCGGCGGATACGGGTGGGGGCATCCGCCTTGAGCTCACGGTATTTCCTCCCGAGGCTGAGGTCTCGGTGTTGCTTCCGGAACCACGCCGGGGGGACGAGCGGAGTCTCTCTCCACGGCATGAGGTGTCCAGTGGCGGCGCGCCGCAACGCATCTATTCGGACCTCCCACCGAGAACACGGCTGAGAATCACCGCCCCCGGCTACGAGGAAGCTGTGGTGCACGTTCCGAATGGTGACCCGCGGGAGGTGATTTCTATTGAAGAGCGGCTCCTTCCGGCGGACGGGCCGCTCCGCGTGGCGGCGGAAATTCCCACCGGTGACGGCCCCAAAAGCGTGGCGTTTGTCCCTGGAGGACGACTCGTGGTGCCGCTCCTATGGGATCGGGGTGCCGATGCATTTCGGGTCACATCCGATCGGTATGGACAGATCGGGGTGGATCGTATCGGGCTGATTGCGCCGCCTCCGGATCACGCCGCTGACGATGGGTTTGTGGAGCCGCTGGCCGTCGCCTCCCACGGTGAACTGTGGATCTCCCAAATGAACGGCAATCGCCTGCATCGCTTCGATCTCACCGAACTGCGCTACCAGGATTCGATCTCCGCCTCCGGTCAGTGGCCGAAGGTTATAGGGCTCGTGTCCATTGCCGGCGATCAGGAGTTGCTGGTTACCTCGAATTGGCTCAGCGAGACGGTGGTATTTCACGATCGGGCCACCGGTGAACTGGTTCATGAGGTGCAGCTGCAGGGGCAACCGCGGGGTATCGCCGTGGTCGCTGACCGGCAGGAAGTATGGGTGACTGAGTTTTCCACCGGGGATATCGTGGTGATCGATCCGGTGAGCGGCACGATTCAGGATCGGCTCCCGGTGGGACCCGGCGCCGCGCGGCATATCGTAGCACATCCCCGGGACGAAAGATTGTACTACTCCGATATGTATCACGGTACGGTGAGCATCATCGACGGCGCCACGCGGGAGGTCCGCAGGAGTCGCCGCTTTGGGAGCAACATCAACACGATCGCTGTCGATCCCCGGGGACGATACCTCTACGTCAGTGAACGGGGGAGAAACAACCCTGAGAGTTACCACCTGCCGGGGCCGGCGTTCGGTCGGATCTTTGTGGTGGACCCTGATTCACTGGAAACGGTGCAAACGGTGTGGGGGCGGCACCAGCCCACCGGGCTCGCCGTATCGGAGGACGGCTCCCTCCTGGCGGCCACCGATTTTTTAGATGATACGCTCTCGATCTACACCGTGGATGAGTGAAATCATCCGTGAACGGCGCGCTGCGCCAGAGCGCGGAACTGATCGCCGCGATCGAACTCGTTCGCAAACATGCCGAAGGAGGCGCATCCGGGCGAGAGGAGAATTACCGTGTCGTCGGAATGTTCCGAAGCATCCGGAACGTCGGCGATCGCTTGGGCGGCCGCAACGGCGGCGGAGAAGGCGCGTTCGAGAGAGTCGAAGGGCCCGGCGTAGGGAATCGACCGCCGGCTGAGGTGGCCGGTGATGGCGGTGGTGGCGCTGCCCGCCAGGAGAAATACCCCGCCTCCTCGGGTGATCACCTCCGCTGCCGCGCGAATCAGCGGTTCTGGATCGAGCTCCTTGTCGCTGCCGCCGGCGATGAGACATACCGGACCGGAGAAGGAACGAACCGCCGCCAACGCCGCCTCGGGAATGGTGGCGGCGCTATCGTTTATAATCGTCGCTGCCGGTATGGATGCCACCGGTTCGAGGCGGTGAGGCACCCCGGTAAAGGTTGCTGCCGCGGAACGAATCTCATCGTGGGGGACGCCGATAATTCCCGCCGCCATCGCGGCGATGTGCACATTGCGCCGACTATGCTCCCCGGCTACCAGCAGCCGGTCCGGGAGCCATGAATCAAATGAATCATCGGCGGGGTCCCCGGAGCGTACCGCCTCGTCTCCGTACCGCCGTCGGCATTCTTTGACGAAAGAATCTCCCCAGGAGTCGGAGGTGTTGCCGAAGATCACGGTACCTCCAGGGAGCAGGTGGCGGTAGATCTCCCGCTTGTCCTCCACGTACGCTTCCATTGAGGGGTAGTAGTCCTGGTGATCCCGAAAGATGTTCGTAATGACGGCTACGGTGGCAGGCACCACCGGGTGCAGTGCGCGTCTCCAGAGCGCATTCGGGAGGTTGTCACCGCCGTCGGTTTCCGCATTGTACCAGCGGCAGAATGCTATGTCCCCCAACTGGAACGAGGAGAGTTCCAGCACCACCGGATCTCCATCCCCGAGGCGTTCTACAAACGACAACGGCGAGACGGTGATATTGCCGCCAAGTTGTGTGCCGGGAAACGATGGGCGGAGCAGGTGAGCGGTGGCGGTACTGGTAGAACTCTTTCCCTTGGTTCCCGTTATTGCCACCAGGGGCCCCGGAGGCGTTTCGCCCCCGCGATCTCCGCACCATTCTGCAAAAAACAAGGCGATGTCGGTAGTGATCGCGCGGGCATGACGCAGCATCGGTGCGTGCCGCGGAACCGCCGGATTCTTGACAACCACATGGGCATCGCGAAAGTCTTCAATCTCGTGTGTTCCCAGAACCAGGCGCACCCCGGGGGGAAGCTGGGCGATACTCGGAGCGAGCTGCGACTCGGACCGGAGGTCGGTTACGGTGACGGTGGCGCCGCGGTCTACCAAATAGCGCACGGTGCTCAGGCCTCCCCCGTGCATACCAAGTCCCATAACGGTCGCCCTGAGGCCGGCCAGGGTGGGCGTCACGACTCATCCCCGTCATGAACTTCAAACTCTTTTTGCTCTTGCTCGTTCAGGTACACTTCCATAGAAAGCTCGGCAAACACCTCCTGCCATTCCCGGGGGACCTCGGACTTAATCCTCGTAAAGACGGGGAGCGACTCCGAGAACTCCGCTTCCCGGAGTGTTTGCTCAATCTCCGGCACATGGGGGGTGAGAAAGTGTTTTACACGGTGCAGGAGAGGCACTGCGCGTCGACGTGCCGCGGCATCTAAGGCGATCGGATGGTGGCACACGGAGCGGTACTTACTGCTGAATGGATAGTACGGATAGATCCGCTTTCCCGGCGGCAGGATGAGCTTGGAGAAGAACTTGGTCAGATCGGTATCCAGCCAAATCCCCTGCACAAAGTAGCCGCGGCCCGTCTCTCCAATCCACGTGTCCGAGATGAGATGCTCGATCACGCCGCCGGTGGTCTTCTCATCTGTGGTGATTAAACGGCTCAGCGGAATGACGTCGGCATCGATGGTGAGTTCCCGCGTGCGATATACGGGAGTCGTATCGTTGGTGCCCTTCTCCAGTACGTGGTGTTTCTGGGGACGGCAGACGAGATCAATTCGCATGAGGTACAGATACGCTTCCCCCGCCACGCGATACAACTGGAAAAACGCGGGGCGAAGGATTTCCGCAGGATCAAACAAGTAGGTGAGTCCGCTAAATACGGAGGGGACCCTCTGCTGCAGCGTATCAATCACGCCGCGCAGCGACGCCAGGTATTGTGGGCTCGGGGTGTTCTGGTAGACATCATGGTGGATCGAGAAGGACGGAACCTGAAACTCGTCCGCTACGCGAATAAAGAAATCCTCGCCCTGACTGAAGTGGCGGGTAAACCAGCTATGGGCGGAGGAGCTTCTCTGTAGCATCGCGTTGATCTCCGCATCACTCGAGGTAAGGCGGATTTCACCGGAGGACTGTTCCATCCAAAGAAACGTACCCGGAACGGTGGAACGGTGCAAGTTATGTTGTGATTCCTGTGCGGTCGGGCTACAGTTGTAGCATGGTTCTGTTGATTCCGCGCCGAATAGCCTTAGCCTGTGTCGCAATGATCGGGATCACCGTGTCGGTATACGGGCAAAGCGATCCCTACGCGTTCGTCATATATGCCGACGGATACAATATGTCGGTGTATCGTAACGACGAATTGCTCACCTATGACGTACTGGTGGACGATGTCATCGGCATGCCGCTCCTCCCGGGCGACCTGGTCCAGACTGACCCCGACACGTTCGTCGAAATTCAGGTGATGCCGTCGCGGACGGTGGTAAAGGTGGCCGAAAACACCACGTTTGAGATTGAGAGTCTTGGTGGAAGCGGCGGCGGTACGTTTGACATGAGTTACGGTCGTGTCCGAGCGCGGGTTGAGCGCCTGACCAATAACGAGACGTTCCGCGTGCGGGGAAGCTCCGCCGTCGCCGGGGTGCGAGGGACTGATTTCGGGTACGACATGGTGGTGGAGCGGGAAGCGGCGGAGGAGTTGCGAACGCGGGTGTATGTATTTGACGGTGAGGTTGCCGTGACCGGTCGGGAAGATGCCGATGACCCCGGGGAACCCGCGGAGGATGAGGAGGGAGACCGCTCCCGGGAGGAACCGCAAGAGGTCCTCATTCGTGCCAACGAAATGGTGAATGTGGTGTCAGCGGTGCCGGAGGAGCTCTCCCGTGATCGTGATGAGGATGAGCGGCCGATATCTCCGCCCCCGGCTGTGCGGGCGCAACCCGTTTCGTTTCAACGGCAAGCGATACAAGATGACATTCAACAGTTTTGGCGGGATCAAGACTTCCAGGAGGAAGCGATCGATCCGGCGGAAGTGGAAAACGTATTTCCCGGTATCAATGCCCGAGTGCAGCGCCTCTCTGAAGAGCAGCGCCAATATGAGGAACTCCAGCGGCTTCGGCGAGAAGGACTCTTGGGGTCACCGGATTCGCTCCTCTCGGACGCGACTGAAGACTTCGAGCCGATCGAACCGGACCGGGAGCCGGAGCCGGTTGCGCTGAGTGACCCCGGTCCCAACGAGCGGATTCGGCGCTTGGTACAGCCGGATACCGGGCGCTCTCGATCACAGCAGTTACGAACTGCGGGACACTGGTTTCTGGGTACCGGAATCGTGCTGGAAGCAGCGGGGATCGCTGGAGCATGGTATCTCGACGGCATTCGCGACTACCGCGACTTGGACCAAAGTGCTCCAGGTGTTGCGGCGATGGCCGGCGGGGGAGTCTTCATAACCTCCAGTATCATCTCCTACCTGTTCAGTCTGATTGGGGGAGACTGACCGGTATCGCCTCTTCCGATTCGGTAGTCGTGCGAATATCGCTAATTTCCCAGCCATGTTTCGTAGGGGCCAACGTAAGACGGTCCACTACCCGGGAGCGGATCGCGATCGTCTCGGTGGGCGCATCGCGTTCATCGGAGCGTTCCGGCCGCCAGATTTCGTACTCCGCTATCACCGTAGCCGACTCGGCGCCCTCACTCATGAGCTGAACCTCCAGATCAACGATACCGTACGGCATGCGCTCCGCCGGGCGGTCCGCCGCCAGCCACGCTTCCGCCTGCATGAGTATGCTTTCCCATTGCTGTGCGGTTTGTACGCGATCGATGACATAGACGTTGGTAACTTCCCTGATCGTACCCCGCCCGACGCCGCGGGCAAGGGTATCCTCCATACGCATGTGATCGAGCTCGTTCCAGGCGTGGTAGTACGTTTCTACCACCTCTCGGGGACCCATTCCCGCGGTGGCCGGTGGTTCCAGTCGATTGCGGATAATCGTAACCGGCAGATAGAGCACCGCTACCACCGCGACCGCCGCGAGGATGAGCGCCCGCCCATGTCGTCGTAGGAATTCCCGTCGGCGATTGCCCGCCCGGTTTTTGGTGGCCCGTTCCTCCGCTGCGGTGCGCCGCGCGTCCTGCTCGTCCGGATCCCGGCAATCCACGATTCCCTCGGCTTCGATGACGCTGAGGATCCGCGGAAGCACGTCGGCGGTGCGCGCCTCGCTGCGGGTGAGGCCATCTTCGATCAGGGAACACATGGTGCTGTGCAGTTCGGGGCGGTGTACGTGAAGGGGGGCCTTCTCGAGCGATGCGGCATGGCATCGCGCTGATGCTTCGGCATCCTGTTCGTCGCACAATCTGACTCCGGAGAGCGCGTGATAGAGAATTGCCAGCACCTGGTACACCTCGGTTTCCAACCGGGACGGACGCTCGAGCCGATATGGAAAGTGGGACACACGGCGCTCAGGAAGCGGCAGATGTTTATTGATCTCCTCCGCCGGCTCGCGGTGCAGAAAGAGCACCTCCCCGGCGGGGCCCACCAACGAGGTGGTTACGTTGGCAAGCGATAGATCTTCATGCTGAAGCGCTGATACGCAGGCGCGGAGAAAACCCGGAATCCATCCGGGCTCACTCATCGGCGCCGTGGTCAGAAGTTCAGCCGGCGTTTGACCCTCTCGTGGAGGTCCGCACAGATAAAACTCACCGTCATGTTCAATCAATCGTTTTACCGGCCACGGTGTAAACCGATCTCCGCTCACGATCTGTCCCCCGGCGCGAGCAGCGGCACTGACCCGCTGCGCGGCAAATCCGCGCGCAGGGATACCCGTTCTCACTGCGAGGAATTGTTCTCCATCGAGTACCACCTGCAGGCGGTCACTGCTCAATCGTTGAACTTCCATCACCTGTTGTCCTCTAAATCGGGAGATAGGCCAGTGAAGCAAACACCACACTGCCTACGGCTCCGTCGAAGTCGGTCTCAAACGTACCACGACCGAGGAGTTCCGGGCGAGTGTTCTCCCCGGCGAGAAGATGAGCCACCACCAGGGTTGCCAGCGATCGCGGGGGATTCTCCAGAGTATCCATGCGGGAAAGGATCGCGCGCCCGCCGCCGGTTAGCAGAAGTCGAACGAGCTTGCGAGCGCGGGCGTCGGCCTCGAGCGGACTCACAAACCCACTGAGATTTGCCGCCGCCACCACCAGCGACGAACGCCCGGCGAGCGTGTCGTGGAGCGCGTCCCGTACCCGGAGTAGTTCATTCGAGTTGAGTTCGCCCACCAGGAGCGGGATAATCGGGACGGGACCAAACATGTGGTAGAGCGCCGGGAGCATGACCTCCACGCTGTGATCTTTGAGATGGGCGATCTCATCGGTGAAGAAGAGGTGCCCATCCACTAATGCGGTACATGCGTTCTGGTCGACGGGAATTGGGCCGAAGGGAGTCTCGAACGCCTGTGACTCGGGGAGACGCACTTTGCCCCCGGCACCGCTGGGAGGAGCGATGACCACCACGCAATCGGGCGCGCTCTCTGCGGCGGAGCTCAGGCTTGCCGCTACGTACGGGAGAGAGAACTCATACGCTCCGTGCGGAGCAACCACTACGCGCGCATCCCGTCGTTGAACGCTGACGACACGGAAGGCGTGAGTCAGTTCTTCTTTTAGTGTGGCGGCGTCCGCGGTGTAGAACACCCCGTCCGCCACCATCGCGCGCATCATCACGGGTGCCCTCCCCAAACCGCGGCATCTTGTCGGCAGGGTCACGGCTGAAAGGCAGTACCCACTCCCAAACGCGACAACCGGCTCTGGTCAAGTTCCACGGTAAGATTCTTTTCCTGCGTCGGGAGAACGAGTCCTTGGGGTCCGTCCTTGGCCCGACGCAGGTACTTCACTTGAGTATAATAGAGATCAGCTTTTCCTGCTGACCGGCCCTTGCTGAAGAACACAGCCAGATTGCCCGCGTCCAGCAGCACGTCCAAGGGAATACTCTTGCCGGCCCGATTCCGAATAAACACGTAGCCGCCGGGGAAATCCCGGGTGTGTAACCACCAGTCGTTGCCGCGCGTCGCCCGTCGCAGAAGTTGATCGTTCTCGCGGGCGGTGCGGCCCACGAGAATCCGAAATCCGTGAGATTCAAACTCGAGACCCGGAAGCGTGGCGGCTCCACGATCCTGTTTGCGGTGTTGTTCAAGCTCGTGCGCCAAGTCCCTCAATTGAGAGAGATCCAGGTCGTCCAGGGATGCCAGCCGGGCGAGAAGGCGTTCACGTTGCGAGCGCAGGGCCGCCGCGCTGCTGTCGAGATACGCCGCAGATTCTTCCGCTCGTTTCGCCCGATCGTAGTATGCCTGCGCGTTCTCCGCGGCGTTCTTGGTGGGGTCCAGCTCGATTCGGATGATGCGATTGTCGTCGAGGTAGTCTTCCGCCTCGAGCCAACGAGCCCCAGGAACCGCACGGTGCATATTGGCCAGAATCAGGTCTCCGTAGTGACGATTGCGATTTTGGGCCTCCTGTTGAGCGCGGCCGGCATCGATCTCTGAGAGTCGAGCGCTGGTACGGCGTTCTTGTTTTTCCAGTGCCCTGCGGCACCGGTTGATGAGACGCTCTCGTTCTCGTTGGACTTCCAGGCGCCGATATTCTTCCTCCACTTGCTCGTTAAGCGAGCGGCCGTCCGCTATGGGACGGATGGAGCGCGGTTTCACATCCGCCGCAGGCGGGCTCGGGATGAAGGTTGCCCCCGTCTCGATCCCTTGGGTAGGCTTGCGAAAGAATGCGTCCAAAATGGTGCCGCCGGGATCGGTGACGATAATGTTTGCCTTCGTTCCCCAGAGGCGAATGTAGATCTGAGTGCGTTGGTCGTTGCGGTCTACATCGAGCCGAACGATCCGGTCATGATAGACGTGCTCTGCCGCGGCGATGCGGCCGCCTTTTACCCGGGCCCACAGAAAATCTTCAAACCGTTGGTGACTGCGGGTGGCGCGCGGTGGTCGGGAGGTGGCGTGAAACCGCACCCAGGGATTTTCCAGACAGATGCGCATCCACCACGCCCGGGGCGGACGAAACATCTGGAGATAGAGGTTGCGAAAATCGCTCTGGATGATCTTCTGGATGTGCTGACCAGGGAGCTCGAGCTCTTCCAAGATTCGGTCGATTTCGGGACTGTTTACGGACATTGGAGCCCTACGATAGCACGAGCCGGCGAATCTCAGCGACCATATAGAAGGAACCGCTGACGACGATCGGATGGGGGCCGGTGCCCTGTCGGCGCCGGGCCTCCGCAAACGCGGCGCTCGGAGTTTCTTCGAGGATCGTCTCGTACCCCGCCGCCGTCACCCGACGGAACACATCCGCGGGATCTCCCGGCTTGAAACGCCCTGGACGGGAGACGATAAAGACCGATGCAATTCGCGCGAGCTCCCGGGCTATCCCTTCCACATTCTTACCGGCCACTACTCCCAGAATGATCGGTATCCTGGTACCGACCGGCAGCATGATTCGGACCGTTTCGGCCAGCGCCGCCGCACTTTCCACGGTGTGGGCACCATCCAGAATAACATCGCCAATCACTTCGCCGCGCCCGGGAAGCCGAGTGGTGGCCACGGCCGCAGCAATCGCCGTCGCTGAAGCCTGGGGAATCGATCTGCCGGTGGTGAGATACCGATACGCCTCCAGCGCGGCGGCTATGTTGGTCCGGTGCACGGATCCGAGCATCGCAGGCACCACCGCAGTCGCTCCTGCCCAGTGCGGGAGGCGCACCGCAGGCCGCTCCATTGCGTGGGCCCGAGCAGGCACCGCCTGCAGCGGCTCCACGGGCACGACCGGTGCATTTCGCTCGCTCGCGGTCCGACGAATCACCGGGTCCGCTTCCGGATGTTGCGGCTGTAGGATCACGGGAACTCCGGCTTTTATGATTCCGGCTTTCTCGCCGGCGATCGCCGCGCGGGTATCTCCTAAATAGTCGGTGTGCTCAAGCTCGATGCGTGTGATCACGGTGACCGCGGGAACGCACACATTGGTGGCGTCCAACCGGCCCCCGAGCCCCGTCTCAAGGACGATCCAGTCGCAGCCCACCGCCGGGAAATAGCAGAAGGCTAAGGCTGTGAGTAGTTCAAAGGTGGTGGGAAGGTCATCCTCCGGAACCTGGGCGGCGATCATTGATTCCACCACCGCCCAGACGCGGCGCCCCTGTTTCACGAGAACCGAATCCTCGTGGGCGCCGGTGGAGGTGGCGGGTCGAGGGGTACCCGCGCGGAGCCGCCCCTCTTTCTGGGCGCCGAGGTCTTCCTGCTCGGCGGCGGCTTTACCGGGCTGGTCCGATGCGAGAACCCGGTGATCTTCCGGGGGACGGTGGACGGTAAAGCGCTCCCGATAGCTGGTAACGTGGGGTGAGGTGTAGAGCCCGACGACTTGTCCCGAGGCCACCAGGAGGGAGGTCAGATATGCCGCAGTGGAACCCTTGCCCTTTGAGCCCGCCAGGTGCACCGTGGGCCGTTGGCCCTGGGGTTCTCCCAACCGTGACAGCAGCGCCACCATGCGCTCCAGACGGTACAACCGGAGATGGGCGGTAGTGCGCTCCAGATTCGTGCGTGACTCGAACCGTTCAAAAACGTCTTCCGGGGTGTTCAGATGTGTTGTCACCGCGGTTGGTGTCGCTCCCGCAGCGCCGCGGCATGGGTGTAAAACCCCTCGTGGTCGGCAAGGCGAATCACATGATCTCGCATTTCAGCATATCCACTCTCCGTGACTTCCACCACCGTTGCCGATTTTTGAAAGTCTCCTACCGATACGGGGCCAAACGTTTTCGCCCATCCCCCGGTGGGTAAGACCGCATTGGGACCGGTGGCGTAGTTGGCCAAGCTGAACGCCGTGTGCGGCCCGAGGAGTATTTCCGAGGCGTTGCGGATCTCCGCAGCGGTGGCGTGAGGGTCGCGCGTGTGGAGCAAGAGGTGCTCCGGAGCAAACTCGTTTACCACCGCAACGCTCTCGCGCTCATCGGCGGTGAGAATAATTCCCCCATAGGAGGCGAACACCTCCGTGAGAAACCCTTTTCGGGGTTCGGGGATATCGTCTATGAGATGCGCCATATGGTGCTGAACGTTCTCCGCCAGTTGTGGAGAACTGGTCACCAGGAGCGCCGCGGAATCACCGCCGTGTTCCGCCTCAATCATCAGATCTAACGCCACTACCCACGGATCAGCGTCCTCATCGGCTACGACGATCGACTCCGACGGTCCCGCGGGGAGTCCCACGTCGATCTCGTCCGCCACCACTCGCTTGGCGGCGGCCACATAGGCGCTGCCCGGCCCCACCACCTTGCGAACTGCCGGGACCGTCTCGGTGCCCCACGTGAGCGCCGCGATCGCCTGGGCTCCGCCGATGCGATAGACGCTGCGAATACCGCAGGTGGCGGCGGCGTAGAGTACCGCTGGATCCACCGTTCCGTCCGGTCGCGGCGGTGTGGTCACTGCGATCGTCTCAACGCCCGCGAGTACGGCGGGAACACCAAGCATATACATCATCGATGGAAAGCTTCCGCGCCCACTCGGCACGTATAGACCCACACTGTCTATCGGGGTAACCCGCTCGGTGGCGATTATGCCGGGCCGCACCTGCACCGATCGGCCGGCCTGGGGAACTTGGGACCGGTGGAACGTCCGTACGTTTTCGATCGCGTAGTCCAACGCCCGCCGCAGCGGTTCATCCAGGGACCGCTCGGCCGTATCGAACTCCTCCGCGGTGACCGCAATACCGAGTTCGCCGATCCGAGCGTGGTCAAGTTGGGCGGTGAGATCCACGAGCGCGGTGTCGCCTTCCGTGCGAACTCGCTCCATAATCGGCCGCACGGTATCATGAAGACCGGTGATGTTGGTTTGGGATCGTTGTAGGAGGCGTCGTCGGACGTCTGGAGGTGCGTCGCTCCACCGGTGAACCTGTACTCTCATGGGAGCGGACTATACCACGAGGGCCCGGCTGATGGGAGCCTCCGGGCGTGGCCGAAATCGAAAATTAAGAGAAAGAGGGCCTGAATCGCAACGCCGATTCCATTGCCCAATGGAAACATGTCTCTGGGAAACAGGGCGATCACCACGGCTCCCACTGCCAGGTATACCAGATCCAGATAGCCGTTCACGGTGAGCGTTTTGCGCAGGCGCAGCGTCTCGGCGATCTCTCGCTCCTCGTCCGGATATCGTTCGCTTCGGGCGCGGGCTCCGTGCAACCCTGCCAGCGCGATGATCGCATCCACTGCGCCCCAGATCAGTGCCTGGAGCGCAATGCCCTGAACCAGGGGCCATGGCAGGAGAATTCCGACGATTCCAGCCACCAGGGAGATGCCGCTCCAGACAAACAAGTGCCGACCAATCGTCATATGTCTTCGAGTAATCTCATCCACTCTACTACGATAGTATAGACTGGCCTCATCGGCAATTATCATAAACTGTCCACAACCGTGGGGAT
>JBMCMH010000076.1:0-13376 GCA_048614515.1 Alkalispirochaeta sp. | reverse complement strand
TGACCGGCGGGGCGATTGACCGGCGGGGCATGCCCTTTCACAATGGCCCTATCATGAACCATATTCACGCAACAATCTGGTGTATCCTAATCTCCGTGGTAACGGCGCTTCCGGCACCCCTTCTTGCCACGGGAGCGACCGAGCCCTCTACTCCCGGCCGGACGGTCACCGACGCCTTGGATCGCGAAGTGACCGTACCGGAATCTCCGGAGCGGATCGTCACCGCCGGTCGGGCGGTACTCATGATCGCCGACGTCCTGTACGCCTTTGAAGAGGCCCCGAGCCGGGTGGTGGGAATCGGACGAATCAGCCAGGGCCGCGGCAACTTTCTTCCTGCCATCGATCCTGATTACGAGGACAAGACGGTTCTCGCCCCCAACGTCGGCCCCGAGCAAATTGCCGCCGAACAACCGGACCTCGTGATTTTGAAGACGTTTATGCGGGAAGCGGTGGGGCGGCGCGTGGAGGAGCTGGGAATCCCCGTAATCTATGTAGAACTGGAAACACCGGAGCAATATCAACGAGACATCACGCTGCTTGGCGAGGTACTCCGTGAACCGGACCGAGCGCGGGAACTGACACGATGGTACAGCCAACAAGCGGCCGCGGTAGAAACACAGACGCGCCTCATTCCGGAGCGCCGCCGACCAACGACCCTTCTTATGTACTACCGTCGCAGTGATGGGGAAGTATCGTTCCAGGTTCCTCCCACCGGATGGATTCAGACGGAACTGGTCGAGCACGCCGGCGGCACCCCGGTGTGGCGGTCCGCGGCGCAGGATGGATGGGGGACCGTCTCCTTTGAGCAAATCGCCGCCTGGAATCCCGATGAGATAATACTGGTCTCCTATGACGGCGACGCGGAAGCGATCCGCGACGACTTGGCCGCCGAGCCGAGATGGCAAGAGTTGTTCGCGGTTCAGGAAGATCACTTCCATGCCTTCCCTATGGATTTCTACAGTTGGGATCAGCCGGACACCCGATGGATTCTCGGTCTGCAGTGGATCGCGCGGACGTTGCACCCCGAACAGTTCTCAGATACGTCAATGGACACGCACATCCGCGATTTCTATCGCACGGTATACCGTATGAACGACGATGAGTATGAGACGATTATCAAACCGCTTCTGACGGGAGACGTGAATTGAGCGCGTCCTCCGCCACGGCGCGACGACGCCTGGCGGTCATGGGCGCCGCGCTGCCGGTGGTCGTGGCAGCATCTCTGCTCCTGGGGCGGTATCCGGAGCCGGGTTTCATGCCGATTTCCCGTATGGTTGAAGACCCCTTGGCGCTGCGCCTGGTGCTGGAGCTCCGCCTGCCCCGGACGATCGCGGCGATCCTGCTGGGCGCCGCCCTGGCCACCTCGGGCGTGGTTATGCAAATGCTGTTCGCCAATCCCCTGGTAGAACCGGGGCTGGTGGGTGTCGCCCAGGGCGCCGCGCTGGGAGCGGCGGTGACGATCGTCCTTACCGACGGTGGAGCTTGGGCGATTCAGACCGGGGCCGCGGTGGGGGCGTTGGTGGGGCTCACTGCAGCATACCAGATCGCACGGCGTCTGCGCTTCGGTGGGTGGATTCTCCGGCTCGTCCTCTCGGGAATTGCCGTCTCGGCCCTCCTCTCCGCCGGTGTGGGGCTGGTGAAGTTTGTGGCGGATCCGTTGGAGCAGCTCCCCACGATTACATTTTGGATGCTCGGCGGTCTGTGGAACGTGAGTTGGGACGTGCTGGTGCGCGTCCTGCCGGTTGGGGGAGGGGCAATACTGATTCTGTTCCTTGGGCGATGGAGGCTGAATGTGCTCTCCCTGCAGGACCGCGTTTCCTTTTCGCTGGGAGCCAGCCCCACCCGGGAGCGGCTCGTGCTCTTGGTCTCCGCAACGGTGGCGGTGGCGGCGGTCATCTCGATAGCAGGTATCATCGGATGGGTGGGGCTCATCGTGCCTCACGCTGCCCGCCGACTCTTTGGGGCTGACGCGGGGGTGGCGCTGCCGGCGTCCGCGCTGCTGGGTATCATCTTCGTAGTTCCCGCCGACGCCTTTGCTCGCACCGTAACCGCCGGCGAGATCCCCTTGGGAATCGTCACCTCCCTCGTGGGGGCCACGGCGTTTATCCTCCTCATGATGACCAACAATATCCGGATTGAACGATGATGCGCGACATCCCCCGCACCTCTTCCGATCTCACCGACACGACGCCCTTCACCGACGATGGTGGGGCGGTGACCATTCACGACCTATGGTTTCGGTACGACGGAGGAAGCGCCTCCGTATTGCGAGGCCTCACTACCACAATCACGCCTCAGGCGGTAACTGCCGTCCTCGGCCCCAATGGTGTGGGCAAGACCACGCTGCTCAACCTGATATTGGGCTGGCTGCGCCCGAACTACGGAGCGCTGCACATTTTCAATCGGCCTCTTGAATCTCTCAGTCGCCGGGAGATGGGCCAAACGCTTTCCTTGCTCCCGCAGGACGAGCACATTCCGTTCGAATACTCCGTTGAGGAGTACGTGTTGTTGGGCCGTACTCCGTATCTGGCGCCCCTGGCGGCGCCGTCGGCGGCCGACCGCGACCTCGCCCGCGCCGCTCTCTCCCGCGTAGGACTGGCGGACTATCGCCATACGCCGATCACCGAGATCAGTGGCGGTGAGCGGCAACTGGTCATGCTGGCCCGCTCTCTGGCGCAACATCCTCGCATCCTCCTCATGGACGAGCCCACCTCGCATCTGGACCTATCCAACAAGCGGAGACTGGCGGACCTTATTCGATCCCTCACTACCGAGGGAACGACCGTGATCTTTACGACCCATGACCCGGAGTTCGCCGCGGCATGTGCGGATGAACTGTTGCTGGTGTGCGACGGCACCCTGTTGGCTCATGGTCCTACCTCGGAAACGATGTCGGCACCCCTTCTTTCACGTCTGTTCAACCTCCCCCTCACGGTCACCCTAGTGGACGGCGCTCCGGTAGTTCGGTGGTAATACTGAAGCACACCGATGAGTCGGCAGGTTCTCAGCACTGGTGCGGTCAAAATCGCTGGCGTGTGGTTTCCGCGGGTGATACACTACGATGACCATGAATCAACAACAGCAGAAGGTAAGTAGCGATAGCTTGGCGGTTATCGCCCTGGGTGGCAACGCAATCATTGCGAAGGGACAACGGGGTACCGTTCAGGAACAGTTTGATAACGTCCGGCGTACCGTGAAGCCGGTGGTGGAGCTGGTCAAGAACGGCTACAACTTCATCGTAACCCACGGCAACGGACCGCAAGTGGGAAATTTGCTCCTCCAAAATGAGGTGGCAAAAGACGAAGTTCCGGAGATTCCTCTGGGGATGCTGGACGCAATGACCTGCGGATCTATGGGATATATGATCGAGCAGTGCCTTCAAAACGAGATGATTGCGCAGGGGATTTGGCGCAACGTGGTGACGATCCCGGCACAGATCATCGTGGATCGCTATGATCCGGCGATGCAGAATCCCACCAAACCGATCGGGCCGTTCTATACCGAGGCGCAAGCCAAAGAACTTATTCAAGAGAAGGGATGGCTTCTCAAAGAAGACGCCGGTCGCGGCTGGCGCCGGTTTGTCGCGTCCCCCTACCCGATCGATATCGTCGAAAAAGAGGCCATTCGCCACCTCCTACAGCAGCAATACGTATTGATCACCGGCGGC
Source organism: Alkalispirochaeta sp. (assembly GCA_048614515.1). Taxonomy (GTDB): domain Bacteria; phylum Spirochaetota; class Spirochaetia; order DSM-27196; family Alkalispirochaetaceae; genus Alkalispirochaeta. Next base: position 9,709 of record JBMCMH010000076.1, on the reverse strand, counting down.
GGTGGCGGAATTCCGGTGTCTCACGCCGAAAGCGGCGAGATTACCGGGGTAGACTGCGTAATCGATAAAGACTTGGCCAGCATGAAACTGGCAATTGCGGTCCATGCGCGGACACTCATCATTATTACCGGCGTACCCAAGGTGACGATCAATTTCGGTACAGCGAATGAGGAGGCGCTGAGCAGGATCACTCTAGCTCAGGCCCGCCATTACTACCAGGAAGGTCACTTTCCCGCCGGTTCTATGGGACCAAAAATGATGGCAGCGATCGAATTTGTACAGGCGGACCCCGGCAACCGGGTGATTATCACCAACGAAGAGAACCTGGCGGAAGCCGTGCAGGGCAATGAGGGTACCCATATCGTGGCATATTGAGCGTGGTCGGCGCCGGGATGGTCACAGCCCGCCCGGCGCCTGGTCGTGATTCGCTCCTTCTGCTACCGTGCACTCATGAACTGGCTCGACCGCCACATTACCCTCCACGGTCAAGACTCACCTCGAGAGGAAGTGGCAAACTGGGTTACCCATATGATCGGCGCGGTTCTCGCTGTGGCCGGGACGGTGGCGCTCCTGCTACGGCCTCCGCGCGCTGCGGATACCGGCAGCTTGATCGTGTTTGGGGTGTCAATGATCGTGTTGTTTTCGGCCTCCACCGCCTACCATCTGAGCCCTCCCGGCTCGTCCTGGAAACGACTATTCCGGCTGAGTGACCATGTGTCGATCTACCTCCTGATTGCGGGAACCTACACACCCATCATGGGGGCGATCGGCTCGTCGTGGGCGCATTGGACCTTGGCCGCCGTATGGGTCCTGGCGGCGGTGGGGATTACGCTGAAAGTGATACTCTGGGATCGCTTCCGCACCTCGCAGGTGGTATTCTTTCTCGCCATGGGGTGGTTGGCCGTGGTTCGCCTGGATGTGGTCCTGGAGGCGCTCCCCCAACCGTTCTTCGTGTTGCTGCTCTCCGGCGGCATCTTCTACAGCGTGGGAACGATCCTCTACTCCCTGAAACAGATGCCCTACCACCATGCGGTGTGGCACCTCTTTGTACTCGGGGGGGCGGGCTCCTTTTTCTGGGGCGTCTATGAGTACCTCTGAGTTTTACCACGACCTCACGCCGTGCCCGGGATTTGCCGCAGCGCTGGCGGGTATGTGTTTTGAGCCGGTTCCCGCCGATTGGATCGTAGTAGCCACCGACGTGGTCAACAGCACCGGCGCCATTGAGGCGGGCCGCTATAAAGACGTCACGGTGGCCGGCGCGATTAGCACGATCTCCGTCGCCAATATCACGGGCAATCTGCAGTTTCCCTTCTTCTTCGGTGGCGACGGAATGACGTTTATGCTGCCGGGAAGGTACCGAGACGATGTGCTTTCGGTCCTCGCAGACGTCCAGCAGGTTGTGAAGAACACCGCCGGCCTTACCCTCCGCGCCGGTGTGGTGAGGGTGGCGGAGCTCAACCGTTTGGGCGGCAATCTCTCCATCGGCAAAGTCGCCGTTACCGCCCGCTACACACAGGCGGTGGCCGCGGGGGGCGCCCTGGAACTGGTGGACCAGATTCTCAAAGGACACCTCGAGGCGGATATCACCCGGCCACCGGCGCAGCCCGATCCCGATGGGCCCACGGCAGACTTCACCGGCTTTTCCTGCCGGTGGCAAGATATTCCCAGCACCAAAGGCGAGACGCTTTCCCTGATTGTTGAGCACGCCGGCGATACCGGGCAGGGCTACGCCGGCCTGGCCGCGGCGCAGGCGGCGATTGAGTCAATCGTAGGCGATGTCGGCTCCGTCCATCCACTGAGTGTCGAGGCGCAGAACACGCGAGCGTCGCGCGCAGTTGCTGGGGCCGAGGCGACCTATCTCGCGCGCGCAGACCACGGCGTACGCTATGCTCTGCACCGCATCCGGATCTGGATGGAAGTGACCTTGGTAAAGATCGCGATCCGTACCCGCCTTCCAATTCGTGCTATGGGCAAACACCTGCGCGACATCCGGCAGGAGAATATCCAGAACGCCGACGTCTATAAGATCGATGGGACGCTCAAGATGACGATTGCCGTGACCTCAAATCAGCGCCGGCAGATCACCGCCCGCTTGGAGCAGTTGCGCCGCGCGGGAGAAATCCGCTACGGCTCTCACACATCGGATCGCGCCATCATGACGTGCCTTATTCACACGAATCACGACGATGAAGTCCACTTCGTGGACTCCGCAGACGGCGGCTACGCCGTGGCGGCACGAATGCTGAAGGCCCAGCGATAGATCGCCGGTACGCAGCGACGGCTACTCCTGTCGGCCCGTCCCGTTAACTACCGCTTGCGCGTGATCGATCGCTTTCTCGATTCCCTCATAGCCGGTACACCGACATATGTTTGACTGCAGCCAATCGATCCGCGTCGTCACATCGGCGGTGGGATCGACCTCGACCAAGGCGTGTCCATTCATGATGAAGCCGGAGGTACAGAAGCCGCATTGGAACCCATACTCCGCGCGAAATCCCTCCTGAACGGGGCTATCGCTGAGGCCCTCAATCGTTGTGATCTCATCTCCATCCACATCAACCGCCAAGGTGTAACAGGACTTCACCGGTGTGCCGTTCACGTGGACGGTGCACGCTCCGCAGTCTCCGTTCTCGCAGCCTAACTTGGTACCGGTGAGCCCCAGACGATTGCGCACCGCCCATAAGAGGGTGTCCGCCGGCGAAACCCACACCGTTCGGACCTCGCCATTCACCGTGAGGTTCAGCTGTACCTGACCTTCATATGTTTTCATGCTCGTCCTCCGGATGGATCACCGGTGAGTGCCAGAACTCCATCTTCAATTGCTTGGATCGTCAGCTCCCGACGGTAGCGCCGACTGCCTCGCATGTCTTGCTTAAACTGGATCTCCTGAGCGTCTACAGCTCGCTCAATTGTGGTGCGTCGCTCCGCCTCGTCCAGGGCAGCGATGTTGGCTGCCCCTGTGGAGTTAACCACCTCCTCCACTCGTTCCGCACGAACGGGATAGCCCCATGCTCCGGCCACCGCAATACGCACGGAATCGGACACGGAGGCCATTGCCACGGTGACCAGGGGGTAATCCACGCGCGGTTCTCTGGTTTGTCGCCGGTAGAACCAGCTGCCCCGGGGACCACTTCCGGCGGCGGTCACCGGCCCATACGGCACCTCTACTGAATACCCTCCGGCCGAGGTACGTAATCCCGCCCCCGGTGCCCGGCGGTCGCCATCTGGGGCGGCAGGCTCACGAGGGGACGCCGCTCCCAGGCCACATCCCTCCATAAGCGCGGCGTCGATACTAAACGACAGCGCCAATCCGCCGCGGGGTAATGCGAGCTTCTTCTTAAATAACTCGCGGATTGGCTGCGTCGCGCGCGCTACCACGCCGTCCCGGGGATACGCGTACGTCACCGACCCATCCAACAGAAGGAAGGGAAGCACGCCTTCCCGGTACGCCAACATGCCGCAGATGTTGCCGCCCACGGTGATTGAATTACGTACCGTGCGGTCGGCAACGCCGGAGAAACAGTACGCCAGGAGTCCGGTACCGGGGGTATCCACAATCGTGTTGAGGCGAAGTCCGGCGCCGACCTCCCATGCCATAGCGGAGTCACCATCACCAGCCACCCCGCACGCCCCCGCGTCGGGAACCCGTTTGTAGTCGATCAGCACGTCGGCATGGCGCTTGTTGTCTCGAGCCAGCGTAACAAACTCCGTACCGCCACCATAGTACAACGCGGTTCCACCAGCCTCCGTCGCTTCTATCCAGGCACCAACTGCTTCGTCCACTGATTCCGCGCGACGATAGGTGAGATCAAAAGGAATCATGATTGGCCTCCTTCCCACGCCACGTCTCGGCCGGTGTGGTAGCTGTCCCAGAGGTATTCCGGCGTAATGGGAAGCGCGTTCAATTGCACGCCGGTTGCCCGGGAAAACGCCGCGGAAAGCGCCCCCGGCATGCCGATGATCCCCTGCTCTCCAAGGCCGCGCGCGCCAAATGGCCCGTCACCCTGGGGTGTCTCTACAAAATCCACGATGTACTCGGGATGTTCTCCATACCGCACCAACTTGTAATCTCGGAGCTTGTTATTGAGAACGTGCTCATTGGAATCAAACTCAAACGCCTCCCGCGTCGTGTATCCGATTCCCATCGCCATCGCCCCAACGACTTGCCCTCGAGCGAGGGCGGGGTTGATCACTCGCCCCACATCCATAGAGCACACGCCTTTCAGCACGCGGAAGCTGCCGTCGCGGACGTTCATTTCGATCTCTACCCCCATCGCGCCCAACGTCCACTCCAGCCCGGGACGACCCTGTCCCGTCTCCGGATCGATATGGCTCAAATGGCGGGCAATGTATTTTCCGCGGCCAATAATGGGCCCGCCGATGGCGTTGCCGTTGGGATATACATACCCCAATACCACCTGTGACAACGGCAGCGCCTGTTCCGGGTCATCCCGGAGATACACCCACCCTTCGGCTACCTCCAGATCTTCCTCCGGCGCCCGCAGCGGCGCCGAGGCCACCCGCTTAATCTGACCCACGGCGTCATCCACTGCGGAGATCGCCGCCCGCCCCACCATAAACAGCGTCCGACTGGCCGCACTGGTCCAGTCGTGCGTAGATCGATCGGTCATCACCTCCTGCACCACGTGGATCTCATCGGGATGCATCTTGAGCCGTTCGGCGACGATCTGCGCCAGGCCGGTGTAAATGCCTTGTCCCATCTCCACCGCGCCGGTGACCAGGTTCACGGATCCGTCTTCGTTAAAGGAAATCAGGGCACCGGCGTCGGTAAACGTGGGAATCGCCGGCGCTTTCCAGTAGCAGGAAATTCCCTTGGCCCGGATCCGTTCATGGTCGATCCGCTCAATCGGTCCGGCAGCCCAGTCTATATGCCGGGTCACCCGATCCAGGCATTCCCGCAAATCACCGGTGTTGCTGTCCAGCACGTTCTGAGACGGCGTCTGGTCGCCGGCTTGGATCGCATTGTGCCGCCGCAGCGCCACCGGATCCATATCCAGCTTCTGCGCAAGAATCTCCATGGAACGCTCAATGGCGTAGCTCATCTCAATGTGCCCAAACCCGCGATACGCGGTGGCGAAGGGATGGTTGGTGTAGACGCAGTAGCTATCGGTTCGCAGGTTGGGGATATTGTATGGGCCGGTGGAGGCGTACCCGGCGGCGCGGCTTACGTTGACCGCATAGTCGGCATACCCGCCGGAGTCAAAAAAGAACTGCACGTCTGCGGCGGTTATCGTGCCGTCCCGCTTGGCGGCGAGTTTCACCGTAGCCTCGAGCCCCGGCCCCCCGGGGGATCCCACCATGTCCTGTTCCCGCGTGTTCTGGACGCGCACCGGCCGTCCCCCCAACGCCTTTGACAGCAGATACGCCAGCGGCTCGAGTTGGATACCGGCCTTACCGCCAAACCCGCCACCGATCTCCGCCGTCTGAATCGTGAGTTTCCCCGGCGGAATCCCAAACGTCCGACTCATGATACCCCGGGCACCGTAGGGACTCTGGGTCGAGGTGCGGATCACCACCTGGCCATCACTCTTGATCTCCGCCAGTGCCACCCGGGGCTCCATGGCAGCGTGATCCTTGGGGGGAAATTTGTAGCTTCCCTCAATCACCGCATCCGCGGCGGCAAAGGCGGCGTCGGGATCCCCTTTGCGCATCCTGGTGTGATGAGCGATGTTGGTACCCGGCTCCGGCAAAATGGCAGGAATGTGCACATATTGCTCCATGTTCGGGTGGATCAGCGGGGCCTCCGCCGTCATCCCCTCCCGAGGACTCCGAACGATCGGCAGATTCTCATATTTCACGCGAATCTTCGCTGCAGCGGCCTGCGCGGTCCGCTCGTCGTCGGCTACCACCGCAACCACCGGCTCTCCAAAGTAGCGGACGCGGTCCACCGCCAGCGCCGGTTTATCCCCGAGATACAGGCCCACCAGCTGTGGGAAATCTTTGCCGGTAAACACCCCCCGAACTCCGGGCGTCTCCCGCGCTCCCGTGTCGTCTATATCTGAGATCAGGCCATGCGCGGTTTTGCTACTCACAATCGCCGCGTACAACATGCCCGGCACAAGAAAATCGTCGGTATATCGGGTGCGGCCGGTAGTCTTATCGGGAGCATCCTTGCGCTCCAGACTCACTCCAAGGCTTGATCGCCTGCTGCTCATCTGCATTGTCATTGGTGAATTATATCGTCAGAGATTTCTTCCTGGCAAATAGGCGCGCCCCACCCGGGTGATCCCACTAGTCTAATCCCTTCGGTGGGCCGAGGATTTCCTTCAGTACGATCGCCCGCTGCAGCGGCGGATACCGGCCAACGCGCTTCAGGAGCGCATCGCCGGGACTCGACTGCGGGAGAGACCGGTATCCGTGGGAGCGCTCCTGTTCCAGGCCACTTTCCGTTTCAGGGGCTGCTTGGCGCCGGGTTTGACCTCTCCCGGTGGGTGCGCTCGCCGCACCCCCCTGCTCCGGAAACGGGGCCAGATCGCGATCCGGACTACGCTCTAGGAGTTGGCTGAGCCAACTCCTCCAGCCCGGGGCCCGCCGGTGATCCCGGCCGTCACGGGCCCGGCTGGTACCGCGCCCGGCCGCCTCTCGTGCAGCCGCCCGCATCCGCCGCCGCCGAATCCGCGCCAGCGTCAACAGAATCGGGAGTGAGGCCAAAAACAGCGCCCCAACCAACTCCAAAAGCGAGTTAATCATCGCCGCCGGTGCCTCCGTCGCTACCTCCAGTAGTGGTCTCTTCACCGCCAATGGAGTTGCGCATCTGCGTATCGGCCTGCACGTTTCGCAGGCGGTAGTAATCCATGACGCCCAGATTTCCCTCGCGGAACGCCTCGGCGATCGCCTTGGGAATCTCCGCCTCCGCCAGGACCACCTTGGCGCGGTTCTCCTGCACGTCGGCGCGCATCTCCTGTTCCTTGGCCATGGCGGCGGCGCGGCGCTTCTCCGCCTCCGCCTGGAAGCGGCGCTTATCCGCCTCCGCCTGATCCGCCTGAAGCTTGGCTCCTACGTTCTGTGCAACGTCGATATCGGCGATATCAATGGAAAGAATCTCGAAGGCGGTCCCGGCATCCAGTCCCTTTTCCAGCACCCGCCGAGAGATCAGGTCCGGGTTTTCCAGGACGTCCTTGTACGTTCCGGACGATCCAATCGTGGTAACGATCCCCTCCCCGACGCGGGCGATAATCGTCTCCTCCGTGGCTCCCCCCACCAGGCGCTCGATATTGGCGCGCACCGTAACCCGCGCCTTCACCTTGAGCTGGATTCCATCCTTGGCCACCGCCTCGATCGCCTCCTTGCCCTTGGTGGGATCGGGGCAATCGATGACCTTGGGGTTGACGCTGGTCTTCACTGCCTCCAGCACATCCCTCCCGGCAAGGTCGATCGCCGCAGAGCGCTGAAAATCCAGGGGAATGTTGGCCTTGTTGGCCGCCACCAAGGACTGACTCACCCGGCGGACATCCCCACTGGCCAGGTAGTGCGTCTCCAGGAGCTCCGGCTCCATGGGAATCCCCGCCTTCACCAGGATAATGCGGCTATCCACAATCACCGCGGGATCAACCTTCCGCAGCCACATCCCGATGATCCGCGTAATCGGCACCGGCGCCCCGGACAACAGCGCCCGAAACCACAACCCGAAAAAGCGAACGAAGATAAAGATCAGCCCCAGCGCTAACAGCCCCAGAACGACGTATAAAATGATCATCTCGATACCCATATCAAACTCCATTGTTCAACCTCCTCACAACGATTCGCGCACCCTCAACCGTAACTACTTCTACCGGCGTCCCGGACTCCACAAACTCTCCAGCGGTAACCACGCTCATCCGGCGGTCCGCTATCTCCGCCGTTCCCCCCGGGTGCAGCGGGGTAATCGCGGTGCCCACCGTCCCCACCGCCACATCGGCATCGCCCGCCCCCGGGGCGGTGGCCTCATCGGTGGCCAGAATCATGCGCTTGCCGAAAAAACTCTTCGGAAAGCGCCGGAATCCCCCAATTACCACCGTGGGGGTGACAATGAGCGCCGTCAAGAGCACCAGCGTTCCCCACGGCTCGGGATGCTCTCCAAACGCCAGTACCACTGCGGCCACCACGGTACTCAGACCGGCGATTCCGATAATCCCGAAGGCGGGAATGAAGAACTCCGCCAGAATCGCCACCGATCCCACCAGGATCAGCGCAAAGAGTCCCCACACCGGCACGCTACACCTCCCGCACCACGAGGCGGTTGCCGTCTACCCGCACGATTCGCACCGTCCGGCCTCTCTCGATATAGCCCCCCTCGCTCTCCGCCGGGACCACCTCATCCTCCAGGCGAATTTTGCCTGAAGGTCGAAACGTGGTTTCCGCGGTGCCCTCCCGGTTCAGATACCGGTCTGCCACGGAAGTCGTTTGGGCGGTGTAGCCGGCGCCGGCATCCTGCGTATTTGCCAACGCCAGACGAGAGAAAAAGCGCGTATTCTTCACGAGCATCGCCACACTGAGCGAGGTCAGAATTGCCGCTATCACCGTGCCCCCCACTACGAGCACGTTCCGCCCCAGAATATCCCACTGGTACTCATACTCCGGTACCACAAAGCGCTGCAGCGAGAGAACCAGAGCGATTCCCATCGCCAAGAGACCGGAAATGCCGGCAACCCCAAAGCCGGGGATGACAAAAAGCTCAAAGATGAGGAGGCCCACCCCCAAGACGAAGAGGATGATCTCCAGTGATCCAACCTGACCGATAAGCAGGTTAGAGGCAAAGAGCGTGGCAAAGGCGGTCAGCGCCACCGCTCCGGGAACCCCGAAACCCGGACTCGTAATCTCGAGGAAGAGCGCCACAAGCCCCGCCAGGATGAGGAGCGTGGTAAACCCCGTTCCCGTGAGCACGGACACCGCGCGATCGGTGGCAGATGCTTCAATCCGGGTGAATCCGTCTATCTCCAAGAGATCTACCAAATCCTGCGGTGACCGCGGGGACCCCCGGGAAACCCCGTACCGCTCCATCTCGCCGGCGGTAAGCGTGAGGAGCTTCCCCTCTTCGGAGACCGTTTCCCGCACCGTGATGGAATCCTCGTTCTCGGCTTCCATGGACGATGCTTCCTCCCGGGAGAGCAGCCGCATCTGGCCGTCAACCTCCGCCGCCACCACAACTTCCGCGGCGTCCACCATCGCCCGGGCCACCGCCGGCGGATGGCCGTTGCGTTCGGCCAGCGCCGCCATCTGACCCCGGACGGCACTCACCGTCTTCTCATCCGCCGGCTCCGACCCTTGCGGTCCCTGCATCACCGGCGCGGCGGCGCCGATGGAGGTACCCGGCGCCATATAGATCTCGTTGGTGGCCAGCGCGATCAGCGCCCCGGCAGACCAACTCACCCCGCGCGTATCGGGGGAGTTGCCCACAAACGCCACCGTAGTGATCTCTTCCGCACCTCCCAGCGTACCGGCGATCTCCAACGCCGCATCGACGCGGCCCCCAAAGGTATCGATATCTATTATGAGGTGGCTGTGGTCGCCGTCCCGCGCCTGCTCAACCGCCCGCTGCACCATCACCGTCTGAAAGCGATCGATGGGACCGTGGATCGGCAGGAGGAGCGCATCTTGAGCGGTGGTGGTGGAAAGCGGCAGGACGATAGACAGTACCGCCGTGAAGAGGATCATCGCTGTGGCTCTCTGTTTGATCGCCATTGCCCGTTAGAATATTACGCTTTTCCGG
>JBMCMH010000075.1:0-13528 GCA_048614515.1 Alkalispirochaeta sp. | reverse complement strand
AGGGTGCCGCTCCCCAGGGATACCGCCGCCGCTTGGCTGGTATCGGAGTAGACCGCCTCGGCGGCGGTGCCCCCGGATCCCCCCGCGGTAAAGAGGCGAATCCGGCTGTAGTCGCCGCTTGTGCTCTGTACGGCCGCCGGCAACAGAATAACCGGCACCAGGAGCGGCCAGGCCGCGGCAAGGGAGAGCCCGCTACCGGAGTCGGGGCGCCGCAGTCCATCGATCGCCCAGATCACCGTGGCGAGCGCGAACACCCCCGCTCCGATCAGGGTGCGCGGGAGAATGCGCGGGTTCAGTATCATCCTGATACTGCCGTCGATCGCGGTCACCACCAGTAATCCAAATATTCCCACCGCAAGACCCGCGGTGATAACCCGTAGGTAGGTATCTTTCACATCCAAACTCCCTGCAGCACCGCTGCCATCGCCACCACCAGACCGGTGAGCAGTGCCGTGAGACCCAGCAATTGCTTTCCGGTAATTACGCCGCGCAACATCGTGGCGTTCTTGAGGTCCATCATCGGTCCAAATACCAGAAACGCGATCACCGCCGGCGCCGGCATGAGCGGCAGGAACGCCTTACCCAGAAAGGCGTCGGCCTCGCTGCACACGGACAATATGAACGCCAGAGCGATCATTGCCAAGGACGCCACCACCAGAGACGAGCTGAGCCGGGTAAACGCCTCCGGGGGCACCGCCACCTGCAGCAGCGAAGAGAGGATCGCCCCCACCACAAAGTAGCGAGTCACTTCCAGAAACTCGTGCAACGTGGCGTTTACCACGTCCCGCACCGGATGCGCGCCGCGGACCTCTATCGTGTCAAACGGATGCTGATGATCGTGGTGGTGGCTGTGGTCGTGGCGATGACTGCCGTCGTGCCCGGGGCGCGGCACATCCTCGCGATTGCCGTAGATCGCGAAGAACACAAAGCCCGTAATCACCGCAACCGCGGCGCCCCCCAGGAAACGCGCGGCCACCAGGTCCGGCCGCCCGGGAAAGGCGGCGATGGTGGAGGCGATGACCACTGGGTTAATGATGGGGACACTGACGAGAATGGTAATGGCGTACGGCAAGGGGAGACCTTTTGCTCGAAGCCCCCGCACGGTGGGAACGATGGCACATTCGCACACCGGCGCCACCAGCCCGCTCACGGCCGCCAGGGGGATCCCCGCCGGTCCCAGGCGGCGGGCCATCCGCGCCATCACGCCCGCCGGCAGGTAGGAGCGCACCAGCGCCGCCGCGAGAGATCCCAATAGCAAAAACGGCAGCGCCTCCAGACAGAGACTGACCACCGTCAGCGCAAAGGTGCGAAAGGAGGCCAGGTTCAGGAACGTCCGGTATAGTTGAACGCCGATCGCCAGGAGCGCGAGGCTCATGAGCACGCGTGATATCGTTCGTGACACGGCTCCCACTATGCGGAGGATCGGGACGGAGGACAAGGGCCGGAGCGGACCGCTGTAATGTGAACTGAATCACATCAAACGGGAATTTGGTAGATGAACTCTGGGGTTTTTGCTACGCTCGAACCATGGCACGGGTATACAACTTTTATGCCGGACCGGCCACGTTGCCGCTCCCGGTTCTGGAGCAGATCCAGAAAGATTTCATCGATTATCAGGGAGCAGGGCTCTCACTGGTGGAAACCAGTCACCGCAGCAAGGAATATGACGCTGTTCATGGGCGGGCGCTGGCGTTGATTCGTCAGCTTCTGCAGGTACCGGAGAACTACTCCATCCTGTTGCTCGGAGGCGGAGCCACGATGCAGTTTGGCATGGTGCCGATGAACCTGGCCGGGGCCGGGGCAGGCGTGTCCGGGGAGGCAACCTCCGGCAACGCGGCTCCGATCGACATGACCCTCTCCGGGAGCTGGGCCAAGAAGGCACTCTCGGATGCAAAGAAATTCGCTCCGGTGAACACGGTATTCGATGGAAGTGATGCCTCGTTTACGTCGCTTCCCACCGCTTCCGCGCTCCGGTCCACTCCTGGGGCCGCGTACTTCCACATCACCTCCAACGAAACGATAGAGGGCCTGCAGTGGAAAGACTTCCCCCAGGTGGAGGCTCCCCTGGTGGCGGACATGTCCAGCGACATCATGAGCCGTCCGCTTCCCATCGAGGACTTCGGACTGATCTATGCCGGAGCCCAGAAGAACCTGGGACCTGCCGGAGTGACGGTGGTGATTATCCGCAATGACCTGCTGGACCGCACTCCCACCCACGTGCCGGCGTATCTCGCCTACCGGACGCATGCCGAGAAGGATTCCCTCTACAACACGCCCCCGGTATTTTCGATCTGGGCGCTCTCCCTCGTATTGGAGTGGATCGTGGACCAGGGCGGTCTCGGGGCCGTGGCTGATCGTAACCGCCGCAAGGCGGCCGCGCTCTACGAGGCGATTGAGGGCTCATCCGGGTACTACCGATGTCCGGTGGATCCCTCATACCGCTCGGACATGAACGTGGTATTCCGTCTGCCCGACGAGGAATCGGAAAAACGGTTCATCGCCGGCGCCGCGGAGGCGGGCATGATCGGTCTCAAGGGCCACCGCAGCGTCGGGGGAATCCGCGCCTCCATCTACAACGCCATGCCGGAAGACGGCGTGGAAAAACTTATTGCATACATGCGGGACTTTCGAAACTGACCCGTAGCGGTTAAGATGCGCGCCACAGGAGCAGTTAATGTCATATACCCAATCCGTCTTTGATGATCTTCGATCCCGAAATGCACACCAGCCGGAGTTTCTCCAGGCAGTAGACGAGGTTCTCGGTACCTTGGGACCGGTACTGGAGCAGCACCCGGAGTACCGCGAGGCGGCCATTCTTGAGCGGTTGGTTGAGCCGGAGCGGACGATTACCTTTCGGGTCCCGTGGGTTGCCGACGACGGCACCATCCACATCAACCGTGGGTATCGCGTTCAGTTTTCCAGTGCCTTGGGTCCCTACAAAGGGGGATTGCGGTTTCACCCATCGGTGAATATGAGCATCATGAAGTTTCTGGCCTTTGAGCAGGTGTTTAAGAACAGCCTCACCGGCCTTCAGATGGGTGGCGGCAAAGGCGGCAGCGACTTCGATCCCAAAGGAAAGTCCGACGGTGAGGTGATGCGGTTCTGCCAGTCCCTGATGACCGAGCTTTCCCGCCACATCGGCGCGGAGACGGACGTCCCCGCCGGCGATATCGGCGTGGGGGGGCGTGAGATCGGCTTCCTCTTCGGGCAGTTCAAACGACTCCGCAACCAATTCACCGGCACCTTGACCGGTAAAGGCCTCAACTGGGGGGGATCGCTGGTCCGCCCCGAGGCCACCGGGTATGGGGCGGTGTACTTTGCCGAGGAGATGTTACAAGCCACCGGTGACTCGATCGAGGGGAAGACGTGCCTCGTCTCCGGGAGCGGGAATGTAGCGCAGTACACCGTACGCAAGCTGCTGGAGCTCGGTGCTAAACCGGTGACCCTCTCCGATTCCTCCGGATTCATATACGATCCCCAGGGAATCACCGAAGAAAGACTGCAGTGGATGATGGAACTCAAGAATGTGAAGCGCGGCCGAATCAAAGAGTATGCCGATGAGTTTGGCGTGGAATTTACCCCCGATGCCCACCCGTGGAATATTCCCGCCCAGGCGGCGTTTCCCTCCGCTACCCAAAACGAGATCGATGACGCAGAAGCGAAGATGCTCGTGATCAACGGGTGCAAAGTAGTCTCAGAGGGTGCCAATATGCCCACCACTCCCGGCGCGATCGATGTACTCCTGGCCGGAAAGGTACTGTTTGGCCCGGCGAAGGCGGCCAACGCCGGTGGTGTGGCCACCAGCGGACTGGAAATGAGTCAAAACGCGATGCGACTGGCCTGGGGCTTTGAGGAAGTAGATGACCGGCTGCGGGTGATCATGAAGTCGATTTACCGCTCCGTGGCGGATGCCGCAGAACGGTACCATGAGCCGGGGAACTTCCTGGCCGGTGCAAACATTGCCGGGTTCGTGAAAGTTGCCGACGCGATGTTGGACCAGGGGGTCGTTTGAGTCGGATTTCTCGCGTTGCGGCGATCCGGTTTACACTGCGATCTCTCACTGCAGGGTTTTTCCTGCTGGCTGCGGGGCTGTTGCTCTCTCAGCACCTTCAGACCCTGCAGTGGCCCTCCTCGTTGGGTACGGTTGATCGCGTGGTAATCGCTCCGTCATCAGATCCGGACGACAGTCGTTCTCCCGGAGAACAGTTCCGTCCTGAGGTTTCGTACACATATGAAGTGGACGGGGAGTCCTATACGTCCCAGCGGCTGGGCGTTTTCAATTGGATATATCGTGATCGCCGGCGGGCGTCTGCATACTTGGAACGTTTTGATATCGCAGCTCGGAACCGCATACCGGTGTATTACAACCCGGACGATCCGGAAGAATCCATCCTGATTCGCCATATTCCATGGCGTCGAGTGGAGGTTGTGTTGGCTGTGCTCTTTCTCGTGGTACTCCCGGTAAGCGTCGTCGCCGTTTCGCTGGTAGATCTAATTCGCGGTGGACGCTCCCGAGACGGAGACACCAGCCGGGGACGGTTTTGGTGAGCCGGTGGTTGGTACCACCACCACAACAGATGACCGTCCCCGAGCTGCAAATTACCGATCAGCCGATACCTCTTTAGTCCGCTACAAACCCCTGCTCGGTACTGAGAATAGTTGAGGAGATGTTGAGCATTGCGCCGTAGATCACCTTGGAAAGCACATCTGCAGTGGTATAGGTAAGCTGCTGCGCCACGATCGAGAACTCATAGTCTGCAATACCCATGGACATCAGTGCAGGCATCAAGTAAGCGCCGGGATACAGGAACCATGAGAAGTAGAACAGAGGCAGGATTGCACCAAAGATTCCCTGCGCCTTGCTTCCCTTCATGTTGGCTTTTCCTTCGCGGATGACTCGGGTAATCAGCACCAAAACCCACACAAAGAAGACCGTTGAAATGAAGCCCCATACCAGCCATGCCGTAATATTCTCGGCTGCCCGGCCGGGCTCATAGAACTGACCCACATACCCGGTCACGATCATCAATACACCGGAAAGACTGAACTGAAACAGATACTTGCGGAACGCGACCCCGGCGATTCCTGCAACGAACAAGATTTGGATCAACAGCATCGGTACGTCGATCATCCAGTTGAGATAGCGATAGCCGTTGGTAAACAGCTCGGCGCCTTCTCTGAGGACATATACACCCGCTGTGGCGTCAAACATGTACGCTGATGTCCAACTCTGCTTTTGGGTGTACAGCAACAGCAAAGCGGACGTCATAACGACCACCGACAACACCGACGACATGCGATACTTGGGCATGTTGTCGTTTTTGGTCAGGACAAAGTACAGCAGGGACGCTGCCATAGCGGCGTATCCGACCGTGAGAATGTGGCCCACCACCTCGAACGCTTCAATCGAGACGGTAAACTGCGATAGATCCATAAGCACACTCCTTCAATAATGTTTACCTGAATGTCTTCTATATGTTCGGCAAAAGTCAAAGACAAAACCTGGACAAATGATGAACAGACTGGTACATTCGCGATATGTTTCCGATCAGTGTGGTTTCACAAAAGACGGGATTGACTCCGGAGGTTCTGCGGGCGTGGGAACGGCGCTACACCGGCGTGCGTCCACAACGTGATGCGGGCGGGCGTCGCATCTATTCCCGGGAGCTCCTGGACCGCCTCATTGTTATCGCGCGGTTGCTGCGCGCGGGATATCGCGTGGGTGATGTGGTTGATTTGGACTCCCAGGAGCTCGTGTGTCGTTTAGAGGAGCTGGCACCGTCTCAGCGGGGGGGCGTCGGCTATACATCACTCGGACAGCGCGCAGCCGCGGACCCGATACTGGCCGGCACGGACCGGGAGCCGGTGGACGCAGCGGTACGCGCTGTTCTGGCGTTGGATACGGGTGCGTTGCGAGCGGCAGCGGAACACGCCCTCACGAGCGAAGGACGACTCTCTCTGGCAGATCGGTTTGTCTTTCCGGTAATGCGCCGGATCAAGACCTTGGTAGACGCGCGGCAGGCGCGTGTCGTGCATACCACGTTTGCCCGGAGTAACCTCCGAATCATCGCGGGAACGTTTCTGTCTTCCCCCACGGGAGGGGAGGGGCAGAAGATCTTGGTGGCTACCCCGGTGGGGTACGCCTCAGATTTAGGGTGCGTGGCCTCGGCAACGCACATTGACGCGGCCGGACACACCCCGGTCCTCCTCGGCGCGGAGGTCCCCGTGGTGGACCTAGTTCTCGCCGCCCAAGAACAGGATGCCGAAGGTGTGGTGATGACGTTTGTCTCCGAGCATTACGATACCACCCTGTATGGTGAGTGCGTGCGACTTCGAGAGTCGCTCCCCGCGGAAATCCCGGTGTATTTCGGCGGGCGGATGCCGGAAACTCTCGCGCGAGACCTCATTGAAGGCGGGCTTGTCCAGTTACAGGATATGGCTCACCTTCGCAGTGCCCTCTCCCACGCCCCCATTACAAAAATGAAATCTTTCTGAAACGTTCTTGCAACCGTTGATGGGTAGGTTCCTCCCGTACGGAGGAGGAAATATCTATGCACACACAAAGATTGCGCAAAATCTTGCGACTGAGCGGTATCGGCATCCTTGTATTGGCGGTTTCGGCCATGGGCGGCGTCATCGGCGCGCGCCTTACGGACTCGTCTCCGTCGGAGGTACAGATGAATCGAGCACCGACGGTGGAAGCCACACCGGCATCCTACTCGCCCGATTCCGGTGATGATGTGTCCCACGCGTTTCAGGATCGGTTTCGCACGGTAGCTGCCGACACGGTCCCGGTTGTGGCGGAGATCAACACCGTGAACACCGTCACGCAACGAGTTCCGGGCAACCCGTTCTCCTTTTTCTTTGGACGTCCGGAACAGGAAGGCCAAGAACGTGAGTTTCAACAAGAGGGCCTCGGATCCGGGGTGTTGGTAGCGCGCGAGGGTGACACGGTCTATGTACTTACCAATCACCACGTCGCCGGTGAGGCGGATGAAATCGAAATCGTCTTGAGTGACGGACGGTCCTTTACCGGTGAGCTCGTGGGTTCCGACGAGCGCCTGGATTTGGCCCTCTTGTCGTTTGAGACGACGGACGAGGTTCCGCTGGCGCGCCTCGGCACCTCTTCGTCATTGGAATTGGGCGACTGGGTCTTTGCCGTGGGCAATCCGCTCGGGTTTTCGTCCAGTGTCACCGCTGGAATCGTCAGCGCCACGGAGCGAACCGTGCCGGTGGAGGCGGGACTCAGTGGCGTCACCGACTACATCCAGACCGACGCCTCCATTAATCAAGGCAACTCCGGCGGTGCGTTGGTGAATCTCGATGGTGAGGTTGTTGGAATCAATACGTGGATCGCGTCCCGCAGTGGTGGAAGCGACGGCATCGGGTTCGCGATTCCCATCGATATGGCGCAGCGGGCGGTGACCGACTTCATCGAGCGCGGCGAAGTTCGGTATTCGTGGCTGGGCGTTCTTACCGGTAATCCTTCCGAGCCCATCTTGGCCGACCTTGATGCCGAGGGCGAGAAGGGAGCGTTTGTCTACGGTGTCTACGACGGGTCTCCCGCCGACGAGGGTGATCTACGCCCGGGGGATATCGTCACCGCCATCAACGGAGAGACGGTGGAATCCGGGAATGACTTGGTACGGCGGATTGCCACCCTTGATCCCGGCGCCGAAGCGGAAGTGACCGTTGTTCGTAACGGGCAGGAAGAGGTTGTCCAGGTGGCGACGTCTACGCGTGACCCCGATGTGGAAAACAACGCCAACCGACTGTGGCCGGGGCTGGCGGTGGCACCGCTGACCGACGAGATTCGTTCGCAATTGGATCTGTCTCGGAGAGCCTCCGGTGTCCTGGTGGCGGCCGTAACTGAGGACTCACCGGCCGACGGCAGCGGTCTGCGGCGGGGTGATGTAATCACTGCGGTGAACGAGTCAGGTATCGACACCCTGTCCGAGTTCTACCAGGCGATCGCGGAAGCTGACGGCCGGGAGGTGGAGTTTCGCGTCAATCGCAACGGCAACAACGTCATCCTCGGGTTCGAGCGGCCCTAACCGGACCGCCCAACCGGACCCGAATCTACGTCTGAAATCGGCTGACTTGAGCGTGAATTCGGTTCACGCTCTCGCTCAGCTCTTGAAGGCTGTTATTCAGATTGTTCACCGACTCGTTTATCTGATCGGCACCGGTGCGAATTTCCGTGATCGCGCCTTGTACCTCCGACCCGATAGAGCTGTTCTGCTCGTTGAGCGTGAGAATCTCCCCCGTGAGCCCGCTCACCGACTTAGAGCGCTCATCAATCGACATAATTGCATCGCGTAGCGCCACCACCGCGCCGGTGACCTCGTTCATGCCGGTGGAAAGCTCCGAGACGGTACTCTCAATCTCCGAGAACGCATCGCGGGTGAGGCGGGTACTGTCGGTGACCGTGTGAAACGTTTCTTGCATGGACTCGAAGGAGCCGTTGATCTCCTGGATAAGCGTGACACTGCCCTTCAAGCTGTTCTGGATTACCGTCGCGTTGTTCGATGAATTTTCGGCCAACTTGCGGATCTCTTCCGCGACCACGGAGAAGCCGCGGCCCGCATCTCCGGCGTGGGCGGCCTCGATCGCCGCGTTCATGGAGAGTAGGTTTGTCTGAGCGGCGATTCCATTAATCACGTTTGCCGCTTCCAACATTTGGTCGGTCCGCCGTTCCAACTCCTGCGCCTTGGTACCAAGGTCCTCCAAGCGGGAGGAGCTGGTGGTGACCGCGTTGGTCAATTCGTCTACTTCGCCCGCTCGTTTTGCGGCGGTATTGCGAATACTATCGGATTGCGCGTTCATCTCCTCCACTGAGGCGGAGGTCTGCTCGATTGCGCTGACCTGCGCGTTGATTTGCTCCTCCATCGCGCGAATCGCGCCGGAGATATCTTGCGCCTTTTCCGCCGTGGTGTGGATTGACTCGTGCAGCCGATCTACGGAGGAGGAGACGCTCGCGATGTTCCCGGTGATTTCGTTCACCGAGGAAGCGGTCTCCGTGGCATTAGCGACGATCTGCTCCTTCTCCGCCGCCAGCGCCTCCGAGCCCGATGCCACGTCCCGCACGAGGATTCGCAGAGACTCGACAAACGTGTTGAACCGCTCCGCCAGGAGCCCGATCTCGTTCTTGCTATCCACAGTCAGCTGCTTTGAGAGATCGGCGTCGCCGGAGGAGACCTCCTGGAGCTGGAGCGATACGTGCAGGATGGCTCGCACCGCTTTACGGATCATGATCAACAGCACTAAGAACGCCGCCACCACTACGATCGCGCCGGTGAGGATCGTGACGGAGCGAATCTGGGCCAGCGTCGCATCGACCAAGGTAGTGGGCACGGTGGCAACCAGGTAATAGTCGCTATCGAGGACCTGCCGGGATGCGACAAACACGTCTCCTCCCACGGAGCGGCTGTCAAGGGCCTCAGCGTTTCGTTCAAGCTCGACCGCTTCGCCTGCCTCAATAATCGAGCCGTCCACCGCCGGCAAGTAGTCGGCAACCGAGTTACCGATATGGGCGGAGTTTCCCGCCGCCAATACTTCTCCTTCCGTGTCCACGAGAAAGAGTTCACCCCCATCTCGGGCGGCGCTGGGGGGCACCACGGTGGACAAATTCAGTCCCAGTCCGGCAACTCCGGCGCGACTGCCGTCAACGGTCACGGGAACGTTCACAAACAGGAGGGAGGTACCCAGTTCTTGGTTGTAGTCCAGGTTGAGGACATATTCTCCGTCCATCTCCATGGCCTCAAAGAACCAAGAATCGTCCGGATCATCGGTGGTCATGACATCAAGGATTCTGAAGCCGTCGGAATAGTAGTTGCGACTCTGATCGCTCACGTAAAACGCGTGGTAGTATCCGTAGTCGTTCACCAGCGAGTCCAGCCGGCGGTAGAGTAAGGAGCGAAATATCGCATCCTGCGATTCCCCTTGCTCCAACCAGTAGCCGGCTCCAGGATCTGCGGCCAGCAATTGTGCGGTTTCCAAGGCGGCCGCCATGCGCGCCTCCACGATCGCTTTGGCATCACCGGCGCGGGCAACAACCAAATCGGGAACGATCTCCTCCTCGAGACTCGCCTGCGTTCGCAAGAAGCTAAACGTCCCCAGGGCGGCGATGCCGGAAACGATGACGATTACCACGGGAACCAGGATTGCAACGTCCAGTCGTCGGTACATATCTTCCAGTATTCAGATAATGATCAGTTTTTCCAGGGGACATGCACATACACACGGTTAATCCAGGGTAAGGATTGCCGTTTGTCGGCCACTTGCCGCCGTAAGCGACCACGGACGGCCGGACAGATCCGCCACATGGATCACCGATTGCCAGTGGGCGGCGATATCAACGTACCCGGCAAGCGCGTTCGGCGTGTTTTCGATCAACTCCGGCGCGAACCGGTCCTGCGGAGCAGCTTGTCGATACGCCAAGTACAAGAGATCGTCCTCCACCATTTCGTTGAAAAAGTGGGTGCCCAACGACAGATCAGTAACCAGGGAGCTATGAATCCGATCCAGCTCGACCACCACCGCCGCTCCGCCGATATCCTGGACCTGAACGGGTATCCCCAACGCCGGCGTACTTGTGCCCCACCGCCCCGGTCCGATTAAAACCGTTTCTCCCGTGCGTTCGCCGGGCGCCGAATGAGCCGTAATCGATCGGATAACCCGCGCCAGTTCCCACCGGCGCGGCTCCGGGAGTTCCGCAAACGCCTCGGGCCGCACGTAGACCACGCGCGAGACGGTGATGTTCCGACTATGGCCTACCACCGTACTGCACCGGAGCACTACCGATTCCTCCGGGGGATCGGGAATGGTCACTGCGCCGGCTTGCTCTCCTCGGATCTGCAACGGACGACACTGCACAACATTGATGCGGTACGGCCGCTGGGAGCCATCGTCGCGGTCGACGTTTACGGTGAACTCCACGTCCACCTCACTGTGGTACGCCTCCCGTAGACGGTCCAGCATCCGGCGGAGATCCGACGCCAGGGATGTCTTGGTGAGGAGTCGCTCCAGCGTCAGCGTCCAGGCAATGCGGGCGTCAACGCCCGGCCGGGCGGCGAGCTCTCGGTCACGTTCCGCCGCCAGATGGAGCGGCAACGAAAGGCGCTCTTTGAGTAAGTCGGCAAAATACACGCTCTTCAGCGATTGTTCCTGGAGATCCAGAACGTCCACCCGCCGTTGGCTATGACGTCGGACTTCTTCCGGAGAGGTGTCGGGGCGGCGATCCGGCGCGTTGAGCGCCACCACCCGAGTATAGTCGTCGTCCGAGCGATCCACGGCCCGGGTCCCCAGACCGAATACGATTCGCCCCAATCCCGCGTGCGGATCGATAGAACGGTGCCACGCCCACGGATTGTAGGAGAACGCCACCCCGGCGAAGTGCGGAAAGAACCACCGGTTCCGGTACCGATCGCCGGAAACACGCTGTACCAGGAGCGCCATCTGCTCGTCCTGGTCCAAGATTCCGCGCTTTTTGCGGTACGCCAGCGCCTCATCACTAATCGTGCCGGCGTAAATTCGGCGCACCGCGGACAGTAGCTCCGCCAGCCGTTGTTCCCGGGTACCCTGCATTGTGCAGAAGACGCTTTCGTATTTACCGGCAAAGGCGTTGCCGAAGTTGTCCTCCAGTAAGCTGGAGGAGCGGACAATCACCGGCGACGTGCCGAAATAATCCAACATGTCGGCAAACCGCTCGATGATATAGGGGGGAAACTCTCCGGTAAGCAGGCGCTCCCGGGCGGCATCATTGTTGGAGAGCCCATGGCTCGGGTCCTTCTGCCGCTGACGATCCCACCAACAGTCGTTGATTACCAAGTATGTGTAGAACACGTCGGATCCCACAAAGAATGAATCGTGTTCTTCAAGGACGGCCGCTATCTCAGACGTATCCCGGCGGAGAATCGCATTTGCAAGCAGCATGCCCACCGCCTTGCCTCCCACGTGGCCGGTACCCACCATTCGCTTCCAGATTGCGATAATGTCCGCCAGGGTGAGGTGCTCCCGAGCCAGCTGGAGGATTCGCTCTTCGCGGGAAATAATCAGCTCAAGGAGGTGGTTCTTCTTGTGTTCCGCCGTTGCCGCCGGGGCGGCTCCGGTCGCTACCGCTTCCAGGAGGCGCTCTGCCTCGAGAAACGCCCGGTCCCAAACCCCCACCATGCGGTAGCCGGCACTCCGCAGCCCCGGCCACGGCCGCGCGTTGAGAATGGGAACAAGGTCGCCGCTGGCGGTCACGTGTTGAAACGGCCCCGACGGATCGTATCTATAGACGGTGAACGCCGGGGAGGGGTCTCGGCCGTCGAGTTTTACCGGCTGCACGTACAGACGGTCCTGGTACCGGTACACGTCTATGAGGATCTGGGTGGTCTCGGTGATGGGGCCCACCGTGTGGTGGGAATGAAAAAACCGCTCGAGCGAGAAGTACGCCACGCTGCCGGTTTGTAGAATCAGCGGGCAGGTAAGCTGGAAAAAATTGCCGATCATCCGGTCGGAGTAGTACGGCTGACTGAGATCGGAGAGGGAGTCGAAAAAGAGCACCGCGTCGGAACCGTATCCCACGACTCGATGGTGCACCGCCGTAATGAAATGCTCGAATCCACGGTTGAGCGGTAGAACCACCACCTCTAGCTTGAGTGTGATCGTCTCTTCCTCCGAGAAGAGCGGCTCGTGTTGGGCAAAGCGAAAGTACACCAGGCGCGGAGCCCCGCTCGGGGATGTCCCGCGATCGAGCGCGGCCTGTGCCACGGCGCGGCAGAACACGCGGTAGTCTTCCAATGCGGATATTCGCCATACCACGTTATCCCCCGGGTGGAGGCCGTCGGTAATGGTGTCAAGGCCGGCGAGGCCGGTGCTGTCTACAGTCGGCATGCCCCAGTGTAAATCAGATTCACCGCTCTTGACAGGTGGTGTTACTAAGTATTACGATGGCATACATGGTATTACGACGATTAAACGCTGTGGCGTTGACGGTGCTGGTGTTGCTGCTTGTAAGTCCCTCGATCGTGTTTGCTGCAGGGCAGCGCGAGTCTTCCTCCTCGTCCGAGTCATCCGCTGCGGAATCTGAGGTCGGCTCCGACGATCACGACGATCACGCAGAGCTTCCCGATATCGAGCCGGTGACACTGGAACCGGGCGAGGAACTCCGGGTGGTAACCACCACCAACCTTATCGGCGATGTCGTTCGAAATATCGTCGGTGATCGGGCGGATATAACCGTCCTCATTCCGCAAGGACAGAATCCGCACGGCTATACCGTGGCACCGCGGGCCGTGGCGGCGATCGAACGGGCCCATGTGGTGTTTGTGAACGGATTTGATCTGGAAGAAAACATTCTAGATACCGTGGAGACCGCGGCAACCGGGTATGTTGTGGCGGTATCCGCGGGAATCGATCCGGTGGGCGCGGACGACGATCACGATGACGACGACCACGACGACGATCACGACCACGATGACGACCACGACGACGATCACGACCATGCTGCTGGTGATCCCCACGTGTGGTTTAATCCCCGTAA
>JBMCMH010000074.1:0-13689 GCA_048614515.1 Alkalispirochaeta sp. | reverse complement strand
GCCGGATCAGCAATATGCTCCACCTCACCGGTGGTGGTCCACCCGGGGTAGGGGTAGTTGCTGCGTGCCGGCAGCGCTTCCGTCGCACCGGCTTCCACCGTAACGGGATCCATGCCGGGGTTATTGTACGTCGTGCTGGCGCCGATCTCGCCGGAAGCGTTCAACTGCGCGTCCGCCGCCGCCACCGCGCTGTTGGCGGTAATGCTCAGCTGCGCGTCCAGCTCCGCCAGGTCCTCTTCCGGACTCCGGGTATCGGGGGTGAGCCCCATGGAACAGGATCCCAGGAAGATCGCTGCCCCGAGAACGCCGCCGATGATGCGACCCATTTGTTTCATACGTTTCATGCTATTCATACTCATTCCTTACCAACAATGTAAGCAAAATTCATGCCAGAACGCAACCAGCCACTACAATGATCCAACTCACGACAATATAAGGCGTTATCGCTAATCTCCGGCACATCACCACCACCTGGTGACGGCAATTCATCATGCGTTACGCATAGAATATGCAACATGCATAGTCGCTATGCAACTCCCATCGTCATTGCGCCAGCAAACTGGGATTGGTCACGATTACATTCAACGAAACCCCCACCGAATAGAAGTCCTCGCTCTCGGTAGCTCCGTCCCATACTCGGCTCACCGCGGTTCCCAGTTGAAACGCCACCGCCCGCCGCGTCACCTCGGCGGTGAGATCCGCCGCCCCCCGGAAGGCGCTTTCCAATTCAAAGGGATCCGGGCGGGCATCATCAAACAGCTGCGTCTGGTAGAGGCCTCCGTAGACCCGGCCGGTTACCCCCACAGTGGCGTCCCGTCCGCTGGATCGGTACAGCTCGCCGCTCACATAGCCACCCACTTGCAACACTTCATCCGGACGGTAAAAAACTTGATAATCTACCGACGTATCGTCACCAAAATAGTCCTCATATCCCACCGACAGCCCGGACAACAGCCGGGTATGCGGTTGGGACTGGGAATATAGAACGAACCCAAGGTTCTGCTGCGCCGCAACCCGTTCACCGGAGCTCCCCCCGCCTGAAATGAAATCCGCCGCTCCGCTCGTTTCCGTGCGCAGCCGTGACCAGAACGGAGAGGGCCGCTCCGCCGGGCGTGATGAGAGGGTGCCGTTCACCGAGTGTGATACAAATTCCGGGCGGCTCACAAAGGCGGTCTCCACCGGCAGGTCCGCCGCCGGGCGATACGGGCCAAACCGGTAGGACAGAGAGGCAAAAGTATCCCCCGCCGAGAGTTGCGCGCTGATACCCAAAACCGGTTCTATCTGCCAGTTCTGAAAATAATCGGCGCCGTCCGAATCTTCGTCGCTATCGGCGAGATTGGCGATCGACTGACCGGTATAGTTCGCGAAAAACAGTTGATTTCCGGCGACATCAACGCCGATGAGCGGCTCCACCACCCACCGGCCGCGGGCAAAGCTCACCGGCGCGGACACGGAGTAGAGTCCCTGCTCAAAGTATTGCCGCCGGGTAATACCGTCATCGTTGACACGCAACCGGGTGGCGGCGGTATCCAGTGTGGCGCGCACGCTCAGCCGCGAGTTAAACCGGTACGTGTACCCAAACTGCGAACCGAAGACCACGCGGGTGGGCTCGCTCACTGAGCGCATGCCCCCGACAAACTGGTCGGCGTTCTCCCGGGCCAGCCGGTTGTGGAGATTTGCCACGTTCCGATAGTTGGGGTCCTGCCGATAGATGTGGGCGTAGGCGTCCATCGCCCGCGCCCAGCGGCCCTCTTGCTGGTAGGCGTTGGCCAGCGCAAAGAGTGTATCCGGATTATCGGGGTCCACTTCTTGTACCGTCTCAAACTGGACGATCGCCCGCTCCACATCACCGTTGTCCACGTAGTAATCGCCCAATTGCGTACGGAGTGCCACCGTCTCGTTCTGGAGTTCAAAGTGGGCTACCCGGCTTTCCAACTGGATAATGTCCGCGCGCGTCTGTCGCTCCGAGCGGAGTAGTTGCAATGCGGTAGAGGTTTCCTGCTGAACCTCATTCACCCGAGTGAGCAGCTCTTCACCGGTCTCTACCACAGATTCCAGCGGTTCGTCGTCGCCGGGAGCTCCCGCAGATTCGGCGGGGGTGCGGTCACCGGGCTCACCAAAGAGCTCCTGATACAGCAGAATCTGGCCCGCTTCCGCCGGTAGTTCTTCAAGCACCCGCTGCAGTACCTCCGCCTCGCCTGAGCCGGCCCACGCCCAGGCGAGCAGTAGCCGCTCCACGTCGTCGGCGGTGCCGATAATGAGGTTCGTGGGGGGGACGGGGCGATCCTCCGCCAGGATCCAACTGGTGATTGCCGCGTGCGCATCGATCCCGGGGATCTCTCCCTGACCGCGGCGGAGTTCATTCAATATTCGCGGAAGCGCGAGACTCCAGTCGGAGTTCTCCTGCACCGCGCGCCACGCCGACTCCGCCTCCTGCACGAGCTCTTCGAGGTCGTCGTTGTCCTCAACTGCCTCCGGTTCTACAAAAGACGTAAGTTCGGCGATCCGGTCGCTCAATTCGGTAATGAGCGCCGCCGTTTCGCGAGCCGCCGTGAGCACCTGGGACCGCTCCTCCTCCGGCGTATCGTCGTCGAACGCATCGATATCGGACAGATGGCCCCGCAGTGCGGATCCGGCACTGGTGAGTCGACCCAGCTCACCGCGGAGATCGCGTTCCACCAATGCCACCAACGCCGCGCGCTCTATCTGGTCCGCTCCACGACTCCAGTGTCCGCGTATTCCCCGGAGCGACTCCACCGCCAAGAGGAGTTCAAATTGGTCGATTCCCGCCTCCAGCCGTCCGGTCCACAAATAGGTCTGTGCCAACGTGCGGCGCGGCGCGGGATCCAGCGGATCCGCCGCCGCCGCCGTCTCAAAATCGGCGATCAACTGTTCCCGGAGTTGATAGGTCCGGTCGATCCGCTGAAGGCGGGCGCGCAGACCCTCCGGGTCGGAAACCGCTTGGACGCTCTCTTCCACGAGTTGCTCGGCGGCGGCGGTGTCCCCGATGGCTAACAACAAATCATACCGGTCGGCGTAGAGATCCTCATCGCCGCCGAAGGTGTCGGTCGCTCGGTTGAGATATTCCGCCGCGCGTTCCGCTGCGTCGTTCATTCGGTATTCTCGGGCGATCGTGCGCGCCTCGTCCGGTGTGTCGGCGGAGCTCTCGGTGCGTTGAAACAACTCCCGGGCGCGCTCCTCCTGGCCGGACCACAAATAGGTAAAGCCCAAATTGATACGGATCTGCATGTTCTCCGGAAAGTTCTCGAGCCCCGCCAAGTAGTACTGCTCGCCGGCGCCGTAAAACCCGTTCCACGCGGCGATTTTCCCCGCTTCGAGAAAACTCTCCACCTGACCTACGTCGGCTGAAAGGAGTTGCCAATACGCGTCGAGGGCGCCTTCCAGATCACCACGCCACATCAGGTTGCGGGCGGTTCGCCGCAGAATCTCGGGATTCTGGTCCTCTACGACCGCCGCCCGATTGAGGTAGCGCAGCGCGTTAATGTGATCTCCCACGAGGGTGTACAGATCGGCCAGCCGGATCCAGGCAGCTATATCGTCGGGATTGTCCCGGACGGTAATGAGTACGTCCTCGATGCTTTCCGGCTCATCAGACAGCTCACTGTCCGGCGGGAGCTGCTCGGCGGAATAGGATTCGGCTTCGTCGGCGCCGGATTCATCGTCACCGTCACCATCGCCGTTTCCCTCGGCCGGGCGGAACACCAGTTGATCCAGATACAGAAAGAATCGACCGTCAAACCGGCGACGTTCCCGAACCTCAATTCGTACCTGATTGAGCCCTTCTTGCAGTGACACGGTGGAAGCTCGAACCCATCGGTACGGCGTCGAGTAGATGGGCCCAACCTGCACATCTTCCCAGAACAACTCCACCTCCGGGTCATCGTTGATCCGGAGGACCAGCGGCGATCCATACGAGGGAATGAGCGTGTCGCGAGACCCGGGAATCGAACCGCCGTACCACAGTTCATAGTCCCCTGCGTCCGGGGCGTACACCGCGTACTCAGCATAGAACGGGGTATCGCCGAGGAGGGATCGTTCATTTAACTGCAACGTTCGGTTGTTACCCGTTCCGAAAAGCAGTACCGCGTCCGCGGCAAAATTGGTGGAGACCGCATCCTCCGCCTCCACAGTAATAGTGGACTGGGCTGAGAGATACCCACTGCCCAATACCATAAATATCAAAACTATCATGGTAGGGCGGGCTAATAGATTTTTACATTGCATGCTATGTGCTGCTCCTATTCATGAATCTACGGAACCACTCCGAAATTTACAATCAATAGTGAAACGGAAGACGTGGACGCAGTACACCGTACTTATCCTTATCTCGGTTCTCGTGGTGGCCTTGGATGGATTCCTCTCGCCCCAACTCGGATTTCTGTCGTTGGGGGCGATGCCGTACCTGGCGGCGCTGGTGGCGATCGCGGCGAGCGCCGGGGGGGGCGCGGCGATCGTGGCGGGTGGCCTGCTGTTGATCCTCACCACCCTGGGGGCTCCCTGGGTGGGACGTGTGGTCGGTGTGCCGCTCCACGGGATTGACGTGGCGCTTCTATCCGCCGAGCAGCGCCTTGGTCTGGTGGTGGGACTGGTGGTAACCGCCGGGATCATTCATACCCGCACCGGTCTTTCCGTCACGGTGGCGCAGGCGCACGAACAAGCGCAGGCGGCCCGAGATTCCGCGGAGAAAATGCGAGTTGAGGCCGCAGCTATGGAAACGAGCCTCCGCGACCTCTACAGCCGACACGCCGTGGAACACCGTTCGATTTCCGGACTGGGAGAACAGCTCGCCCGGTTTCAATCACTCGACCGCGCCACCGTTCTGGACGCGACCCTCAGTGCCACCCGCCTCATGACCGGTGCCGCCGGAATTGTCATTTATCAGGTGGACGAGGCGACCCTCCAGCTTACCCGTCAGGCGGTGTGGCCGGAACAAGATCAGGAGCGCTACGCCCTATCCCTTGATATCGCCAGTACGATCGAGGGCTGGGTGGTGCGGACCAATCAAATGTTCACCCTTAGATATCTCACCGAGCAGCCCGAACTGGCAAAAATTGACCAGGGGAATACGATTATCGCGGTCCCGATTCGTACCCGCGGCCGAACGTGGGGCGTCCTGACGATCGGGGATATGCCGTTTCTGGCGTACAACCAGACCGCCGAAGTATCCCTGGAAGTGGTGGCGGCGCTCGCCGCCGGCGGTGTGGAGCAGTCATTTGGAACTGCCGGTACCGTAGCCAACGGCGCAACGGCGGACGCCGGCGACGAAGCTTCCGACACCGCCGTTGTCTTGCACGAACCTGATGCGCTCTATTCCGACCTCCAGCGAATGGTTGCCGCCGGGGGCCAGGTGAGCCTCTTCATCGTGGAACTGCGGGGATACGCCCGGCAACCGCTGACACTCTCCCACGATCGCCAGCGCCGATTGGTGGAAACGATCTGCAACCGCCTATACCTCCTCACCAGCGGTGCAGCGCGGCTCTACCGGTATCAGCTGGCCAATCAATTTGTCCTGGTGGGGGCCAACCTCCGCTACGACGCTGCCCCCTACTTCCTGCTGCGTATCCTGGAAACGATCGGCGGGGACGCCTGGAGCGTGGACGCGGAAACGATCCTGCCGGAAGCGCTGGTGGGCTTCTCCTCGAGCCATGACGGCTCCCCCGAGGTGATGATCGATCGGGCGGAAGCGATGCTTGCGGTACAAACGGGGGCCGATGCGTGACACTCGATTTCTTTCGGCGGCCCCTGGCGATTCCCTTTCCCCGCTCCCTCGCTACCGCGCTGCGCGCGTACCAGCATGAACAGATCGGCATTGAGGCGGCGGTGTATCGAGCGGGGTCGGTGGATTCGGTGCGTCAGCGACCGTTAAACATACCACTGGTGCAAGAGCTCCTTGCCAAGTCCGGGCTGGACATCCGGATCAATCGACCGGTGGCGCAGGAACTCTTCGAGAATCTGGAGCACCCGGATCGAGAGATCGCCGACTTCGCCGCGCAAACGCTGTCTCGCCTGGAGGAGCGGTACTACCGGGAACTGCAGCGGCTGGAGGACGGGGAGCCGGCGGAGCAGCTCAATCAACAGCCGCGACGGCACTGGCTTGATCAGCTCACCCGACGATATATGGACTTTGCCGCGCTCCAACGCTTCAATCGGACGCTGGAGCGATACTATCTAAGAAAATGCGTCAAGTTGCTTGAGGGCGACGCGTACCTACCGGAACGGCTGCACCTGCGGCGGATTCGCGCGCTGGTCCGGATGGGAGAACTGCCCGAGGCGCACCGGCAACTCGAGGAACGCGATGCCGGTACCGACGTAGTCGCCCGTCGGGAGCGGATCTTGCTGGCCGCGGAAATCGCGTATCTTCAGCGTGACCTGACGCGCGTTCAGGAGCTCGTTCGCGTTCTCCACCAGGAGGACGGCAGCGACGGCGCGAACACGACCGACGGCGACCGACGGCGGGCGATCCCCTACGAGGTGTGGTTGTGAAGCGTCCCGTGGTCTGTTTGTTGCTCGAGGGCACCTATCCCTACGTCCGCGGTGGTGTTTCCAGCTGGACCCACCAGCTCATTACCAGCTTGCCGGAGATAGATTTCTACCTGTTTACCCTCTCCCCCGATCCATACCAGACACCGGCCTATGATCTTCCGGATAACGTTGTGGGATCGCGGGATATCGTGATTATGCCGGACGGGTTTGAACTGGTGGAGAACGCCGCTTCACGAACAGTGAGCGGCGCGGTGATGCAGGACCGGATCGCTCAGCTCCGGGCCCTGTATCCCTCCGGGCGTGACCCGGCGGTAGATGGAATCTTGAACGAACTGGAGACGGTGGCGCGCCTTCGGGCGGAACGTCGGTCCCGATGGCGTGCCAATTTTCATGGCATCCTTCCCGGGTATGACGGCGGACCGTGGCTGCGGGCGTTTGTCCGGTTGTGGTCGGATATCGTGGGAAACCACCTGACCAATAACCCGTACTACGGAATGGGAGAGTATTTCTGGACGTGGTACAACAGCCGCGTGACGCTGCTTATTCTTCTCAACGAATCACTACCCCCGGCGGACGTCTACCACTCGCTCTGCACCGGATACGCGGGGTTCCTGGCGGCCCGAGCCCGCGCCGAGACGGGTAAGCCCTTTCTCCTCACCGAGCATGGAATTTACCACCGGGAGCGCATTATCGAGATTCAGTCGACCTCGGAGCTCCGAGGACATCAGCGGGACCAGTGGTCGGATATGTTTCTCGCGCTGAGCCGCGTCTCATACCGCAGCGCCGACCGGATTATCACCCTCTTTGACGCCAACCAGAAGCTGGAGTTGGCGATGGGAGCCCCCGCCTCTCGCGCCACCGTGATTCCCAACGGCATCGATATTGAGCGGTTCTTCGGCATTACCCGCACGCCGCGACCCGGTGTGCACGTGGGGCTGGTGGGACGGGTAGTGCCGATCAAAGACATTAAGACGTTTCTGGTGGCGGCGCGAATCATCTCGGAGACGGTACCGAACGTGACGTTTTGGATGGTGGGTCCCACCGATGAGGCACCGGACTACTTCGAGGAGTGCCGGGACATGGTGCACGCCTTCGGCCTCGATGAGCAGGTGGTGTTTACCGGCGCCGTGGATGTCCGGGAGTACTACGCGTTTCTCGACGTGTTGACGCTTACCAGCCTCAGCGAGGCGCAGCCCTTGGTGATCCTGGAGGCGGTGGCCGCCGGAATCCCCTGCGTTGCCACCCGCGTCGGTGACGTTCCGGAACTGCTCAATCACGACGAGCGCCTCATTGCGGCCCCAAAGGATGCGGAGGGCATCGCTCGCCGTATTGCGCGGATCTGCACCCATCCGGAGGAGTACACCGACTGGGTGCGGGAGCGGCAGACCGCGGTACGCCGCCACTACGATCGCTCAGAGATTTTTCGCCGCTACGGCGAATTGTACCGGGAGGCGGGCTAATGGCGGGGATCGGGTTTGTCCTGGAGCGGATTGTCGAGCGCCGTGGTATTCGGGGCCTGGCCCGGGTGGCGGTGGTGGGGGTGCTGGTGGTGGCCGGGCCGTGGCTCATTACGTCCGTGACGTTGGGCGTGGTGGGCGCACTCGCCGCGAGCCGCGGTATGGACCTGAGCCTGTTCTTCGCCGTCATTATCTATGTGTTTGCCGGCAGTCTGATTATCACCAGTGGCTACCACTATCGGGTGACGCGAATCACCGCGGACTTGCTGTACCAGAAGCGGTATCGGGTGATGCTCCAGCGGTTTGGCCGGGCCGCGACGGTGAGTGCTGGAATTGGCGCAGTGCTGGGAGTGGGAATCGCGCTGCTCGGGTCACTGCCGGCCACCGTCGCGGCCGCCACCACCGCCGTGGCGATTGCGGTGTCGGTGAGTTGGGTGGCAATGCTCATGGTGTCGCTGCTCACGCGCTTCCGGGCGATCGTGGGCGCATACGCAGCGGGGGGTCTCGTCACCGTGGGGGGCGCTGTCGTACTCGCCCCGCAGGCGTACACCCCGGAGGCCGTAGCCGTCGTCAGTCTGGTGTCGTTCGCCGCCGGCACCGTGGTAGTGACTGTCATCCTATCGGTAACGGTGGCTCGCACGCTTACCGCCCGTGATAATCTTCGTCGCACCGCCGGGGCCCTGCGGCCGGCCGGCGAGCGCGCGTCTACCCAGGAGTCCCCCCGCGACAGCCGGGCCGACAGCCGGACCGACAGCCGGGCTGACAGCCGGACCGACAGCAGGACCGACAGCCCGCGAGACCAGGCGTCGGCGCGACCGGTAACCGTCCGGGAGTTGGCGCGAGAGCGGGGCGCCGCGCCCCGGGGCAGCGAAGGGGTGGTCACGCTTCCGGTACAGACGTTGCGGCGGATTGGCCGTATTGGGGTCTCGTTAACGCTCATTCTGTGGGTGGACAAGCTGATCTTCTGGGTTGCGTACGGCCTTCCTGTGGCGGGGACCACGCTTCGGCTGCTGCCCACCTACGACATTTTGGTATTTGTGTCGCAACTATTCCTGGTACCGGCGATGGTGTTCTTCGTGGTGCGGGTGGAAACCACCACCTATCGCGGCGTGCGTACCATTCTGCGGGCCGTGCGCGGGGAGACCTACCGCGAAGTGGAGCGAGCCAAACAAGACCTCTTCCACCGATTGAATCGGCTGTTTACCACGCAAGCGGGACTTGCTTTGACGATCGTGGTGGTGGCGTGGGTGCTTTCTCCGGACGTGGCGCCCCGGAACCCGGCGGTCTTCGTGCGCGTCACCATCGCCGCGCAACTGTACTTCCTCATGTACTCCTCGGTGGTGACGCTGCTGTACATATCCGACTATCGCGGAGCGCTCACCGTGGCGGCGCTGGTGCTGGCAGTCGCAGTGGTGGGTTCGATCATAACCGTGACCGTGGGAACGGTAGATCATGTGGGGTATTCGTACCTTGCCGCCGGTGCGATCGGTGCAATTATCGCCCGGAGCGTGCGTAATTCGCGGCTGGTGGTGGTGGACCGGTATCTCCTGACGCGGGCCCTGATGTAGAATAGACCACACAGAGGAACGTGACCGATGCGAAAACCAGTACGTCTTGCGAGCCCACGCCGCTCCAGCGGCCCATCCCATCCCGTAGCACCGTTGGTCCTGGCCGCCTGTTTCCTGTTTGGGCTGCCCGTCGGCGTAATGGCCCAATGGGAGCGTACGGTGGACGATGCGCTCAATCAGGCGGAATCCACCGGCAAACCGGTCATAGTATTGGTCACCGGCGGAGATTGGTGCGACCCCTGCACCTGGATGGAGGACAATAGCCTCACCAGTCCCGAGCTGCGCGCGCGCCTCAGGGATAACTGGATCGCCGTACGCATTCCCGATACCGATCCCGCGTGGCAACGGTGGGAGGTGGAGCGGCTTCCAACGATCCTCTATCTCGATCCCCAGGGTCGAGAGGTGGAACGCACGGAGGGAGCCGTCACCGCAGATTCCATGGTTCGCACCATGACCGAGGTCCGTCGGGAATTGGTGATCGCTGGTGACGGAGGCGACGAGGACGCAGATGGAGAAGACGCTGCGGTGGCAAACGTCACCGGATTGCAGATGGGAACTCGCTATCGGATTGGGTCAGGCGTGATCTGGAATGACGGCGGTGCGCTCTGGTTCACGGAAGACGCCGGGCTCCCGCCGCGTCTGGAAGAGTACGACCAGGATGAAACGTTTCTCTATCTGCGCGACGGCTCATCCGGCACGATCCTCGCGATCACCGTGGCGGAGGGAGTCCAACCATCCCTCTGGCGATGGAATCAAAGCGAGCGCCGCTGGCGAGAGTTAGGCGAGTTGGAACCCGCAGAATAACGGTGTCCCAACCGGCCGGTTCCGCTGCGCCCGGTACCCCAACCGGTCGGTAGCTACTGCCCGCCGCGCATATCCGCCGGCGGATCACCGCGGGCGATATCCGTAAACTCCGCGGAGGTTCCCGTACCGGTAGGGCACTGCGTGAGCAGCCCCACCTTTACCGGGTCGCCCGGATTCCCCAGGCGGAAGTAGCGCAGCATTCGCCACGGTGCGTCGGAATAGGTTCCCACATCCGCCCAGTGCAAGGCCCACAGATTTCCGCGCCGGGAGATGCGCAGGCGCACCGTTTCGGCGTTTATCTTCTGACCGTTGGCATCATCGGAAAACTCCCGCGTCACCACGCTCACCACCGCCGGAAAGCCCATATCCGTAAACTCAAACGCCAGCTTTACCCAGTGCGTGTCGTCGATCATCGCCAGAAGCGCCCCGGCGTCAAACGTGGAAACAAACGACGGGCGCACCGTAACCGACAGGGAGAAGTCCTCCGGTTCCGTACGGTACCAGAACGGAGCATCCGCCACCGTGCGGCGATCCTTGGGATCGATAAAGAAGTCCACCGGTCCCGTGCAGGAAATCACCGTACCCGAGGAATCTTCCGCCTCCACGGGATCAACTACCTCACCGGCGGCGCCATTTATCCATGCATCGAACAGCTGATGTTGTGCCATTATTACGCCTCCAAACCGTTCAGGTACTCTTCCAGTTGCGATCGGGAGTTTCCCTGGAACCGGGTGAACTCGCACCCCGCCTCTACGCCCCCGGATTCAAGCTCTCGCGTGTGAACCACCGCCGCCCACGCCATCACCTGGTCGCCGTCGACGTCCAACTGGACGTACAATTCACTCCCCGGCTCAATCGATTCCTGGGAGTGAACTCGAAATCCCGTACGACTCAGATCCACCGTCTGGGCATGGATCCACTCCTCACGAAAGAGGCCTAACAGCACAATCTGAGAGATCGCCACCCGCTCTGCTCGTCGTCGATCGTTTGATACATCCACGTGACCATCATCGTCTGCCTCGGCGCATTTTTCAACCACAAAACGGCACCAACCATCGTGCCTGCCCGGGCCGGAACGGCTCCATGAACTGCCGCTTGCGCGGACCGACCAAATAGGGCATACTCTTCGCTGGTACGCATGTAACGACTAATGGATGGTATACCCACCCACGGTACACGACGGACCGATAACAAGACTCTTTGGGGTTGATAGCTACCCCGGCGTGCCTCCGACGCTGTTCCGTCGTGCGTATGTTCCGGACCAACCAACCGCTGTCTTCCCCGGCGATCCAAGGAGGAAGGATCAATGGCTAAGACCCTTTACGTGGGCAATCTCAATTTTCGGACGGATGAAGAAGGCCTTCGCGCCGCATTCTCGGAGTACGGCACGGTTACCGATGCCCGCATCGTGATGGACCGGGACACCGGCCGCAGTCGCGGATTCGGTTTCGTCGAAATGGAAGACGATTCCGCAGCAGAATCAGCAATTGAAGGAATGAACGGCGCAGACCTTGATGGGCGCCCGTTGCGCGTGAACGAAGCCCAACCTCGCGGTGACAATCGTCGCGGCGGAGGTGGTGGTGGCGGCCGCGGAAGCGGCGGCTACGGTGGCGGTCGTGACGGTGGTCACGGCGGCTACGGAGCGTACTAAGCATTGGCGCGTAACCGCTATAGCGGCGACAAGCGTCGTCGCGAGCTGGATAAGAAGAAAAAGAAAGAACGAAAGCGCAAAGAGCGCGCCGAGCGCGCCGCTGAAGGGGGAACCGAAGGCGGCGAGGAAGATACTTCCTACATGGAGTATCTCAATCCGGGCGGTCCCCAAGACGCCCGGTTTATACCGGACGACGAGACTGACGAAGACGCCGACGATTCCGACGAGGAGTCCGACGACGACGACGACCAGTCCGCCGACCGCTAAACTCGACAACCGGCCCAGCGCCCGCTGAGCACCGGCAGCTCCCAACCAGGGAGCGCGAGCCGGGCACCGGTGGCTCCCCCCAGGGAGCGCCCGCTGAGCACCGGCAGCTCCCAACCACGGAGCGCCACACACCAGCCGCCGAGCCGGTCATTTTCATCAACCCAACCATGAGCCGGTGGGCGCGTCGGACCATTCCGACGGCGCCCACCGGCCTTTTTGTGCGTGGACGGATGCCGCGATTGCGGCGTAAACTATGGCACCTATGAGTACAGGCATGAACGGTAGATCCGACGGTGAGCAGGTAGTCACCCAACCAGCGGTATTTGGTATTGGCAATCCCCTCATCGATGTGGTGTTTCAGGCGCAGGATGAGGATTTGCGTACCCTTGGTTTGGACAAAGGCATTATGCATCTCGTCACGGAAGAACGGCAGCAGGAAATCCTGGACCATTTTGCCGGTACCACACCCACTTTCCGACCCGGTGGTGCCGCGCCCAATACCTTGATCGCCTTGGCCGGTTTGGGGGTGTCGTCAGTCGTCTGCGGAAAAATCGGCAATGATGAGTTTGGTCGGACTTACAATCAACAGGTGGCGGCGTACGGGATTACCTCGCGGTTGATGCAAGGCGACGGCGCCACCGGCAGCAGCATCATCCTGGTTACCCCCGACGGGGAGCGAACCATGAACAC
The DNA here is from genome assembly GCA_048614515.1 of Alkalispirochaeta sp. GTDB lineage: Bacteria > Spirochaetota > Spirochaetia > DSM-27196 > Alkalispirochaetaceae > Alkalispirochaeta. The sequence goes on along the minus strand of JBMCMH010000074.1, from coordinate 748 downwards.
CCACCTGGGTATGTGTCAGGAGTTCGGCGTGGCCGACCTGGACGAAGACCTCCTGAAGCGCTCCGGCTTTCTCTATTTCACCGGATACATGTGGGACACGGAGGTGCAGAAAGCCGCCATTCGCCGGGCCCTTGCCGTGGCGCATGACGCCGGAGTTACCGTCGCCTTTGACCTGGCCGACCCCTTTGCGGTGGAACGCTACCGCGAGGACTTTCTGCAACTCCTCGAGCACGATGTAGATATCGTCTTTGCCAATCGCACCGAGGCGCAGATCCTATACGGGGCTGCCGATACGGCCACCGGACTCGCGGAACAGCTTGGCCGCCACGTGCAAATCGCCGCCCTCAAAGTCGGCAAGGACGGATCGCTGGTGGCGGAACGTCCTTCCCGCGACGAAGCACCGGCGCAGATCACCGCGATCCCCGGACGCCCGATCACGGCGATCGATTCCACCGGCGCCGGCGACATGTTCGCCGCCGGATTCCTGGCGGCCCTCGCCCACGGACAGGACGCCGTCCACGCCTCCCGCGCCGCCGGATGGCTCGCCGAGGAGATCATCCAACAAGTGGGAGCGCAATTCACCGTGGATCACATCAGTCGCCTCCGGGACGAGCTGGCCGCCGCCACCAGCTAAGCCGCGCCCGCAACACCCCACGAACCAGCCCCGTAGAATTGTGCAAACAATTTGTGTTGCCCGGTCAAACCTTTTTGTTTGCACTTTTCTACGGGTCTGCCGGTCTACCGGTCT
>JBMCMH010000073.1:0-13809 GCA_048614515.1 Alkalispirochaeta sp. | reverse complement strand
ATCCCGGGGTGGGTGTTCTCGGCATTATCGTTCCCGTCTTCCTCATTGCTGTGCTCGGTTACCTCATGACGTGGGTGGGGCTGTTTCGGACCCGCGACGTTGAAGGGCTCACCCGCTACGTCTTTTCGGTGGCACTTCCGGTCATGCTGTTCGATTCGATGTCCAAGATCGAACTTCCTGGGGAGTTTCAGTGGTCGCTCATGGCAGCGTACTACCTCCCGACTATCACGCTCTTCGGCGGGACGGCGCTGATCGGCCGATTCGTCTTCCACCAGTCCCGGCAGGCGCGCGCGGTGTTTGCCATGGGGGCCTCGTACTCCAACACCGTTTTGATCGGGTTGCCCATTATTTCCGCTGCGTGGGGCGACGACGGTTTATTGCCCCTGCTGATGATCGTCACCGTTCATGCGGCCGTACTCTTCCTGTTGACCACCGCTCTGGCGGAGACCGGCGCTTCCGATACGGGAGAACGCGCCACCGTAGCCCGGGTGATCGGTCGCACCGCCGCGGGAATCGTCCGCAATCCGATTCTCATCGGCATTGCCGCCGGGGTGCTGGCAAATATCCTCTCGATCAGACTGCCCGGACCACTGGACGACACGGCGGGCTTAATTCGTGGCTCAGCGCTACCGGCGGCACTGTTCGTCACGGGGGCATCGTTGCGGGAATTTCGCATTGCCGGCCATCTTCCGGAAGCGGGCGTCATAATCGTCCTCAAGATGGTGGTGCACCCGATGTTGGTTTGGCTGTTGGCGGCGTTTGTCTTTCAACTTCAACCACTGTGGATTGCGGTGGCGGTGATAACCGCCGCTATGCCCACGGGAATCAACGCCTCGGTCTTTGCCCGCACGTACGCCGGTGCAGTGGCCCCGGTCGCCACAGCCACGCTGCTTTCCACCATACTCGCGGTGGTATCCACAAGCGTGTTGCTGATGGCGTTTGGAGTGTAGAAGCGAGCGGCGCGGTACGACCATGCAACACTGGAGCTACGCCAACGGGCATCTCCGTCTCATGCGCTTGCCCGAGGGCACCGATCGGTGGTATATGGCGAACGTGGAGGCTCTATGAAACGGATTGCGCTCGTAGCCCATGACAATCGAAAAAAGGATCTGGTGGAATGGGTGGAGTGGAACCACGAGATCCTGATCAAGCACCATCTCATTTGCACCGGCACCACCGGTCAGCTGATAGATGAGGCGATTCGCAAAAAACTCGATCTGAAAGATACTCGCAGCTACAAGATGACCAAACTGAAATCCGGTCCGCTCGGCGGTGATCAGCAGCTCGGCGCGATGATCGCGGACGGCAAAGTCGACGTCATGATTTTTTTGTGGGATCCGATGCAACCCCAACCGCATGACGTCGACGTTAAGGCACTGCTTCGCATAGCCGTACTCTACAACATTCCTATCGCCAACAACCGAGCCACCGCCGACTTCCTCATCTCCTCATCGCTGTTCGCCACTGGATATACGCCGGTAGTCAAGGATTACAGTGCCTATGTGAAGAGATTTACCGGATAGTCGCTTCCTTGTGTTGGGCAGAGCCCTGGAAGAAGCGGTAGACAGCGGCATCAACAATCCGGAACAGCTACACACCCTTCTGGAGGCGGTGGAGAGCCCCGGCCCGAAACGGCAAGTGGTGGACGTGGCCCATGAGATATGCTCGGCAACTCGCGCCCGATACGGCGTACAAGCGAATACCGCCGGGGTGCCGACCTACTAAGGGGCCCCTTCCCCCGATTCCCTCTACTTCACATGTGAGGTTGCATCCATCCCGATGAGCCCGGGGTATCGAGTATTGTCGAGCTGATCGGCGGCCCTGTGCCTGGATTCCGCCAGACCGAACACGAAAACCATGACCCGGGCCACCTCAATGCGCTCCTGCAACAGGTCACTTGATCAGCTCACCCCGGCACGCTTTTGGTGCATACGCGGTGTGGAGCAGGTGATGTGATCGCTCGCCCAGAGGCGCGCCGAGATACTGCGCGTAGAGTTCCTGAATCGCCGGATTCTCGTGGCTGGTCCGAAGCTTCTTCCCCTCATCCTCCCGATAAATGGCGTCTATTCGCTTCCGGCGCACCTGGTTGTCGGTGACGCGGGGTTGCCCGCCGCCACCGATGCATCCACCAGGACAGCTCATGATTTCCACGAAGTGGTATTCGGCTTCTCCTCGGTCGATTCGATCCAGGAGTTGTGCGGTATTGCCAAGACCGTGAGAAACCGCCACTCGCGCAGTGACTCCCTCAAGAAAGCGCCATTCCTCAACGGTGTCGGTAAAGGTAATCTCGGCCTCTTTTACGCCCTGGAGACCCGCAAGCGGCGTTATGTGCAGATTTTCCGCCGGAAGTCGGCGACCGGTGACCACTTCATACACGGTGCGCAGCGCCGCTTCCATGACGCCGCCGGTATTGGCAAAGATATCCGCCGCACCTGAAGAGATTCCCAAAGGGGCATCCATCGTCTCCGGCGCCAGCGCTGTGAAATCAATCCCACCGGCCTTGATCAATTGCGCCAGCTCCCGGGTGGTAAGCACGTAATCCACGTCTCGCACCCCGCTGGAAGCCATCTCGGGCCGGGACGCCTCATATTTTTTGGCGGTACAGGGCATCACTGAAACCACGGTCATGCGAGAAGGTTCAATCCCCAGCGATTCCGCATAGTAGGTCTTTGCCATAGCACCGAACATCTGCTGCGGACTCTTGCAGGTGGAAAGATTCGGCAGAAACTGCGGATAAAACTCCTCGGCAAAGTTGATCCAGCCCGGTGAACAACTGGTAAACTGAGGCAACACCTGGGAGTCGCCTTCCACCAGCGCTCGCTTCAGGCGGGTGAGAAGCTCATTGCCCTCTTCGATGATGGTGAGATCGGCGGCGAAATTTGTGTCGAACACTTTGTCGAACCCTAAGCGCCGCAGGGCCGCTACCATCTCTCCGGTGACCAGCGTCCCCGGGGGGAGCCCGAATTCCTCTCCCAGCGCCGCCCGAATCGCGGGCGCCGTCTGGACCACCACCGTCTGCTCGGGGTCGTCCAGTGCGGCCCACACATTCTCAATGTGGGAGTTCTCACTAATCGCGCCCACAGGACAGACCGCCGCGCACTGGCCGCACTGGACGCACGGCACCTCCGACAGGTCTCCCCCAAACGCGGGCCCAATGGTCGTTCCGTATCCGCGGCCTTGCGGCCATAATGCCCCCACCGCCTGAATTGCCGTGCAGGCGGTCACGCAGCGTCGACACTTAATACACTTGCCGCTATCCCGCACCAGGGCTTCCGTGCTGTGATCCAGGCGGACCGGCGGCCGCTCTCCCTCAAAGGGAAGCTCCCGGATTCCCAGTTCCTGAGCCAGCGCCTTGAGCTCACAGTCCTCGCCGCGATCACACACCCGGCAGTCACCACTGTGCTCACTGAGCAACAGCTCCACCACACTCCGGCGCCCGCGGCGCGCTCGGCGGGAGTTAGTATGCACCACCATTCCGTCTCGAATCGGGGTGGCGCACGCCGCCGCCAGCCGGGGAGCCCCTTCCACCTCGACCACACACACGCGACATGCGCCGGCCGGATCAAAGCCCTCCATGTTGCACAAGGTCGGTATGTGAACGCCCACCTCCCGCGCCAGCTGCAGGATGGTTGCGCCCTCGTCAGCATGAATAGTTCGTCCGTTGATCGTTACCTCAGGCATGGTGTACCTCCTCGCGGACCGTACTTTTTCCGTAATCGCATCGCAGACACCGTTTTGCCTGGCGGAGCGCCACCGCCTCGGACCAGGAACACTCCACCTCTGCAAAATTGTGCCGCCGCCGTTCCACCGGGATGGTGGCCAAAGACTCCCGCGGGTACGGAACCGGCTCTGCATCGGGATCGAACGCCGTATCTACCTCGAACTCTCGCCGCCAGAACGCGTGCTCCTCACCGGTAAGCATCCGATCAATTCCCACCGCCGCTCGCTCTCCGGCGGCGATCGCCTCCACCACCGAGCTGGGCCCGGAAACCGCGTCTCCTCCGGCAAACACCCAGGGAACCGAAGTCATACCGGTAACCGGATCGGCGTGGAGAAACCCGTCCTCCCGCCGGTCCAGCCAGGTCAGATCCGCGCCGTCTGCATCAAGCCGTTGTCCGATGGCAAGAATCACCTGATCCGCGGAGACGTCGAACAACGCCCCCTCTCCGGCTCGGGGCCGTCGTCGGCCGCTTCGGTCGAACTCCCCGAGCGACAGCGGCCGACACCGGACACCGGAGATCGCCCCGGTGTCGCTCCGTAAAATTTCCTCCGGTTGGGTGAGGACCTTGAGCTCCACTCCTTCATGGAGCGCTTCCTCAATTTCCTCGTGGTAAGCGGGCATCTGCTCCCGGGTGCGGCGGTACAGAATTGTCACCCGAGCCCCCAGGCGCAGCGCCGTTCGGGCGGCGTCGACGGCGGCGTTACCACCACCGACTACCACCACGTCCTCTCCCACCGGAACCGAGCCGCGGACGTTGTACTGGCGCAAGAACTCGCAGGCGTCGACGATCCCGTCTCCCTGGGAGCCGGGAATATCGACCGTGACCGGCGCGGCGGCGCCGGGCGCCACAAAGAGCGCTTCATAGCCGTCCGCCTCGAGAGAGTCCACGGTGATGTCCCGGCCAAACGTGTGCTCGGTTCTAATCTCCACTCCCATCCGTTCGATCATGCGAATCTCCCGGGCCAGTGTTTCCCGGGGGAGCCGATACTCAGGAATCGCCTGAACCAGCATGCCACCGGGCCGCGACTGCGCCTCAAAGATCACCGGCCGGTAGCCGAGACGAGCCAGAAAGTAGCCGCAGGAGAGGCCCGCCGGCCCACCACCGACAATCCCGATCTTCCGCTGAGCATTCGTCTCGTTCTCTCGAACTTCCGGCAGCTGGATGACCACTTCCTGGTCCACCATGAAGCGCTTAATGCCGCGAATTGGAACCGCCGCGTCGAGTCCGGCTCGGCGGCACTTTTCCTCGCAGGTGTGAAAGCATACTCGAGCACAGACCGCGGCAAAGGGATTGCGTTCCCGGTGGAGGCGCAACGCCTCGGCGTACCGTTGTTCACCCACCAGACTGACGAATCCCGGCACATCCACCCCCGCCGGACACGCCGACTGACAGGGAGCCCGGACCAACCCGGGACACACTCCGGCGGAGCAGTGGTGGTCTCGAATGTGTTCCTCGTACTCGTGCCGAAAATGACGCAGCGTAGAGAGGACGGGATTGGGAGCGGTCTGCCCCAGTCCGCAGAGCGCTGTGTCACGGATTTCTTCGCCAAGGCGCGTAAGACGGTCCAGGTCTTCCATCTCGCCCCGGCCGTCGCAGATGCGATCGAGAATTTCGAGCATCCGTTTGGTCCCGACCCGGCACGGTGCGCATTTCCCACAGGACTCCTCCTGCACGAATTCCAGAAAGAAGCGCGCCACATCCACCATGCAGGTGTCGTCGTCCATGACGATCAAGCCACCGGATCCCATAATCGCCCCAAGTTCCTGAAGGCTCTCGTAATCCAGCGGAACGTTGAGATGCTCCCGCGGAATACAGCCTCCCGAGGGGCCCCCAATCTGGGCCGCTTTGAACTCTTTTCCATCGCGGATGCCGCCGCCGATGTCGTAGATTACCTCGCCCAGTGAGGTACCGATCGGAACCTCCACCAGACCGGTGTTGCGGACGGATCCGGCCAGGGCAAAGACCTTGGTGCCGGCGCTCGTCTCGCTGCCCAGCGCGGCGTACTGCTCCGGACCGCGGGCGACGATGTACGCGACTGAGGCGTACGTCTCCACGTTGTTTAGAAGCGTGGGCCGCTCCCAGAGACCGCGCTGTGCGGGAAACGGAGGACGTGGTCGCGGCTCGCCTCGTCGCCCCTCGATTGAGTGAATGAGGGCCGTCTCCTCACCGCAGACAAACGCCCCTGATCCCCGCCGAATCTCCAAGTGAAAGGAACGGCCGCTTCCGAGGATATTCTCACCCAATAGCCCTACTTCTTCCGCCGCGGCGATCGCGCGGTGCAGCCGCTCCACCGCCAACGGATACTCCGCCCGGACGTACACGAATCCGTGGTCCGCTCCCACGGCGTACGCCGCCAGCGCCATCCCTTCGATCACACTATGAGGATCCCCCTCCAAGATACTGCGGTCCATGAACGCCCCGGGGTCCCCTTCATCGGCGTTGCACAACACGTACTTGGGCGAACCGGCAGCCTCCGCGGTGAGCCGCCACTTGAGATATGTGGGAAACCCGGCACCCCCCCGCCCCTTGAGGCCGGAAAGCTCCATGAGCGCGATCACCTCAGTGGGAGTCATCGTCGTAACGGCCCGTGCCAGCGCAGAATACCCACCGGCGGCGACGTAATCATCCAGGCGGAGAGGATCAATTACCCCGCAGTTGCGAAGCACCACCCGGTGTTGCCCCTGGAAGAAAGGAATCTCGTCCAGTTTACGAGCACCGGACTGGTGCTCGCCGTTTCTCAGGTGCCCATGTACCAGGGAATCGGCGTCTTGGGGGGTGAGGCGCGAATACAACATGCCCTCGGGCTCTATCCGCACCAACGGCCCGTCGGCGCAGGGACCCATGCACCCGGTTTCCACGATCTCCACGGAGAGCTCCGCCTCCGCAAGCGCCGCCTGCAACGCCGAATGAATTGCGGCGCTCCCGGACGAGACGCAACTTCCGCCACCACATAGGTAGATGCGCCGACCGTTCCGCTCAATTTCCCGGCGACGACGGTCCCGAAGGGCTGTCAGATCCGTGCCGTTTTTGATGCGCTTAGACTTCATCTTGGGCCTCCCCGTGATCCTGCTCGGCATACACCGCAAGGAGTTCGTGGATTTTGGCCGGTTTCACGCGCTGGTGCACATCGTCATCAACCACCACCACCGGAGCGAGACCACACGCGCCAAAGCAGCGTCCCACCTCCAGGGAAAACTGTCGATCAGCCGTGGTCTCACCCACACCGATGTGGAGGGAGGATTGGAGCGCTTGCAGCAGTTCCTTGCCTCCCCGTACATAACAGGCGGTTCCCAGACACGTCCGGACGGTGTGCGCCCCTCGGGGAACGGTGGTAAAAAATGAATAGAAGCCGACAACCCCGGCTATCTCGCTATAGGGAATATGGAGCCGCCCGCCGAGTTCCCGGAGCAGCGGTTTGGGAAGATGTCCGATGTGCTCCTGGAACTCCTGGAGGATAGGAATGAGCGCGCCCGGTTCACCCGTGTGTCGCTCAAGGATCGCTTCAAAATCCGCCGAATCAATTTCTAGTACCGACTGGTCTGCCCCGGTTGCCATATAGCCTCCCTGCATGAAAGAGATCTATCCGCAGGATAGTGGCACACTCTAGCTGATTAGATATGCGGATATAGATATAATACACCCGATTTGCTCCGCGTCAAACCATACATATCTCTGCACCCACTAGGCGGGCCGGGAACCGCGCGGCGAGGCAAACCGATAGCTACCCTCACGGAACCCTCGTCGACAAATCCGCACCATCCCCTTGCCTCAGAACGGCGTACTACTGATACTATTGCTCATGGTAAAACATATCGTCATCTGGAAGTTGACCGACCAATACGAAGGGATGGGCCACGCCGAGATCGCCCAGGAAGTGCAACGCAGAATTCTCGCAATGAAGGGGACCGTCCCTTCGCTCCGGGATGTGGAATGCGGGATCGATTTCAATCGATCGGAGCGAGCTTGGGATGTGGCACTGTACTCCAGTTTTGATGATCGCGCCGCGTTGGAGGCATACCAGGCGGATCCGGAGCATGCCAAAGTAAAAGCGTTCATCGGGGCGGTTGCCACCGAGCAAGCGGTGGTTGATTACGAGGTATAGAATAGCATTCGGTAGATCCGATCTCGCTGCGCCTCGCGGATGTTTCCAAAACGGACGTGCAGAACCGTGCGCGCGCGGGAGAGGCGAATCACCGTGACCGGAAGCTCCATTACCTCTTCCTCGGACAGATAGAACACGAGTCCGAGGGTATCGCCGGCCTCAAACCGGCCGGCGGGATTTCGTAGACTGGCCCCGCCACCGCCGATTTCGATAAACTCCGAACGCACGGGCTCCTCATCTGAAAGAACCCGATACACCCACACCGGCATGCGCATCGCTGTGCGATAGTGGTGTCGTTGCTGCCGTTTCTCGATCCGCTCGGAGTGCTGCAGATAGACATCCTCGTCTTCCCTGATGAGCACAACGGTGTCGAAGGAGAATACTCCAGACTCGTTCTGGTACACCACCCGAAGCGGCGTTCCCGGAGGCGGCACTGGTTTGGAACGTTCGATGTGAACCCGCAGGGAGTTCGAAGCAGACGCTTTGACGGTACCCTCGATAGGCGAGCCTGAAAAGCGGTCCACAGTGATCGTCGAGCTCGGCGGAATATCCACACTTGAGCGGGGCTGCAGGCCGATGGGACGCCCGGTAAACCCCAGCTTCACCCGGAGCGCGGATACCGCCCCCGCGGAGATTGCGTCTCGCTTGAGCAGCTCCGCCGCGGCCAGATTAAACCGACCGGGGCGTTCCATCAGCTTGTACGCATCGCGAGGCCGTTTGAGTGTGGTGGCCAACTGCTGGAGGAGGTGCTCTTCCGATGGCGTGAGTCTGTGAACCAGGACACCTTCTTGGTAGCGTTGGGCACCGGCCTCGTCACCCGATCGTTCCCGCCGGTACTGCGCGCGCAGGCCATACACCAAGAAAAATACCACCAGCGCGGCAATGATCGACACTACCGCTACGCTCTCGAATAGGGATGTTTCAAATCCGTTGGCTACGGTGTTCATGATCGTACTCCCGTCCGCCAGCGGCACGCATCACCGGCATACTCCCCTACCAGCGACGACCGGAGGTCAGCCCGCTTCTCGATCGGCCGGTGCTTCCTCTACCGCGGAGAAGTACATAATCAGGGGAGTCACCGGAGCTGAAACCACGGTTGGTTCTTCAACATTGAAGCCGGGCACCCAGACCATACGCAACGCGTCAGGAAGGAGATCAACCAAGAAGACGGGATTGCTGCCATTCACGGAAACTTCCAGCATAATCGCGCCGTCGTAGGCGCGTTGCAGGGCCGATGAGATGCGAGGAAGGTACCGCACGCCAAACTCTTGAATCTCCTCCGCGCGGAACACACGCGGAACGAGCGCCTCCTTGTCGGTCCACTGAATTCGACCATCTGCATACACGCGGACGGTGCCGTACGTCGCGCTCCGATACACGCCGGCATGTTCCGTCAGGAGCGCGGCCACGTCGCGCCTCCGTTGATACTCCGACCACAATTGAACCCAGCTTACCTCATCCCGCGGACGAAATACGATAAACCGAGGCCCGTCGTCACCGTCCACCGTAGCTCGGACCTCGTCCTCCGAACTGAAGGTCATTCGTACCTGGCCGTCTTCAAAGACCGCCGCGTCCCCCTCGATCTCCACTGAATCGAGGGCGAGCCGTCGCTCTTCGTCATTTATACGAATCACCACGGCATCGTCGGTGAGACGCATCGCGGTCAAATCGAGGCCACCGGCGGCAAATCGCTCATTAGTGGCGGTGGAAATCCATACCTCCCCGCCGATCGCCTCGGTGAGAATCGTCAAGGGCGCGCCCGCTTCATTGCCGCGGGCGGCTCGACGGGACGCTTCCGACGGCGTTCCTGCTAAGAGCGGCCCGAATGCATAGCCTCGGTGCTGGCCGCCGGCGATCAGTTCGTACCACACACCGGTGCGACCGTTAATGGTGGAAGTGGAATCGGTGCTCCTCACCAACTGAACGTCTTCTCCAGCACGGAGTCGGTATACCACGTCTGAGTCGCGACGTGGCTCGGAGCGGACGCGTAACGCGTGCACCAGAGATGAGGCGGTCATTCCCAGGGCGTCACCGGCCTCCTCCACAAACTGGTCCGCGGCGGTAGCGGTCTCAAATACGTTCACCAGGCTCGGGAGCACCTGGTAGCGGTTACCGCTCTCCGCCACCGTTACCGTAAACGTCCCGGCCCGGGAATCGAACGGGGCAACCTCAACGCGCGTTCCCGGTTCCAACGGAGTTCCCGGAACTGATCCCGTGATGACTCCATATTGGGTTTCCTCGGCCGAACAGCCGATCATTATTCCTATTACAACCAACGCAAGGCTCAAAACCTGTCGGTGAGTTTTCATAATTGTCGATGTACACTCTCGTAGAAAAACGTTACGGGCAACTTACCACTTCATTACAGATTGGTCATCCTCCGGAGCGCCGGGATCGTTTACACGGGAGCGAGCACGTGCCTGGCGAGTGTGGTCATCGGGCACCAACCAGCTCCTGCCGACGAAAGCAATCGACGAGGTGATCATTCACGAGACCGGTGGCTTGCATGTGCGCGTACACGATTGTGGGACCGACGAAGCTGAACCCCCGGGACTTCAGATCCTTACTGATCGTACGAGACAGCTCGGTCTCCGCCGGCACTTCTTCCATTGTTCGAAACTCGTTTACGATGGGCGCACCGTCGAAAAAGTCCCAGATGTAGCGATCAAAGCTTCCAAACTCCTCCTGCACCGCGAGGAACGCCCGCGCGTTGCCTATGGCGGCGCGGATCTTACGATCATTCCTGATGATTCCAGTGTCGGTCTTGAGCCGTTGAATGTCATCCTCCCCAAAGCGCGCCACGCGTTCCGGGTGGAAGTCGGCAAAACACCGCCGGTACCCTTCGCGGCGCTTCAGGATCGTCAGCCAGCTCAGCCCGGCCTGGGCGCCCTCCAGCAGAATAAACTCGAAATGGCGTCGCTCGTCATGGACGGGAACGCCCCATTCGGTATCGTGATAGGCCACGTAGGTGGGATCGTCACCGCACCATGGGCATCTCGTCGGTTCCATGGCGGGAGTATAGCACGGACCCTTCGATGATGACGCCACTCAAGAAGAAGCCTCGTTATCCGAGCTTCCGGTAGATGTAATGGTAGTGGTGTCCTTCGTACAGATGCTGAACCGAGGCCAGTGCCGCTCCGGCGATCTCACGGCGGGGCGGTACACCTTGACCACGACTCACATCGGACCTACGATTATACCACGATGTTTGCCGACGATCTCAAAACACAATCCCGCGAGGTATTGGGCATGCTCTACGACGTGGCGGGAGTCGGTATGTGTGTCACCGACCGGCAGCGACGATTTGTGGCGGTGAACCGCGAATACTGTCGTACCTATGGATATGAGGAGTCTGAACTGCTGGGCAAGCAGTTTACGATGGTCGTTCCGGAAGCTGAGCGAGACGCAGCCGCGCAGCTCCATGATGATTTTCTGCTCCGCGGCCGGGGAGAAGTTACCGGGCAGTGGCACGTCATCCGCAAAGATGGCTCGGTGGCCACGATCTTCGTCACCGCCGGTCGGCTGGAAGCCCCAACGGGGGAGTCGTTCAAGGTGACTACCGTGTACGACCTCGAGAATCGGAACGTTCGGGGGTACCCGGACCACCAGCTCTCCGCCGCTTCCTCCCACGACGTAATCCTCCGCGAGATCCACCATCGTGTAAAAAACCACCTGCTATCGCTGCAGGCAATGATGAGCATGGAGGCTCGGGACGCCCGCGACCACCCCCAGCTCGCGCAGGTCCTCAATTCCAGTATTAACCGGATCAAGGCGATGAGCAGACTCTATGATCGCCTTCAAGATGATCCCGAAGCCAAGACGGTTTCCGTCGCCCGCTACCTGAGTCCGCTCATCAAGGATATCGTGGAAACCGGCGAGTGGTCACGGCAGGCGGAGATCTCTACCGAAATCGCAGACCTCCATGTGCCGGTGGAGCATGCGGTATCGTTGGGATTGATCCTCAACGAGCTGGTGGCCAATAGCTTGAAGCACGACTCATCTTCGGAGGACGTCCCCCAGATTTCTATTGCGGTGCGGGGCAACGAAACCGCCATTGAGCTCGACGTGAGCGACTCCGGCCGGGGCGTTCCCGCGGATTTTCTCGAAACCAACCGGGAGACATTGGGCATCCAGATCATTTCCGCCGTCGCCGCACGCCACGACGGAACGATCGAGCTGATTGATCCTGAGCATGCGGGATTTCGAGTACGTCTCATGGTGCCGGACCACGGGTAGCACGAGGCACCCCGGGAACGTGGTGTTTACGTCGCGTTCTCTGAGAAGGTGATCTGCGGCGGGGTGCTGCTATTATACCCACCGGCAACAATCTCGCCATGACTCATGCGTAAGACCGTTTTCCACGACCCCGCCTGAGGCGGCCGGTATTCATGGGTACCGTAGGTTATTACCGCACCGTTGTAGATCACCTCTTCCGCGACAACCACACTTTCTGTAGACGGGACCAACTGTTCTCGGAGTTTGGGTTGGCGCGTGCGGAGCGTAGCGGCCTCCTCCGTGATCTGTGTCAACTCACGGTTCAGTTGATCGTGGGCGGCACGGATTTTTGGATCTCGACGCCCTTCCTGCATCGCCGCATCCAAGCGCTTGAGCTTATCCTCGAGAAGATCCCCCTGCTCCTCCAGATAATACAGCCGCCGGCGGCCGCTGCGGTATTCATCGTATAATTCCGGTGGAGTTCCGACAGACACAAAGGTGGGAGCGTCATAGATGTTTCCCAACTTGCGGCACCAGAAACTCCCCCCTACAAGCGCCTCACCGGCGATAAACTCGGCGCGGCGACCGTTTAAGATGCAATGGTTCCACACAGAGACGAACGAATGCATGATCGCCTCTTCCACGAAGACGTTTCCGCGGCTTCGCACGGTACAACTCTCGAGATATCGGGCGAACACGTTTCCCCCGCATTCGAGCACGCCTTCGTCGTTGCCGTTCATGCCGGTGGTGAGCAGGATATTCTCCCCCGCCCGAAGCGTGGCACGCCCCACTCCTTTTCCAACCTGGATAGTGCCACCGGCTTCCACGACAAAACCGTCCGCCACATGGCCGAGCACCACAACCGAGCCGTCGAAGTGAATGTTCCCCGTGGAATAATCCACGTCTTCGACTTCCACCACCGGTTCCACGATGATCAGCCCATCTCGGAGCCGGACGTTGCCGTCAATGGCCGCGTACAACTCAGACTGGTCGGCGTTGAAGCGCGTGTTTTCTCCCGCCGGAATCTGCACGACGGTGTCGTCACGAGAGGCGGGAATACTCACCCCGGTGACGGTGCTCCCATCCTGTGCCGCTACCGGGGGCAGCAGCACCGCCAGGAGGTCCCCGGCCTTTCTGTTATCGATGAAACGGAGTTCTTTAAGATTGATGCGGCCGAAGGGCATCTCCAGATACGGTTTGCCGCGGGTTGTTTTGAAGCGGTAGTCTACCCGCCGGCTGCGGCCGTACACCGGCTCACGCCCCCGGGCTACGATGACTTCTTCAGCGTAGCGTGAGTCCTGGAGAAGTTGAGTGATTGCCGCCCGATCGACTCCAAAGGTGACTCCCTCGGCTGATAGCTCTACCATGACATCATCAACTGAGGGCGGGGCGGCGCCGCGGCTGGGGGCGGAGACGGTGACGGTTGCAGACATTGCGTCCTCCGCCACAGCCACGGATATCCGGGATGTGAGGCGCTCTCCCTCGGGCCATTCTACCACCGGCACCGGGGTGTCCTCCGCCGCGGTAATCGCCTCCCGCAGCCGCGCGGTGGAAACCCGCGGCATTCCGAGGAGGCGCATCCGGTTCCTTACCTCTTCCGGATACACGATCGAGGGATGTCCATCGTCGGCGGAAACGGTGAGATAGACCCACCCGTGACGATAGTACACGTGGAAGGCAGGTTTTCTGCGGGAACGCTCCATTGCTGACACCGGTATCGGGACCTTTCTCCGAGTTTCAGGCTACCGGAGAATGTATTACTCCGGCGGC
>JBMCMH010000072.1:0-13887 GCA_048614515.1 Alkalispirochaeta sp. | reverse complement strand
GTTCCGGGATCGCTGGCGGCGTCGAGCTCATCCAGATCCTGTTCGGTAAGCTCGAGGTCCACCGCGCCGATATTGTCGGCCAAATGCTCCTTCTTCCGCCCGGCGATGATTACCGCGGATATGGCGGGACGACTCAGAAGCCACGCCAAGGACACGCGCGCAACACTCACCCCGTGACGATCGGCAACCTTTTTGGCGGCGTCAAGCACGCGATATCCGTATTCCTTGTCAAAGGGCACAAAATTTCCGTTCTCTCCGAAGCGGGTACCCTTGGGTGCGGGCTTACCGCGCTCATACTTTCCGCTTAGGAATCCCCCGGCCAGGGGACTCCACACGAGAATTCCCAGGTTATGATACTCTGCCATTGACTGAAAGTCGGACTCCAGTCCGCGACCGACGAGGCTATAGTACATCTGAGCCGTGATGAAGCGATTGAGTCCCAACCGCTCCTGGAGCGAGACGGCGGTAGCACCTTGCCACGACAGGTAGTTGCTGAAGCCGATGTAGCGAACCTTGCCGTGCCGGACAAGGTCATCCATGGCACGAACCGTTTCCTCCAGGGGCGTATTGCTATCCCACCCGTGTAGTTGGTACAGATCAAGATAGTCCGTGTTGAGCCGTTTCAGGCTGCTTTCCACGCCCCGCATGATGTTGAGCCGGGTCGCGCCGCTCCGATTAAAATTGTCACTCATGGGCAAGCGGCATTTGGTGGCAACAACGAGTTCCTCACGCTTCCCTTTGATCGCGTTACCAACGAACTCTTCGCTCTCCCCTTGGCTGTAGACGTCGGCGGTATCTATGAAATTGATGCCTTGGTCCAGCGCGAACCCGACCAGTTCATTCGTTTGTTTCTGATCGAGATTTCCCATGTTCATCTTTTGACCAAATTGCATCGTCCCGAGGGCAACCTCGCTGACGATTACCCCGCTGTTACCGAGTCTTCGATACTTCATAATCAATTGCTCCTTCGCTATTCGGTTTCGATCGGTCGAAACCATCTCTTAATGTGTCCAGCCACCTCTCCCAGCCGGCCGGTGTTGCGGTAGAAGTGGATCACCATAATCCCAAGCAACATCAGGCCATAGAGAAAATTGCGGAAGAACGGCGTAAACCCCATGAAGGTGGACGCCGTGGCAATTACCTGGATCGTCAAAATCGCGAGTACCACTCCCAGGACGGAACTAAAGCCCCCGTCCGGGTTGGTTCCTCCGAGAACCGACAGAAGAACCGCCAGGAGCAAGTACTGCTGACCGTAATTTGGACGCATCGTCGCAACTTTGGAGGTTAGCAGCACCGCCGATATTCCCGCCAACACTGCAATAATCACAAACGTCTTGACCAAGACGGCGCGGTTATTGAATCCGGAGAACCGCGCGGCAACAGGACTGGCCCCGAGCATCTTAATCTGAAATCCCAGTGCGGTGCGGTCCATGAGAACCCCCAGTACTAGGGCAACGACAAGAAACACCCAAAACGGGATCGGAATCCCGAGAAACGCGCTATTGGCGATTCGAATGTACTCAAGGGGAAACCCCCCAAGCCCGCTACCCCCGGTAAGCCCGATTGCCAAACCAAAATAGAGACCATTGGTCCCCAGGGTCGCAATTATGGCGGGAACGCTGGCGGCGGAGATGATCAATCCGTTTATGAGCCCGCATACCGTGGCCGTGCCGATCGCCGCGGCGATTGCCAAGATAATCACGACTCCCGTCGGCAATCCGAGCGCCTCATGCTGAGAGAGGATGAGTGAGGCAACCACTCCCGATAGACTGAGTACCGAGACTCCGGACAAGTCGATTCCTCCTATCGTCATGGCGAGCATCACCCCGAACGCCAACAATCCATACTCCGGGAGGTTTCGCATCATATTCTGCAGATTTCCAAGCCGAAGGAATTGACCGGGCATCGCGATTACCGCCGCGGCGGTCACCACAACGAAGAGGATCAATAGGGTAAGGTTGTTTGATCGTTTTGCAGTCAAGACGTATTCCTCCGATTTAGTGTGCGCGCTCGACAACGAGCTCGCCCTTCCGATGCTTCTCAAACTTCATCCGCAGATGCGTTGCCAGGACACCACCAACGATAACGACACCGACAAAAAACTCGGTCCACGCCGGTGGCACGCCGAGCATAATGAGGTGCCGATCGAGCAGCACGATGAGCAGCACTCCCAACATGGTGCCCGTGAGCGTTCCCCGGCCACCGGTTATGCTGGTTCCTCCGAGGATAACCGCGGCAATGACACGTAAGAGCGTGTCGTCGACGATGTTGGCGGGGTGCGCATACCGAATAAGGGCGACGTGCATGATTCCCATAATTCCGGACAGCAGCCCTACATAGCCAAAGATGAAATACTGGATTCGGGTGACGTTGAACCCCGCACGCTTGGCACCTTCCATATCGCCACCGATCGCATAGATCCCACGGCCCAGCATCGTGTGGCGTAGGATAAACCACGTTACCAATACAACAGCGGCAAGGATTGCCACGAAGATCGACACACTCTGAAGACCACCCGGCGTCTCAAATCGCATTACGGCCATACGCCCGAACGTGGTAATCGAAGTCGGCATCTGACCCACATTGACGGAATCCGTCCCCACAAACTCCAGCAGGGCTCCGTGGTATAAGCTCGAGGTCCCCAGGGTCACGATCATTGCCTGGATCTTAAATCGAGTGATAAAAAATGCGTTGATCAGCCCAAAAACGATACCCACCGTTACTGAGATGAGAAACGCCACTGCAATACTATCGAGATTCAGCGCAAGCATGGTCTGAATCGCGATGTACTGCCCGGAGATCGCGATCGCCGGAAACGAAATATCGATTCCGCCTCCAATCAGTGCAACAAAGAACGCCACCGAGAGGATTCCAAGGCCGGCACCCCCGCGCAGCACACTGAGCAGATTGCCTGCCGTGAGAAACGCCGGAGACGCGTTGGCAACCGCCGCTGAAAATACAAGGATAAGTACCACCAGATATGTCTCATGCCGCCGTAGCAGCGTTCGTCCTACATCTTTCACGTCAATCACGACAGCACCTCAGCGTCTTGTTTGTGAGCGATCACACTCGAAATCTCCTCCGCCTCAACTGATTGCAGATCCCGGAATTCGGCAACGATGCGCCCGTCTTGCATAACCAGGGCCCGGCTACATACCTGCATGATCTCAGTTACCTCATCGGAAATGACCAGCACCCCAATGCCCGAGCGCGCGAGTTCTTGCACCACGTCGTGGATGCGGGCCTTGGATACAACATCCACTCCGATCGTGGGACCGTCCAAGATGAAGACCTTTGGCTCCGGGGCCAGCCATTTCGCTAGCACGACCCGCTGCTGATTCCCGCCGGAAAGGGTAGAAACCACGTTTTGGGCGCTTGGAGTCTTAACGCGAAGGCGGTCTATCCATTGGCGCCAGACTCCATCGCGCTTCTTGGTGTCCACGAGGCCAAGCATTTCCCGCAGTCGATCTATCACGGTAACGACCACGTTATCGGCGATCGTCTGGTCTTCGAACAGGCCCTGCCCGTGACGATCCTCCGGCAGGTAACTAATGCCGTGGCGCTTTGCATCTTGAGGACCGGTAATGCGCACCGGTTTTCCGTCTATGAGGATTTCTCCCTGATCGGCAGGATTGAGCCCGAACAACGACAGCGCAAGCTCCGTCCTTCCAGACCCAACCAGTCCGGTTAACCCTACCACTTCGCCGCCGTAGATCTTCAGGTCGATATCTTCAAACTGTTCATGCCGGCTCAGGCTTCGCGTCTCAAGCAACAGCGGCGCTCCCTCAGCTTCAGGATCAAACGAAAACGGCTTGTACTCCAAGTTCTGACCGCTCATGAGGTACGTCAGTTTCTCCTGATCCAACTCACCGGCGGGATAGTCTCCAACTTTCCGGCCGTCCCGAAGCACCGTCACGGTATCCGCTATTTCAAACACCTCGTCGAGCTTGTGACTCACAAACACCATCGCCACGCCTTGAGCGTTCAGTTGCCGAACGGTCTTAAACAGATGCGCCACATCTTCCGCCGTGATCGCGGAGGTGGGCTCATCCATAATGATCAGCTTGGCGCCCTGCGTGAGTGCCCGAGAGATCGCCACAATCTGACGTTGCGCCATGGAACACTGGTCGAGGGGCATGTCAACATCAAGATCTTCCTCAAGCTGATCAAGGATTTCTTGTGCGATCTGCCGCATCTCTTTCCAATTGGTGAGGCGGCGCTTCTGCTCGATCATGCCGTTCATTGAGATGTTCTCGGCCACAGTAAGATTTGGAAAGAGACTCAAGTCCTGATAGATGATCTGGATTCCATGACGAATCGCATCCACCGGATGGACCGACGTCCCAAAGGAAACGCCACCAATTATAATCTCGCCGGCGTCGGCCGCTACCGCTCCACCGATCGATTTTATTAACGTAGATTTTCCTGATCCGTTCTCACCGACGAGACAGCGTACCTCGCCCGGATCAACGGACATACTCACGTCACTGAGGGCCTGAACCCCGACGTACGACTTGCTTATGTTCTTTACTTCAAGTATTGGCTCCGCCATCTGCGCGCAATCTCCTCAATGGTGTCTATTTGCCGGTATGTCCCTCAAGTGCCTTTCGCACCAGACGATTCATGGCGTCCATCTGTTCCAAAAGGCATTC
Source organism: Alkalispirochaeta sp. (assembly GCA_048614515.1). Lineage (GTDB taxonomy): Bacteria > Spirochaetota > Spirochaetia > DSM-27196 > Alkalispirochaetaceae > Alkalispirochaeta. The sequence continues at coordinate 9,235 of JBMCMH010000072.1, read as the reverse complement.
AGTCCTGACGGGGGGCACGTACCTGCGAGTGAGGTGCAAGCCCACCCATTCGCGGGATCGCGAATGGGTGGTGCACAAACAATCTACCGTAGCGTAACTACGAATAGAGGGCTGATCGCTTACAGCTCCCAGTCCCCGTCGTCATCTCGCCAGTCATCGAGGTTGTCCTGGTTCACGTCATGCCACGCCTGACCGTATACGACCGGCACACCGGCGTCGTTGTCCTGAATCGAGACACTCTCGTATCCGGAAACACCAAGGTCCATACCTTCCGTAATTTCCTCACCCTTCAGGAGGTTGTAGGCGATGCTGGCACTTGCATATCCCGCATCAGCCGGTACCCAGAAATGGATCGATTGAACCGCACCGCTTTCGATGTAGTCACCGGCAACCGACGGAAGACAGGTACCAAAGGCTGCGACTTCACCGACGAGCTCGAGCTCTTCAATGGCCTGCGCGGCTCCGGGCGCCGTGGACATAGCACTTCCCATGATCGCTTTGATGTCATCGTTGGAACGAAGCATCTCGAGGGTTCGCTCATAGGCGAGCTGCTGATTCTCTTCGTCCTCACGCCGAGAGTTTGCAAGCGTAATGTCCGGGAAGTTCTCTTCCAGGAACGCCTCTTCACCATCAACCCATTCGTTGTGAGTCGTTGAGGTGAGGTGGCCCACAAATGGTTGCCACAGTCCCTCGCCGTCCATCCACTCGGCCATGATCGAAGCCATGTGAGCGCCGTACTCGGCGTTGTCAAACGCTTCCAGGTCAAAATCCGCATTCTGGATGTTTGACGCCTCATGCGTAACTACCACAATGCCTTGCGCTCGCGCCCGCTCAATCACCGGCACCAATGACTCAGGATCGTTGGGTACGATGAGAATTGCATCTACGCCCTGCGCGATCAGGTCTTCCACAATTCGCACCTGCGCTGCCGGGTCCGCGGTGTCCGCACCGGTTTGCCACGCGCGAACATCGTCATGCTCTTCATTGAAACGCTCAATTCCGAGTCGCATATTGTCAAACCACGCGACGCCCTCAACCTTGACTACCATTGCAATTTCGAATTGCTCGTCCTCCGCAGCCTGTTCTCCCTGGCCACCGGCGAACGCGATTCCTGCAACGATTGTCGAAAGAACAACAAACAGTATCGCTGTTTTCCGCATAACACTTCCCTCCTTCAGGAAAATCTTTTTTCCGGCACGGACCCGGGAGCTTCTGCCCGTCGGTGGCCGCACCGTTTTATCCACATCAAAAAACAGAGAAAAATCCCTGCACAATCAGCAGACCCGCGGCGGCGCCGGGATCCTGCTTTCCTACCGTCTGCTCTCGGTAGATCGCCGCCTTCCCGTGCTGGGAAGTCATGTTCCGGGCGGCTTCCTCCCCCTGCCGGGCAGCTTCCACCGCGCGCTCCGCCAGCGTCGCGAAATCAGCACCGGTATCTACGGCCGCTTCCAGCGCACCGGCAACGGGGTCCAGAACGTCTACGATCGTCTTATTTCCCGGCTGAGTTTTGCCCCGCTCCATCACTCCATCCGAGAACGCCCGGAAGAACGTCGCCACGTCGGCGGCCGCCCATTCGGACTTACCTTTGACCGCCTTGCCGCCTTTCATGAAGCCGGTAGCCACTAAGGATCCCATCGTGGACGGGGCAGCCTTTGCCATCGCCATGCCGGCTTTCGCAAAGAACATTCCCACATCGTCCTCGTCCGCTCCGGCCAACTGCTCGTCGGCCGTCCGAAACGCTTTGCTCATCGTCAGACCCAGGTCACCGTCACCGATGACGCTGTCGATCTGAATTAGATAGTCCTGGTTCTCCGCCATAACCTGGTTCAAGTTGTGCAGGATCTCCTTGGCAGTATCGATCGTCAGCATCGCGTGCTCCTTCCGCAGCTCAACGCTTAGAGGTTCGCCTGCTCAAAAAACGGCGTCCGAGCACCTTTCATCAGGAGCCCTTTGAGCTCGTCATTCAATTTGAGCATCGAAATGGAGAAGCCGGTCATCTCGAGCGATGTGGCGAACTCTCCAACGTAGACCTTGGCCACTGAGATTCCCTGCTCTTCGAGGATCTGCGCCACGGACCGATACGCCACGTAGAGCTCTTCCTTCGGTGTGGCGCCGAGACCGTTAATCAGCACTGATACCTCGTCGCCCTTCTGATAGGGCAGGTCGGGCATGATCTGGTCCATCATCTCCTGAACCACTTCGTTCGCGGTGAGCAGTTTGCCCCGGCGAATACCTGGCTCGCCGTGAATCCCCATGCCGATTTCCATCTCACCCTCACCAATGGTGAAGGATGGTTTTCCAACTTCAGGGACAATCACAGGGGAGAGCGCCACACCCATCGTGCGTACATTGGCTCCGGCAAGCTCGGCCACGCGCTTTACCTCATCCAAGTCGGCACCTTCATCTGCTTTTGCACCGGCGCACTTATATACGTAGAAGATTCCGGCAACGCCGCGGCGCTTACCTTCCTCGCCTTTCGGCGCGCTGGCAACATCTTCTCCCGCAACGTACGTCTCAACCCGGATGTCTTCCATCTCGGCCATCTCGGCCGCCATGTCAAAATTGATGATATCTCCGCCGTAATTGCCGTAGATGTACAGGACGCCTTTGCCACCGTGAATCGCCTTGGTAACTTCCAGGGCCTGTTCCGAGCTGGGACTCTGGAACACGCCGCCCACCGCGCAGCCGTCAAGCATGCCCTGCCCAACGTATCCGAGGAAGAGCGGCAGATGGCCCGATCCACCGCCGGTGGCCAAGGCAACTTTACCGTCCTTCGGAGCGTCCGCACGGACGATACAGCGCAGATCGTTCGCTACATTGCGGAGCTGATCAGGATGCGCCGCAAGGATTCCTTCCAGCATCTCGTCTACAAAATTTTCCGGCTTGTTAATGAACTTCTTCATCATCATCGAACTCCCGTTCTATAAACATTTACTAAAACCTGTTTAAGTAATTCTAGCACGAAACTGGCGACTGTCAATGAAAAATTTGCGCGCCGTGGGAATAATTCCGCGCGGACCCGGCCGCGCGGAACGGCTAATACCGGATTATCCCCGATAGTTTCGATTTTTCTTCCAGTTCTGTGATGTCGGCGGGGGAGGGGCGCGTCGGCCGATCCCGCTCTCCATTTACTAAACACAGAAACCCCAGAGCACTGTCCGAGGCGGCGTAGAATTGGTGCCACGTCTCGGGAGGAATATATACCAGGTCGTGCTCCTGAATTGACCAGACCTCTTCTCCCACGAGGACCCGCCCCGCTCCGCGGAGCACCATCACCGCATGGACGTGCTGATGCTTCTCCAGCCCGGAGTATCCTCCCGGGGACACCTCAAAGTAGCGCCATTCCGCCGGGAGTCGTTCGTCCGGCGCAAACAGGACCTGCTTGGTGACACGGTCGGAGACCGTCCCGGTGGCGGGGTATTCCTTGACGGCCACCCCATCCCAACGGTAGCCGGCTTCCGTTCGTGTGAGTTTTCGGACGGTGCGCGCCGCGGAATCGTTCATGTCGGCCACTACTGCATCACCTCAATCGTCGTTCCGAACTCGTCGGCAAGTTGCCGAACCTCAAGATCCTCCGCAGGTGTACCCTGACGGAACACCACCAGGGTGCGCGCATCAATTTTGCTCGGAACCAGCGGGACGTAGTGCCACGTACCGCGCTTCAGGGTGATTCCCGCTCCCCGGGGGATCTTGAAGGCTCGGGCCGTTTCCAGGTCGGGGAGTTCTCCACTACTGGGTTCCGCCAGGACTAATACGATGTCCTCATCCAGGGGAACCAACGTTTCCGTGGTTCTCACATGACGCTCCAACATCGGTACCCGCAGGTCACCGGGCTTGGTGTGAACCATCCCAAACGATGCGGCCCCCTCAAAGTCTCCCACGGATACATCGTTCCAGAACGCGAAGACGTCGTTGTCCGCGGCAGGCGCTGTATCGGCGTTGGTAAGCAGTTCTCCATACTTCTCCAGCGAAGATGCCGTCGCCTCTTCGATTGACAGTTTTTTTTCCATACCTGTTTCTCCCATACCTACTTTTCCTCCTGAGCGTTGACGGTTGCCACCAGCCGTCGCGAGTGATCCTTCAAGGCGTGATACGTCGCATCATACTGGTCCACATATTCGCGATACTTCTCGGTATTCTCCGCAATAGGTTCGATTCGTTTTGCCACGGTCACCATCGTATCGGCCGCTTCCTGAATACTGCCGTACATTCCCGCCACGACCGTCGCGGTAATAGCTGCGCCGAGACTGACCGCCTGCTGCTCGGTGGGAATCGAAATCGGCTTCCCGGTGACGTCGGCATGGATTTGCATCCACAGATCACTCTGCGTGGCGCCCCCGCAGGCGATGATCTCATCAATGGCGAAGTTGGCTTCATTCATGCGGCGAATGATCATCTCCGTGCCGTACGCTACCGATTCCATGATCGCCCGGTAGATGTGGGCAGGGGTGTGACTGAGCGTGAGCCCCCGGATAACCCCGCGGCTGTTCGCATCTACCCAAGGGGTACGATTTCCCTGCCAATGCTCCAACACGACCAGTCCGTCACTGCCGGGGCTCAGCTCCGCGGCGCGCGCGTTGAGGACGTCGTACACGGAACCACCGATACGCTCCGCCTCTTTTTCGATCTCGCTGTTGACGAAGTTCGACAAGAACCACTTGAGTACGCTACCTGTGGAGATTTGGCCCGCCTCCACAAAGTTGAGCCCGGGAAGCAGCGCATCCGGGAAACTGCCGAAGAGCCCTTTCGTGTGAACCTCAATCGGCGACACGCCGATGTGCAACTGCGACGATCCGGTGATTAGGGCCATTTTCCCCGCCCGCAGTGCATTTACCCCGATTACGCCGATATAGGCGTCGGCGCCACCGCCGGCAACGGGAATTCCCGCCGGGAGACCGGTCTTTTCCGCCATCTCGGCGGTGAGACCTCCCGCATTTTCGCCAATTTTTAAAATTCTTTGGGGAACTTTTTCTTGGATATCTTCCAATCCGATTCGATTGTAGAGGGATTCCGGCAGTCCACCTTTGCGATCGTTATAAAACCACCGGGCCGTGGCGGTATTGATATTGCCGGTAATTTCTCCGGTCAACCGGTAGACCATCCAGTCGGTCTGCTCGAAGATCGTCTCGGCCCGGCTATACACATCCGGCTCGTGCCGTTTGGTCCACAACACCTTGCAGGGAAACCACTCCGCCGAGAGATTGGCATGGCCGATATATTCCAGGGCGTCGTCGCCGGTGGCGGCGATCTCTTCAGCTTCCTTGGCGGCGCGAATGTCCATCCACATAATCGCGTCCCGCAACGGTGCTCCGTTTCCGTCCAGAAACACTACGGTGCAGCTCGTACCGTCGAGGCCGATTCCTCCGATTTCTCCGGGATCAACCTTGGAAGCCTCCAGGGCACCGCGAATCGACTCTACCAACGCGGTCTCCCACCGTTCGATTTCTTGCTCGCCCCAAGCGGGATGGCGGTGAATGTTCTGGTTGGCACTCACCCCAAACCCAAGACAACGCCCCGTCCGGTCGTACACACCGGCGCGAAAACTCTCAGTACCCGCATCAATTCCTAGTACATACTCTGCCATAGCTGTCGCCTCCTTCTGATCTACCGTTTACTCTGCTACTGCGGTCCAGACGCCCGTCTCGAACGCCGGTTCGCCGTCGATATATACCGTCCCCTGCGTCCGCAGATCCTTCACAATGTCCCAATGCAAGGAGGACTGGTTGATTCCACCGCATTCTGTGTACGACCGTCCCAACGCGATGTGAATCGTCCCAAGAATCTTTTCGTCGTAGAGAATGTCGTTGGTGAAAAACGTCATCTGCCCATTGGTGCCGATTCCAAACTCCCCTACCCGACGGGATCCATCATCCATATCCAACAATTGGTGGAGAAACGTCTCATTTGATGCCGCCGTGGCGTCCGTTACGACGCCGTCCGTGAAGGTGAGCCTGATATCTTCCATAAAGACCCCCGCAAAGACACCGGGATGCTCAAACTGAATCGTGCCGTTGACCGATTCTTCCACCGGCGCGGTAAATACCTCGCCCCCAGGCATGTTAATTCGCCCGTCATCAACGATGTATCGTCGCCCCGCGGTGGAAAAGGAGAGATCAGTGCCGGCCGCAACGATCCGGACGTTCTGCGTTCCTTCCAAAGCACTGCGGAGCTTCTCGTACCTCTCCGCCTCGCGGTCCCAATCCTGCAGGACCGACCGGTAGAAGAAATCGGAAACCTCCCGCATGCTCTTTCCCGCCTGCTGAGCAAACGCCTCGTTTGGCACGCGCAGCAGTGTCCAGCGGGTGTGCGCGGTGCGCATCGCCGAGATCTCTCCCTCCGCTTGGCGCATGCGCGTGAGCTGCTCCGTGGACACGCCCTCGTATTCGTGGCGGTTGCGGAACCCGCGAATGTCGATACACACATCGGCCCATTCCATGGCGTGGTGCCACAGTTCCGGCACCCACCCGACCTGCTGGTCCGAGCCCAAGCGCAGAATGTCGCCCTGCATCTCCGCCGAATAGAAGAGCGTCTGCACATAGGCGCCGCGCCGGGTGCACTGGGCGGATACCGCCCGGGCTATGGGAAACGTCTCCGGTTCCCGCATGACGATTACCACCCGGTCCCCGTCCGTCACGCGAGTCGAGTGGTCTACCAGCGTCATGGCAATCTGATCGTTTCGAGGGTCCTGGAGCCCGGTTAGCATCGTTTCGTCACCTGCTTTAAAATTTTATAGTAAAACCGTACACCCAGTTTTAGCTCGCGTCAATATTTATCGTTGCATTCGAACACGTTCTACGGTAGAGTTTTCATGAAATGAACATACGGGAACGGCGCGCCGAAATCATGCTGCGACTGGCAAAGCATCATATGGTGAGCGTGGCGCAACTCGGACGGGATCTAAACGTCTCTGAAATGACGGTGCGCCGGGACCTGGCCGAACTGGAACGGATGGGCTACGCCCGCCGCACCCACGGCGGCGCGATCCACGAGACGCAACGCAGCTTTGAACCGGCCATTATGATGCGCTACGGGGAGCGCGCCGCGGCAAAACAACGCATAGCTGCCGCGGCGGTACGGCTCTGTGCACCGGGGGATTCTATCGCGATCGACGTGGGCTCCACGATGATGTACCTCGCCGAGGAGCTGCGGGATGCCACGGACCTGCGATTGATCGTCATTACCCCCAGCATGTCGATCGGCGGCGAACTGAGTGAGAATCCCTCGTACCTCGTAATCGTTACCGGGGGTCAGGTTCGGCGCGGGGAACTCACGCTTACCGGCGCGCTGGCGGAAGCGGCGTTGTCTCAGTTTCATTTCAGGACGTTGTTTCTTTCGGCTGCCGGGATGTCGGCGTCGGGGGGCCTGACGGAATTTAACATGGAAGACGCCGCGGTGAAGCGAGCCATGATCGCCTCCGCGGAGCGCGTGGTGGCCTTGGTGGATTCCAGCAAGTTTGGGCACACCAAGCTGTGCTCCATCTGCACATACGATGAGGTCGATGTGCTCGTGACGGACGCGCCACCGACCGGCGACCTGAGAGACACCTTACGCGCGCACTCGGTAGAGATTATAGTCGCCGATGCCGGCGATATCACACACACAGAGGAGTTATGATGAAGTGGTTACAAGAAGAGCTGAAGACCGTGAAGCCGGTTATCGCGATGTGTCACATGCCCGCGCTTCCGGGAGACCCCAAATATGATCGCGGCCGCGGTGTGCAGGGCGTTGTGGATTTCGTCGCGCGCGAGGTGGAAGCGCTGCAAGCAGGCGGTGTTGATGCGATTATGTTCTCGAATGAGTCGAGCCTCCCGTATCTCACTACCGTTCACGCCATTACTACCGCTACTATGGCCCGGGTGATCGGTGAAGTAAAACACATGGTCACCGTCCCCTTCGGGGTCAACGTACTCTGGGATCCAACCGCCAGCATCGATCTCGCGGTGGCCACCGGGGCGGGATTTGTGCGGGAAATCTTTACCGGGGTCTATGGCAGCGATTTCGGCATGTGGAATACAAACTGTGGCGAGGTAGTACGACACCGGGCTGCAGTTTCGGGAGATGATGTGCGGCTATTGTTCAACATCGTGCCGGAGGCGGCCGCCTACCTCGGAGAGCGTTCATTGGCGGACATCGCGAAATCCACCGTGTTCAATGCGGAGCCGGACGGATTATGCGTCTCGGGGCTCACCGCGGGAGCGGAAACCTCCGCAGAACAGCTCAAGATCGTGAAGGACATCGTCCCCGGTACCGCGGTCTTTGCCAACACCGGAGTGCGCGTGTCCAACGTGGCGCAGCAACTATCGGTGGCCGACGGCGCGATCGTAGGTACGGCGCTCAAGCGGGACGGCTACATCTGGAATGAAGTAGACGTCAACCGCGTGAAAGAGTTCATGGCTGCCGTCCGCGACGCTCGCGGCGCGTAACGTCATCGCGCAGTCTATTTCATTCGTTCGAGGACCCAGGTGCGGGCGTCACGGATTACCGCTTCCGGGTCCTCGTTGTTTTCGTTCCACATCTCGATCACCAGCGGACCGCGGTATCCTAATTCATCCAGCACGGCAAACGCGTTCTCGAACGGAACAATCCCCTCGCCGAAGGCGACCCGGCGAAATTCTCCCGGCCGGGCATCCTTGACGTGGACGGCCGCAATGTGGTGCAGATTGCGCGGCAACTCGTCTACCACATCATGCCCGTGGGCCATGGAGTTTCCCAAATCAGGATACATCTGCAGCCAGGGATTTCCGCACGCCTCGATCCATCGGCTGGTTTGGTCGAGAGAGCCCATCATGGGGAGATCCGCGTTCTCCAAGGCCAGCATCACCGACGCTTCCCGGCACATCTCGGCGGCACGGGCCAATCCGTCGCGATACCGCGCCTGGGTGTCTGAAGTACTCTCTTCATAATACACGTCGTGACCCTGCGTCTGGATGATGCGCACACCCACCTCAACACTGAGATCGATCGCGCGGCGCATCATTTCCCATGCCTTTTCCCGGGTAGCGTGATCGGCGGACGCAAAGGGAAATCGCCGATGGCCACTGAGACAGAGATGGCGTACCGGCACACCGGTGTCCGCGATCGCTTGTCGCAACGGTCGAACCTCGGCGGAGCTCCACCACAGCCGCGCGATGCGCTCATCCGACTCATCGATCGACATTTCGAGAAAGTCGTACCCGGTGCGGGCAGTGGTTTCCAACGCCTCCCTCCAACTCCCGAACGCCGGAAGCGCCTTCTC
>JBMCMH010000071.1:0-14003 GCA_048614515.1 Alkalispirochaeta sp. | reverse complement strand
TGGCGGAGGCGCGGGCCCAGGTGGAACGGGACGTGAGCCAGCAGTTCTACGATCTTCTACTGCTGAAGCGCCGGATCGCGCTCCAGGAACAGCAGATCGCCAACGCCGAACAGCGCTACGAGCAAGCGCAGGCCAACTTTGATAACGGACTCATTGATGAGTACGACCTCCTCTCGAGCCAGGTAAGCCTTGAGAACTTGCGGCCGTCACTGACCGGCCTGGAGACCTCCTACCAACAGGCGGTGCTGGCGTTCAAGAATAGCGTCGGCCTCTCCCTCTCGGCGGAAATCGATCCGGTTGGTGAGATCGATCCGCCGGATATCACCTTTGATACCACCACCGTAGAACGAGCGGTGCTCCGGCAACGCTTTGATATCCAACAGCTGGAGAAGGCGGCGCACCTGCTGCGGGAACAACGACGAGCCGCCGACCTCGACTCGCAATCGGGACGCGCCCCCTACCTACGGTTCGGATTCAACCTGGATCCCTCCTTTAGCGGCGATCCCTGGGACGACAATTGGTTTGACGGCGACAACTGGTCCCAGCGCAGCGGAGCGTTCACCGTTTCCATCGTGCAACCGTTGGATGCGTGGCTTCCCTACAGCAGGACCCGCAACCAGCTTTCGGAGTTCGATATGCAACTGGAACAAAACCGGCTCAATGTGGAACAAGCGCTGCGTGGGGCGGAAATCAGCGTCCGCGGACTGCTGCTGCAGATTCGTAATAGTAGTCAGACCCTCCGCGCCCTGGAGCGCAACGTGGAGTTGGCGCAACGCGCCTATGACTTGGCGGAAGTAGGCTACAACAACGGGCTTCGGGACTTGCTGGAGGTCCAGACGGCGGAGGTGGAATTACAGGACGCCGAGCTCAACCTCCTGGAGGAGAAAAAGAACATCATGGACAGCATTCTCGAACTGGAATACGAGATGAACGCAACACTCAATGAAATAAGGGAGATCCAAGAATGAACGCACCAATCCGACGTGCCGGCCGGCGGCTGGCAACCACCATGGCGCTAGCACTGCTTGCCACCCTGGCGGCGTGCTCTCCAGGAGAGATGGCCGGTGACAGCCAGAATGGCGATGCCCCCGACGAGGAGGTCACCGGTGGTGAGAACGTGGACACGGTGTTCGCCGTAAACGTCACCCCAGCGGTACAAGGGGAAATCAACGACTACATTGAGATAAACGGGGATGTACAGACCACCGCCAGCGTCGACGTCTTTTCCGATACCAATGGCGAGGTGGCGCGGCTGTACGTCCGGGTAGGTCAGACGGTGGAGGCCGGCGAGAGGATCGCCGAGGTCGACCCCTCCCGTCCAGGACAGAACTTTGCCCTGAGCCCCGTGCGCGCGCCGATCGCCGGCACGATTACGAGGCTTCCGGCACGAGTCGGCGCCCAAATATCCCCATCATCGCCGGTGGCGCAAGTCTCACGAACCAACGACCTGGAGATTGTAGTGAACGTGGCGGAGCGATTGATTTCCAAAGTGGCGGAGGGCCTACCGGCGGTGGTCAGTCTCGACGCCTTTCCCGACCGCACGTTTGACGCCACCGTTACGGACCTCAGCCCGGTGGTGGATCCCCTCACCCGTACACTGGAAGTGACCTTGCGCTTCGAGGAGCCGGACCCGGTGATTCGCGCCGGTATGTTTGCCGAGGTGCGCGTAATCACTGAGCAGAAAGACAATATCGTCAAAGTCCCCGCAGACGTAGTGATTCGGCGATTCGGAGAAACGTTTGTCTATGTGGTGACCGACGAGGACACCGTCGAACGACGGGTCGTCAATCCGGGTATCGAGATCGACAACAAGCTGGAAATAACCGAAGGCCTCGCCCCGGACGAGCGCGTGGTGTATCAGGGACAGAATCTGCTGGAAGACGGCTCGCAGGTCCGGGTGGTGGACACCGTGGAACCGCTGACCGCCGAAGACACGGTGCGGTAGGGGGCGGTCATGAGCATGAGCACACGCGTTGTCTCGCGACCGACCACGGTATTCATCATATTTGCGCTGGTTTTTGGGTTCGGGTTGTATACCACCAGCGATCTGGCGATCGATCTCTTTCCGGAAATCGATCCTCCGGTGCTGATTCTGTTTACCAACTATGAAGGCGCCGGTCCGGAGGAAATTGAGCGCAGCGTCACCCGTCCGCTGGAGGGGCAGCTCTCCAACGTCAGCAATATCGAGACGATCACCAGCACCTCCAGTGAGGGCTCCAGTCAATTGCAGATGGAGTTCAGCTACGGAACGGATATGACGGAGGCCACCAACGAGGTCCGCGACCGCCTGGAGCTGGTAAAAGAGGCGCTTCCGGATGAGGCGACCACACCACAGATCTTCAAATTTGACCCGGCGCTTATTCCGATCCTCCAGCTGGAGATGTCCGGAAATCGCAGTCCGGAGGAACTACGGGAACTGGCGGAGAATACGGTACAGCCCCGTCTGGAACAGATCGAAGGGGTGGCGCTGGCCGGAGTCCAGGGCGGTCGCGAGCGCATTGTCCGCATAGAGATTCCCCAAAACCGACTGGAGGCGTACGAGCTCAACTTTACCCAAATTGCCAATACGCTCCGGTCCAACAATGCTCAAGTCTCCGCCGGCAATATCACCGAAGGTAACGTGAACTACCTGATTCGTACCGCCGGTGAATATGACTCCATTGAAGAGATCCGTGACACGGTGGTGGCCTATCGCGACCAGCCCGGTCAGGACCCCAATTCGGGCGAAGTCACGCCGGCGGCGGGAGTACGCCTCCGCGATATTGCCAACGTCTACGATGGATATCGCGACGAAACGAGCTCGGTGTTCATCAACGGCGAACCCGGCGTCTTCGTGACGGTGCAGAAACAGAGCGGCACCAATTCGGTGCAGGTGGCGGACAACGTCATTGGACAGCTGGAACGCATCAATGAGTCGCTGCCGGTGGGCGTAGAGGTGAGTGTGGTGGAAGACACCACCACGCTGATCCGCGATAGCTTGGCGGATGTATCCAACTCCGCCATTACCGGTGGCGTATTGGCGGTACTCATTTTGTTCTTCTTCCTGCGTAGTATCAAAACAACCCTTATCATCGCGATATCAATTCCGGTATCCATTGTGGTGACGCTGATGTTTATGTTCTTTGCGGGACTGACGCTCAATCTGATGACCCTCACCGGTCTCGCCTTGGGAATCGGAATGCTCGTGGACAACAGTATCGTTATCCTGGAGAACATCTTTCGCTACCGGGAGAAGGGCGCAAAACTCACCGCCAGCGCCATTCTCGGAAGTCAAGAAATGATTACGGCCATTACCGCTTCCACCCTCACCACCGTGTTCGTGTTTGTTCCCTTGGCGATTTTTCGCTCCCAGTTGGAGGTGATCGGCGAGCTCTTTAGCGATCTCGCCTTTACGGTGGTGATCTCGCTTTTGAGTTCGCTGGCGGTGGCGGTGTTTCTCATTCCCGTGCTTACCAGCCACTATTTGCCGATTTATTCGCGCAAGCAGCGGCCCCTCCGGGGAATCCTCAGGCGCGTGGACGACGGCATGGCCCGGATGTTCACCAATTTGGACAACGGATACAAGCGAAGCTTGGCGTTCTCGCTCCGACACAAATGGATCGTTATCGTGCTGGTTTTGGCAGCATTTGGGGGCAGTCTGTTCATGATTCCCATGACCGGATTCGAATTTACCCCGGAGCAGGAAGAAGATTCAGTGACGCTTGATGTGGAAATGCCGATCGGCACGCGGCTGGAAGTAACGCGATCGGTTCTGCAGCGGCTGGAAGCGATCGCCGTGTCGGAAATTCCGGCGTACGAGGACGTTATCGTGCAAGCGGGAGAGCGCTCCTTCTTTGGGTTGGGCGCCGCGGACACCAGCCAAGGCAGCCTCACGATCATACTACCCTCATTTGAGGAACGGGAAATGAGCGCCCGGGAAGTACAGGAGCTCCTTCGGGGCTACTTCGACAACTTTCCCGGGGCGGTCTTCTCCTTTGGTGGTGGCGGCGGCCCCGGGGGTGGTGGGTTTAACGCCTCTCCCGTTGAGATTACGCTCCGCAGCGACGACCGCGATCTCATGCGAGAGACGGGAGATCGGATTATTGAGCTTATCGAGGATGAGGTTCCGGAAGCCACGGAACCGCAGATGAACCTTTCGGAAGGACTTCCGCAGGTAGAAATCGTCATCGACCGACAAAAGGCGTACCAGTTGGGACTCAATGTGCAGACCGTCGGCCAGGAGGTTCGGGCCAATATTGACGGCGTTACCGCCGGACGCTACCGCACCGGCGGCAACGAATACGATATTCTCCTTCTCCTGGAGGAACGGGGGCGTGATCAGATCCCCGACCTGGATAAGATCGTCATTAACAATCAGTTTGGGCAGCAAATCCCCTTGTCCAGCTTTGTTTCGTTGGAGCGAAGCACCGGACCGGTCAGTATTACCCGTGAGGATCAGAGTCGGACGCTCACCATTACCGCCGGCCTGGCCTCAGGTGAGACGATTAACGTGGTAATGCCGGAGATTCAACGGTTGATCCAGGAAGAAATACCCTCCAGCGAGGAACTGATTATCACCTACGGCGGTGACTTTGAGGATCTGCAAGAGTATGGTCGGACATTTGTCTATGTGCTTCTGATCTCGATCTTTCTCGTGTTCGGCGTCATGGCAAGCCAGTTCGAGTCCTTTCTCGATCCCTTTATTATCTTGTTCACGATTCCGCTCACGTTGATTGGAGTGATCGTGTTGTATGTGGCCACGGGAACCAACTTTAGCCTCTTTACGGCGGTCGGTCTGGTGGTGCTCGTAGGAATCGTCGTAAATAACGGCATCGTGCTGGTGGACTACACCAACCTCCTCCGCAAGCGGGGACTCTCGATCACCGATGCCTGTGTGGAGGCCGGCGGCAACCGCTTGCGCCCCATCCTCATGACGGTGCTCACCACCGTCCTGGGGCTCGTGCCGGTGGCGTTCGCCGCGGGCGAAGGTTCCAGCTTAGTGCAGCCGATCGCTAAAACGGTGGTCGGGGGCCTCACGGTGGCGACGCTCTTAACGCTCTATCTGATTCCCGTAATCTATGCCATCTTTAACCGGATCTCCGAGCGGCGCGACGCCCGTCTCCAACGTCGAGAACAGCGCCGCCTGCAGCGATACCAGGAGGAGCAGAGATGAGTGACACCGTGCGTGTTGAGGTAATTGCCAATCGATCGATTCAAGAAGATTTCTTGGAGCTGCTGGAGGCGGCCGAGGTCGGTCAACACTACACACTCCTGCCGGAGGTTCAGGGAGTCGGCCACGCCGGCCCCCGCCGTGGGGACCATATCTGGCCGGAGGAGAACTTCGTATTCGTGACGTACGTCGGTGAGGAGGAGGCCCGCGCTGTCCGGGAGCAGGTGGAAGCGGTTCGGTCCCAGTTTCCCACGGAGGGGATTCGCATGTTTGCCACTCGGGGGATCGATTTGTGAGAGCGTACGTCCGCCGTCGGGCGGCACCGATCCTGCCGGCGCTGGGGCTCGTCATCGCCGCCGCCGTATACCTCACGGTTCCCACTGCGGCCTATGGGGAGCAGTGGCTCCGCTACGACACGGACCATTTCACGATTATCTACCGAGAAGATGATGCGTCCGACGCCGCCCGCGTTGCCGAACTGGCGCCCTCCGTATGGGAGCGGACCACGGAGTTTCTGCAGTATGAGCCGTCGGAACAGATTCCGGTGGTCCTCTACGGCCAAACTGCCCGGGCAAACGGGTTCTTTACGCCCTTTCCGCCGCACGTGGCGCTGTTTACGGCGGCTCCCGCGGGTCCGTGGATGGGAGCCCGAACGGAAGATTGGCTGGAGTCGGTCTTTGTACATGAGGTTACCCACTACCTGCACCTGATGCAGCCGATTGGATTCTTCGGAACCGCATCACGCGTCTTTGGACCGCTCGCCGCCGCCGGGGGTACCTTGTTCTTGCCGGGGTGGGCGCTGGAGGGTCCCACCACCACCGCGGAAACGATACTCACCACCGGCGGACGCGGACGAAATCCGTATTTTGAAATGGAGTGGGTCGCACCGATTTTGGCCGATCGCATGTACAGCTACGATCAGGCCGGGGTCGCCTCGGCGTATCCCCCGCGCGGTCGAATCTACTCCGCCGGATACCTACTCACCGACCATCTCCTACGGGAGTACGGTGACGATGCGTTTATCGAGCTCAACCGTGAGTTTCAGCGCCTGCCTTTTCTCGGTATGCGTCGCGCCCTCCGTCGGACCACCGGCCGCAGTGGGCCTGAGATTCACCAGGAGATGGTGGAATCGCGGGCCGCGCGCTACGCCTCCCGGTTGAGTCTTCCCGCCGGCGCGGCGCGGCCCGAACACGGCCACAACCCCGCCATCGGTTCCGGAGCTCCTCCCGCGCTTCCCGTGGACGAGCGCGACCCCCTGAGACAGCGGCATCTCTTGGGGCTCACCGACCGGGGAGCGGTGGCGTTCCACCGGGGCGCTTTTGACCCGGGAAGCGTTCAACTGCTCCAGGAAGACGGCTCCTGGCGGTACCTGGCGGCGGTGACACCCCTCGACGAATACTCTGTGGCGATCGCCGCCGACGGGACGGTTGGGGCGGCAGTGGTCCACCGCGCCGATCGGGCGGGCGTGGACGCCGGCGCCAACGTGAGTTACGGCGATCTCTTTCACTTCGACCTGGACGGGGGCGGTCAGCGCCGCGTAACCACGGGCGCCCGTCTCTTCCATCCCACGTTGGACGGAGACGGCGATACGCTCATCGCCATCGAGCGCACCGGCCGGTTCAGCCGGGTGGTGGACATCGATGCGCACACCGGCGAGCGTACGCCGATCTACGAGCCCTCCGATGTGTTTCTCTCGATGCCCGCACTCTCCCGGGATGGTCGCTACCTGGCCGTGGTGGAGAACGTTGCCGGCACGCAGTCCATCGTGGTTCTCGCGCGACGTCACTCCCCGGACTCGGGTGCCGCCGGCGGTGGTACCCGCCAGACCGCGCCGTCCGACGACGCTGCCTCCCCGCACTACAGCCCGGTCTACCGCATCGACGTGGGCTCGGCGGGCGACGCGGAATACCAACCGCAGTTCGTCGGCGACCGCGAGTTATGGTTTGTGGGAGATGCCGAGGGGCTCTTGCAGCTCTACCGCACCCGCCTGCCGAAACAGCTCCCCCTCGGGCAGCAGCAAACTTCCGACGCCCGCGGCCGCTCCGCCGGTGTGCCGGAGGTACCGCCGCCAATCGATCGACTGCTCGCGGACCAGGTGGGCGTGGTTTCGGGATTCCCCGACGGTCCCGACACCCTGCTCTACGGAACCTACCGGGAGTACGGCTACACGGTGCGACGGGGCATACCGACCCCCCGGCCGGTGGGAGCGGTGACGATCGCATCCGCTGGAGACGTTCCCGGTGGGAGCGAAACCGATATTCCCCGTGGCGATATTCGCGAGCCCGCGTCTCCCGACGAGGCAGCACCAATCGTCGCTGCGTCGACGCGCTACTGGGATTTGCCCCGGCCGGTCCTGTGGGTACCCACGGTGGCGATCGCCGGCGAGGTGGCAGGAAGCACCCGCTTTGACGTGGGAGCAGGACTAATCGCTACGAGCAACCTCGCGCGTCACAATCTCCAGGCCTTTGCCGCATATAACCCCACCGACGGCGTGCCGTCAGGGTCGGTGGAATACACCTATTCCCCGGGGCCCACCTCGTTCTCGGTTGCCGCCACCACCGACTACACCATCACCTCCCCAGGATCGGCAAATACGGTTCGAGATGTGTCGGTGTCGCTGACGCGACCGCTGTGGTACGACGAGAACGCGACCCGCTACCAAGGGGTGGCGGCGCGCATCGGGGGAGCGTATTCCGCGGAAGATGCTCCGGATCCGCGGCAGTTCACCAGTTTTAGTGGGGCGGCGCGCGTATTTCGCTATCGCTACAGTGGCTCCAGCCGGATCGTGGGCGGCACCGGCGGAGAGGTCCAGGCCGCGGCACGCTACCTCCCCCCGCTCCTAGACCAACCCGAGCCGGACCTGGCCGGCGTCACCTCAGCCGCGATGCGACTCGGACGGCGGACCGGCCGGCTTCGTCTCACCCCGCTCGCCGCCGTCGCCGTGAGCGGAAGCGGTGCAGCGGTGAACAACCTGCCGTGGCGGGCGACAGTCTTTGCGCCGGAGGGGGCCGGGGCGATCGAGGCCGCCGACACGGCTCTCCTGGGACGAGTCGCCCTCACCGGAGCGCTTCGGCCCTTGGATATCGCGGCACGCGGGATATCGCTGCAAGATGTGGGGGGCGTGCTCTATACCGCGCACGCCGCCGCGGTAAATGCCGGCGCTTCCGGGAGTACGGGACTTCAAGACGCCACCCTCACCGCCGACAACCACGCGGTGGCCGGTCTCGAGGTGACGGTGCATGGTCAGTTCAATCTCATCCCGCTGCAGATTACCGCCGGAGTGGCGCTGCGCCTCCCATATTCCTCGGACGCCGGTGAGCGTCGGACGCAATTCTATGTGAACCTGGGAGGTGCCGCCGTGGAGCAGGTTTCGACCATCGAGGCGGGCCACGGGCGGACCCGCCCCGTGCAAGACGCCACCGCAGGGGGACACCACCGGCGGCTCACCCCGGCCCGAGCGATCACCCGGTAAGGCGGTCTCCCGGTAACGCGATCACACTTTGAAGCGCCGCGACTCCGCGCTCACCGTCTCCACGAGCTCCCGGTTGCGGCGGCTTTGCTGGGACACCTCATCCATGTTGGCGCCGATCATCTCGCTACCACTGGAAATCTCCTCCATGAGCGCGGTCACCTGGCGACTAATCTCGACGAGCTTGGTCATCTCCGTTACGATCGTTTGGGAGCCGTTGGAAATCTCGGAAATTCCCCCGTTTACCTGGCTACCCATGTCGCGCATTTGCTGAAGATTGCCCATCACGGAGCTGCTGCCGGCCTCCTGTTCGCGGAGCGCATCTCGGACGCTGGTCTCCAGATCGTTCACGGTGCTCACCATCTCTCGCATTGAGCCAAACGCCTCATCAACCTCGTGGTTCGCGGATACGACGTTTTCAATGTATGTGCGCGTTTTCTTGAGCTCGCCGGAGATAATCTTGCTCTGAGTCGCGGAATTTTCCGCCAGACTCCGGATCTCTTCCGCCACTACCGCAAAGCCCCGGCCGTACTCTCCGGCATGCGCCGCCTCGATCGCCGCGTTCATCGCCAGCAAGTTGGTCTGAGCACTCACCGAAGCGATCAGTTGATTCGCCTGTTGCAAGTGTTCAGACTGCTCAACCACCTCGTTAATGCGATCGGTAACCTGGTGAATCGTCTCGCGCCCCCGCTCCGAGGCGTTCACCAGCTTGTCCACGTATTCATCCACACGCTCGAGATTGCGCGTAATGGAAGATATGTTGGCCGCCATCTCTTCCACGGAGGCGGCGGAGTCATCAATGCTCTCGGATAACTGTGTAATCACCTGCTCCAACGAGCCAATATTGCCGGTGATCTGCTCTACCGAAGCGGAGCTCTGACTGATGCTCGCGTCCTGCTCCTGAATCTGCTCCGATACGCGCATCACCAAGCCGTTAATCGAATTGGCAGAGAGCTGGGTGTTGTCTGAGCTGTCATCGAGGCGCTGGGCGTTCGCGGTAAGCTCCACCGTTGTGTCCTGGATTGCCCGTACAATCTGAGCCAGATTACCGACGAAGTTGTTAAAGTGTCGGGCCAACCGACCAATCTCATCGGCTCGGGTCTCCGGCATACGGAGTGAGAGATCCCCATCGCCCAGGGCGATCTGTTTCAGGTTGTCCGCGGTGGTCGTGAGTGGTGCCGCCACACCGCGGGCGATGAAATACACCAGCACTATCGCTGCCGCCACAATCATCGCCAACACGATTGCCGACAACCGGATAATCCGGCCCCGGGCAACTTCCCGCAAGCCCGAGACATCCATGACACTGATAATTTGCCCGTTAATCTCACCGGAAAAATCGCGGAGCGGGATGTACGCATTTTGCAGCATTCCCGACGCCGTCAGCACCGTCTCGCCCGTCTCTTGCACCTCACGAACCAACTCCGGATCCACGATCTGTTCCGGGTCCAGCCAATCATCGGAAACCGCAGAGACGAGGCTGTCCCCGATACGTCCCAAGAAATAGTCGTCGTAGTCTTCCTCAAAGAAGAGCTGTTCCGCCGCGGCAGCGTTCGTGAGCAGGATAATCCCCGTTTGAGTCTCTGAATCAAGAAACGGCACGATCCGCGTCGGCTGAAAGTAGACTTCCACACTTCCCAGATATTCATCACCATCGGTAATGGGAGCGATCCCGCGAATCACGAACCCGCCGCGGCCTAACTCGACGGTCCGCAGCGCCTCCCCAGTTTCCGCCACCTTGAGTATAGTCGCCCGAAACTCCGACAGATCATCTCCGGCTTGGTCGGTCCAGCTCCGATAGAAACTCACCGCCGGACGCTTGTGAAAGTGAACCCGATACCGGTCCGAGAGCTCCAGCCGCTCAGTCAGGATATCGACGATGGGCGTTATCTCGGCTTCGAGTTGGGCGCGTCCCGTTTCCTCGTCCGATTCTCGGTACGCGGCCTGCACCTGTTCCGATTCGGCGAGGACGGTGGCCACCTGGAGCGCCTCCCGTTCGAGCTGATCAATCAAATCCTCAACCAGCGCAGCCTGAGCGCGCTGATTCACTTCCAAGGCCGTGGAGGCCATTCGATTGATGTCACGCGCCGAGAACACACCCACTACCAAGAGAATAGTGAGCATGATCCCTATCACCACCGCCGAAAGCTTGTGAGCAAGTTTCAAATTTCGCATATGTGTCCTTTATGAGATATCATATGGTACATGCAGATCGTCGTTTTGGACTACCCGCAGGAGTGTGAGGACGACGCCTCGTGGGAGGCGTTACGATCCCTGGGCACCGTCATCCGGTTTCGGCACACGTCGTTGCCGGAACTGTTGGAGCGGGCCCGCACGGCCGATATTCTTATCACGCGCCGGTTTCCGTTCCGCCGCGAGGTTCTAGATTACATCACTCGCCCCCGTTTGATTCTCGTACCCGGACACCAGCTCGAGACCCTCGTGGAGACGTCAATAACCCGGCAACTCGGGATTCAGGTGGCGGAATTCCCCGATGAAGACCCGCCGTGCGGGTGGATCCAGGCAGCCGCCGCGACCGTACGACGCGCGGTACCGTAGCTCTCGAAACTACTCCTCCACGAAAATTTTTCGAAAATTCTCGCTCGTGACACTTGTCACCTACGCTACATATGGCGTACGATTTTATCGTTGTCCCAAAGGGGACACTACTAAAAAAACAGCGACCTGGGAGGGGAACTATGGACCAATCCGCCGCTTTACGTTCGGCCACAATCCGAACTCGACACAATGATGAACTGACCGGTGGGAAAGAGCCACCGAAGCAGATCACCAAACGCGACGGCCGAGTGGTTCCATTCGACTCCAAGCTGATTCAACGTGCCATCGACCGCTGCTACGACTCCCTGGAACGGCTTCCGGGAACACCGATTCAAGAGATCACGCGGCAGGTGGTCAATGTGGTGGCCGCGCAGTATCCGGAACCGTCGGTTGAGAACATTCAGGACGTGGTGGAGATGGTACTCCAGGCCAACGGCGAGTACGCCGCCGCCAAGGCGTACATCCTCTATCGCGCGGAGCATGCCCGGCTCCGGCAGACCCGCGCGGTGCCGGCAGAGGTAAAAGAAGCGTTCGACCAGGCGGACCAGTACTTCCCCACCCCGATTCAACAGTTTCAGTTCTACGACAAGTATTCCCGCTTCGACTACGACCTTGGCCGCCGAGAGACGTGGCTGGAGACGGTGCAGCGCTCCGTGGATTATCTGCGGGAACTCTCGGAGAACCGCCTCCCGGAAGAGGACTATCAGCGCATTCACAAGGGCATTCTCGACATGCGGGTTATGCCGTCGATGCGGCTGCTTGCGATGGCCGGAGATCCCGCCCGCCGGAACAACGTTGCCATTTACAATTGTTCGTATCTTCCGGTGGACAGCATCGACAGCTTTGTGGAAGGGCTGATCATATCTATGAGCGGCTGCGGCGTTGGCTACAGCGTAGAGCGCCAGTACGTTGAGCAGCTGCCGCGCATTAAACGCCAGAGCGGTGGCCGCGCCGCCACGATGGTGGTGCCGGACACCTCAGAGGGGTGGGCCGAGGCGCTCCGCCGAGGGATGCAAACCTGGTTTGACGGTGAGGACATCGATTTTGACATGAGCCAGATTCGCCCGGCGGGAGCCCCCTTGAAAATTAAGGGTGGCCGTGCTTCCGGTCCCGAGCCGCTGCGCACAATGCTTCGCTTTGCCCGGGAGCGAATCCTCGCGCGGCAAGGTTCCTTTATGACCACCCTGGACGCGCACGACATCATGTGTGCGGTGGGTGGCGCCGCCGTCTCCGGAGGGGTTCGCCGTACCGCAATGATTGCCCTCTTTGATTACGACGACATGGATATGCGCCACTGCAAGGACGGTGATTTCTGGGTGCACAACAGCCAGCGCTGGAACGCCAACAACTCCGCGGTGTGGCCGGACCGCGAGCTCTCCCAGCAGGAAGTTGCGCGGTTTACGCTGGACATGGTGGAATCCGGGGGAGGCGAGCCGGGCATCTTTAACCGCCGCGCGGCCCTCGAAAACCGCCCCGCCCGGCGGGAAGCTGCCGAGTTCGGCACCAACCCCTGTGGCGAGATCATTCTCCGCCCCTACCAGTTCTGTAATCTCACCAGTGCCGTGGCTCGCGCCGACGACACCGCGGAGACGCTCAAGGAGAAGGTGGAGCTCGCCACAATCATCGGGACGATTCAAAGCATGGCCACCGATTTTCCCGGCCTGCGAGAGATCTGGAAGAAGAACAGCCAGGAAGAGCGGCTGTTGGGAGTTGACCTCAACGGCCAGATGGACAGCCCCGCCAGCCAGGATGAGGCAACCCAGGAGATGCTGCGCGATCATGTAGTAGAGGTGAATAAGCGCTACGCCGCCATGCTCGGCATCAATCAGTCCGCTGCAACCACGGCGGTGAAGCCCTCCGGCAATTCCAGCCAGCTCCTCAACAGCGCCTCCGGCATCCACGCTCGGTGGGCTCCCTACTACGTCCGCAATATCCGCGTCAGCGCTCACTCGCCGGTATACAAGGTGCTCCGAGACGCCGGGGCTCCCATGGACCCCGAGAACGGCCAGACCCGGGACAACGCCACCACCTGGGTGGTGCACTTTCCGGTAAAGTCACCGGATGCGGCGGTGGTTCGCTCCGATCGCGGCGCGATTCAGCAGTGCAACTACTGGCTCCAGAATCGGGTGCACTACACCGAGCACAATCCCAGCGTCACCATCACCTACCAGCAGCACGAGGTGCTTGACCTGATCCACTGGATTTACGACCACCAGGACAAGATTGGCGGCATGGCGTTCCTCCCGCACTCCGACGCCAACTACGATCAACTCCCCTATGAGGAGATCTCGCAGCAGGAGTACGAAGAGCGGATCGCCGCCTTCCCCCACGTAGATTTCTCCAAGATCTACCGCTACGAGGAAACCGATCTTACCAACGCCGCGCAAGAGCTCGCCTGCCTCGCCGGCGCCTGCGAAACCTGACCCGCCAACGACGCTCATGAGCATGAGGGAGAAGCGGCCCCGGCTGCTTCTCCCTCCCTCACCCTTTTGTAATCCATCGTGGCAAAAACCCTGCAGTTCCCGTATCATTGTGGTAAGGAATCTCGAGGGGGACACGCATGAAACGAAAAACGACCGTTCTCGCCACCGCACTGCTCGTGGCACTTACCGTGGGGGTGCAGGCGCAAATATCAGGCTTGTCCGAGGATCTACAGATCATCTTTGATCGCCTGGGTGAAGATGTTGTTCCAAATCTGCAGACTGCGGCGGTGATGAATCATGAGTTGGGCAGCGCGGAACTCGGTGACTTCCCGCGGATGTATTTTTCGTTTTCCGCTGGGGGTACGGTGGCGCCGGGCGTTCTTGAGTTTACCCAGGATGAAGA
>JBMCMH010000070.1:0-14576 GCA_048614515.1 Alkalispirochaeta sp. | reverse complement strand
TCTTCCGCGCCAACGGAGACAGCCCCTTTCCCTCCGATCCCAAAACCAACACGCTCTTCGCGGCAAACTCGATACGATGGGATGGGGTTCCTCCGCTGTCCGCTCCGTACACCCACCATCCTGCATCACGGCAGAGCTCAATTGCGCTGCGAAGATTCGAGACATACGCGGTTGTAACAAAGCGAGATGCCCCTGCAGAGGTGCGCTGAACGGTTTCGCCTGCCGACGCACTTCGTCGAGTAGGAATCACCACAATCGACGCCCCCATTAATAATGAGGTACGCAG
This sequence comes from Alkalispirochaeta sp., assembly GCA_048614515.1. Taxonomy (GTDB): domain Bacteria; phylum Spirochaetota; class Spirochaetia; order DSM-27196; family Alkalispirochaetaceae; genus Alkalispirochaeta. The sequence continues at coordinate 14,290 of JBMCMH010000070.1, read as the reverse complement.
AATCGCGCCGAGATTGTGCGGATCGGTGACGTGATCCAGAGCGATGATCAGCGAATCCGCCGGGGACATATGGTGGTCGAGCCATATCTTGAGGTCAACGGAGCTGGTGCCCGTTGACGCCCCCCCGGGAGCGGTCTTAAGCGCTGCCCCCCGAGCGGCATCTCCCGCCTGGCGGCGCAACTCCTGAGAACCTACGAATCGCACCTCTACTCCCGCCCGCTTGGCGGCCTTCAGAAGTTCGTCGTTTCGGGCTCCCTTCCCCGAAAGAAGAAGCGTCCCCTGTTGTTGATCCTCCAGCGCTGCTCGTATCGCGTGGCGACTCGTTACCCAGCTCATCGATTACTCGTCTCCGAACTCTTTTACCAGGTCTATATTGCCGTCAAAATTGGTGTCCCGCTCATATCCTCGAACCCGAACGCCGTCGTACATGTAGATCCAGAGATCAATCTCCCCGTCGAAGTTGGTATCGAGCAACTCCATATGAAGCACACCACCTTGATAGATGTAGAAATCATCCATGAGCCCGTCGCGATTGAAGTCCATCGCCTCAAAGCGCTTTTCGTTGTCCTCGTCGAGCTGAAGCGCGTAGTCCACTGAGCCATCTGAACTGGTATCTCCGGTAATCCACGAATCATCGTAGTCGTCAACGGAAAAGATCGGTTCGAACTCTTCGTCCATCTCGTCGATCCGTTCCTCTGATTGTGCCCCTGCGATTGTAAGAATAACCGTGAAAAGTACGAGTGTCTGTAGTATGCGGTGTAGGATCATCACTCCCCCTTTCACGTGTATCGACCCTGAAGCCAGGGCTCTTGATACATCGGGGGAGGTGCAGGTCCGTAATGGACGGGATTACAACTCTCTGAGCGGAATCGGATCGGGGGACTGCTCTTCTCCCTCTAATTCCGACAGCTCTTTGAGGAGTTCTTTTGCTCGGCCTGAAACGCGCTTCGGGATGGAGACGTGGATCTTGATGTACATATCCCCTCGCCGACTGCTGTTTACCAACGGTATCCCTTCATTCTTCAGTCGCAGGACTTTTCCGTGCTGAGTACCCGCGGGTATCTTCACACGGGCGCGCTTACCATCGAGGGTGGGAACGTGAATATCCGCACCCAGTGTAGCTTGCGTAATACTAATGGGCACCGCGCAGTAGATGTCGTTACCTTGGCGTTCAAAATGCTTATGGGGCTGCACATGAACGACCACATGGAGGTCGCCCGGCTCCCCACCGCCGCGGGCTGCATCGCCCTGACGCGGGATAGTGATCCGCTGGCCGTTGGCGATCCCCGCGGGAATGGTAACTTTGACGCGCTGTCGCTTCTTTACGACGCCGGTACCACTGCATGCAGTACACGGATTATCAACAACGGTCCCCTCCCCATTACAGGTGGGACACACCGACGCGACGGAGAAGAAGCCGCTGCTGCGACGTACTTGACCGGCACCACCACAGGTCTGGCATGTCTTACGACTGCTGCCGGAGGTTGCTCCGGTGCCCCCACATTTCTCACACGCCGCTTCTCGTTCGTAGGCGACCTCTACTTTGGTACCAAAGGCGGCGTCCGTAAACGAGATCTCCAGGTCATACCGCAGATCTGATCCACGGGCCGGTCCTCCGCGGCGCCCGCCACTTCGACCACGAGTGCCGCCGCCACCTCCGCCTCCGAAAAATGACTCGAAGATACCGGAAAAATCTCCAAAGATATCTTCGAAATCCCGGAAAGCGGAGGAGAAGCCCTGCGAGCCCGGACCACCGCCCATACCCTCAACTCCGGCAAAGCCGAACTGATCGTAGGCCTGACGTTTTTCGGAATCCGACAGTACCTCGTACGCTTCGGCCGCCTCTTTGAACCGGTCCTCGGCCTCTTTGTCGCCAGGATTCCGATCCGGGTGGTTCTGAACGGCGATCTTGCGATAGGCCTTCTTTATTTCATCTACCGAGGCGTCTCGGCCAATGCCGAGCACCTCGTAGTAGTCACGTTTGGCCACGCTCTCTCCGTTCCGATTTATTTCGAGTTTTCATCGTCGTCGTCAACCACTTCGTAGTCAACGTCCTCGACGTTTCCATCATCAGAGGCCCCGGATTGCTGAGCACCGGACGCGTCCGCACCGCCGGCTTCACCACCTCCGGCCGAGGCATCACCCTGCTCCTGCTGCGTCTTGTAGACCTCTTCAGCGAGCTTGTAGGACGCCTGTTTGAGCTCCTCGATCTTGGATTTGATCGCCTCTACGTCATCTCCGTCCATGACACCGCGCAGCCCTTCAATAGCGCTCTGGATGTTTTGTTTATCTTCATCCGTGACCTTCTCGCCGTAGTCGTTGAGGCTCTTCTCCGTCGCGTAGATCAAACTGTCCGCTTCGTTCCTGGCCTCGATCTTCTCCTTGGCTTTTCGGTCCTGTTCGGCGTTGGCCTCGGCGTCCTTGACCATACGATCGATCTCGTCCTCGGAGAGTCCACTGGACGACTCGATACGAATCTTCTGTTCCTTATTGGTGGCAGTATCCTTCGCGGAGACGTGCAGAATTCCGTTCGCATCAATGTCAAAGGCGACTTCAATCTGGGGAACACCCCGTGGCGCCGGCGGAATACCCACGAGGTCAAATCGGCCCAGTGTGCGGTTCTGGTTTGCCATCTCCCGCTCGCCCTGGAGTACATGAATCGACACCGCCGTCTGGTTGTCCGCTGCGGTGGAGAAGATTTGACTCTTCTTAGTGGGGATCGTCGTATTGCGTTCAATGAGCTTCGTAAAGACGCCACCGAGCGTCTCAATACCCAGAGAGAGCGGAGTCACGTCCAGAAGGATCATGTCTTTGACGTCGCCCCCAAGGATTCCTCCCTGGATGGCGGCACCCATGGCCACTACTTCATCAGGGTTGACGCCTTTGTGCGGTTCCCGGCCAAATATTTCCTGTACCGACCGTTGCACTGCAGGAATACGGGTAGAACCGCCGACCAGGATCACCTCGTCAATATCTTCCGCTTTGAGTCCTGCGTCCTTAAGCGCCTGCTGGCACGGACCTTTTGTCCGATCTACGAGATCCGCACTCATCTTCTCGAACGTAGCTCGGTTAAGCGTGTACTGAAGGTGCTTAGGTCCGTTGGAATCGGCGGTGATAAAAGGCAAATTGATATCGGTGCTCTGGGTAGAAGAGAGCTCCATTTTGGCCTTTTCCGCCGCTTCTTTGAGACGCTGGAGTGCCATGCGATCTTTTCCGAGATCGATTCCCTGCTCGTTCTTAAACTGCTCTACCAGCCAATCGATAATCTTCTGGTCGAAGTCGTCGCCACCGAGGTGCGTATCACCATTAGTGCTCTTGACCTCAAATACGCCGTCCCCGAGTTCCAAAATCGAAATATCGAACGTACCACCACCGAGGTCGTACACGGCGATGCGCTCATCTTTGCTTTCATCACCGAAGCCATACGCCAGAGCGGCGGCGGTGGGCTCATTGACGATCCGCTTCACGTCGAGCCCGGCGATCCGGCCGGCATCCTTGGTGGCCTGCCGCTGGGAGTCGTTGAAGTACGCCGGCACCGTGATTACCGCCTCCGTCACCGTCTCACCAAGGTAGTTCTCGGCGGTCTCTTTCATCTTCTGTAAGATGGCCGCGGAGATCTCCGGCGGAGAAAACTCCTTGCCGCCGGTATCAATGCGAACACCATCGTTGCCGTCTTTGACAACCTTGTACGGGACCATTTCAATCTCGCCGCTGACCTCGGTGTAGCGGCGGCCCATAAAACGCTTAATGGAAAACACGGTGTTTTCCGGATTGGTAACCATCTGGTTCTTGGCCGGTTGTCCTACCAGGCGCTCAACGTTGTCGCCCTTTTTCGTGAACGCCACCATAGACGGTGTTGTGCGTTGCCCTTCGGCGTTCTGCAGAACGTGCGATTCTCCACCCTCGATGACGGCCACGCACGAGTTCGTGGTCCCTAAGTCTATTCCAATGATTTTTCCCATACTATTCGTCTCCTCGCATCAATTTAAGAATTTGCCTCGGCGGGCATCGAAACTTTGACCTTCGCTGAGCGAAGAACTCGGTCATGGAGCATATACCCTTTCTGAAAATCCTCGAGAACCATCGATTCTTCGTGATCCTCCCGAGGCTCCGTCATCACCGCTTCATGCTTCTGCGGATCAAACGGTTCGCCTTCAGAATCGAAACGGCTTAATCCCCATTTTCGTTCCAACATGCTCGTCAACTGTTTCTCGATCAGTACGATTCCGTCATGAAACGCATCGTAATCCCGAGACTCATCCGCCGATTTGATTGCTCTTTCAAAGTCATCAATGACGGAAGTCAAGTCAAGAAGAAGCTGTTGGTTTGCAAAACTTACCGCCTCTTCTTTGTCTCGAGTCATACGACGGCGGTAATTCTCAAAGTCCGCCTGTTTCCTGAGGTACTGATTCTTCAATTCACTGTTTTCCGATTCAAGCTGTGCGATCTTTTCTTCCAATTCCGCTACCGCATCCGTTGCGCCTGGTGCTTCCCCTGTGGATGATCCCGCGTCCTCGTCACGATTGGTGACATCAGCTTCAGGAACACGTTCTGTATCCGCGTCCTCAACGTGCGGGGTGCTATCGGCGTTCGGAGTTGCGGAACCGGAGATCTCTGCGTCAACGGCCGCTGCCGTTTCTTCGTTCTCCTGTTCAGACATACAATCCTCTGATTTATTCCTAGATTGCGTCAGAAAATACAATCAGCGCGCTCGCCCGTCAAGCGCTCACCGTTTCGGTGATTCCGGAGTCCCTATGGTGGGAATCGTCAAGTACCGTTCCGGAATCTCCCAGACCACGAGTTGGGGGGGGATTTCACCGATGGTCTCACCGTGCAGGTACGCTTCCATCGGACCAAACGGGCCGCCGGCGGGCTCGGCAACATTGAGAACATCTCCTCTCAACGCGTGCTGGAGCGCCGCCTGAAATCCAAACCGTTGGTCCGCACTGTAGCTGGTTCCTACCAGCGCGATCGGGATTTCCGGAGTATCAAACAGTCCGCCGCCTTCGGAAGGGTCCTCTCCCAAGACCGCCTCCACCGGACGAAAACGTTCCGCGGTCAGTCCGAGATGGTCGCTCCAGCGCCCTACGGGGACAAATGACAGCAGATCACCCGGAAGCGTCTCCTCCGGCTTATGCTGTAGTTGATACTCGGTACCGAACCCGTTGAATTCCGGTATGGCCGTGGTGAGCGCCTGGGCGACCTTGGCTGCCCCCCCGGGTCTCCAGTGGGTGTCCCTGCGGAAAAACTCCTTCGGCGAGATCTGCTCCGCAGCGTTGATTACGGTCATGTTGGACGCCGCAAGCCCCTCTACCGCCCGCCGCAGCCGCTCATGGGCCGTCGTGGGCCGCAGATATGATGGAACGCGCGCTGCAGCGATCCGCGCCTTGGAGGGTACTATCACGATTGCCAGGTGCGCCCCATACACCTCATCCAGGTACGCGGCCACATCATGAACATACTGCAGCCGATTCCGAAGACGCCCGGCGTCTCCCGGGTGGTGCTGAAGCTCTTCGTCCGAAAACAACCATCCCTCGCGCCCCACCACGACGCCCGAGCTTCCCTGACGCAGAATGAGATAGCGAAGCGCCGCGATCACCGGCATAGCGACATCCCGATACGGATGCGAGCGTTCCACCTCGGCGTCAAAATGCGCGCTGATGCCTCCCTGCACGACGTCGCCCTCGGCCACGGCGCGTGCCACCGCATCGGCGGTTTCCCGAGCGGTAGGTCCGACGAAAAACAGCACCAGCCCGGACACCGACAGGAGGCAGAGCACAAAAACCGGCACGCCCGCCGCGGACAAACTAACCTTTCGAATACGCTCCTCCCCCCGCTCAGAACTGGAAATATAAAAATGGTGAATACGACGCCGCCAGCAACCGTCCCACCGCGCCCACAAAGAGAATGGTGAGAAGGACGGGACGCGCCTGCCCCTCCCGGAACACCCGCGGCTCCCCAGCTGCCCACACCAGCCCCAGAACGAGCGCCACCACCGCGCCGGGCTGAATCTGCCACAACACGTCTGGAGCGATCGCCCATCCGGTTCGCCCGATCATACCGGATAGCATCTTCCCTGCACCCTCAAATGATTCGGCCCGAAAAAACACCCACCCCACCGTTACTACCAGTAGCGCGTACACGCGGCCAAGGAGACCGATCTCACGTCCCTCACGGCCGGATATTCGTAGGAGACGTTCCAACACGAGCCACGTGCCGTGCCATGCGCCCCACAGCACGAAGGTCCACGCCGCCCCGTGCCACAGCCCCCCGAGTACCATGACCGTCATCAGATTCACGACCGTTCGCGTGGTACCACGTCGACTCCCGCCGAGAGGTATATACAAATAGTCTCGCAGCCACGACGAGAGCGTAATGTGCCACCGCCGCCAGAACTCCGTAATACTCCGGCTATGGTAGGGTTGCCGGAAATTCTCCGGAAAGGTAAACCCCATCATCGCACCCAGGCCGATCGCCATGTCGGAATACGCGGAAAAATCGAAATATATCTGAACAGTGTAGGCCGCCACTCCTAACCAGGACGCGACGAATCCCGGAGCTTGGGCGGTAAACGCCGCACTCACCAACGGTGCCACCGCATCAGCGACCAGCACCTTGCGAACAATTCCCAGCGTGAAGCGGCGGGCGCCTGCAGCGATGCCCTCCCACGAGTGGGAACGGTGCCGAAGTTGATCGGCAATTTCCGAGTACCGCACGATGGGCCCCGCCACCAGTTGCGGGAAGAGCGATACATACGCGGCAACATCAGTGATCGACCGCGCCTCCGGAGCGGTGCCGCGGTACACATCAACCATATAAGAGATGATTTGGAATACGAAGAAGGAGATTCCCACCGGCAGCACGACTTCCCACATGCGCGAAGCCCATACCGTCGAGCCCCCCATCACCGATACCAGCCGACTCACCGAATCTACACCGAAATTGAAGTATTTGAAGTAGCCGAGAACGCTGAGTGCACTTCCGACGCCGAGGACCGCCCATAGACGTCGCGCCGACGCGTGAGGACTCCGGGCGATACGGCGTCCAATCCACCCCGCTCCGAGCGACGCGGCCACCAGCAACACGAGAAAGTCCAGGCGCCACCACCCATAGAACACCCAGCTCCCTGCCAGGATCCATCCGCTGCGCCGATGCTCGGGGAGCAGGTAGTATCCCGCGAGGAAAACCGGCAGAAACAGGAACAGAAAGGTTGGGCTGGCGAATACCACTCCGGTGCGCCGCCTACTCCGAAGACACGGCGGCCGCCGCGACTACGACATCTTCCGGTCCCACAAAGAGTGCGTAGGACTCACCCCGTTCTAAGTCTAGTTTTCGGCGGGCGTGTTCTTCGCCGTCGCTTCTCACGGAGAGCTCGACCGACACTGCGTTCACTGCGATCGTCTCTGATCGGCCGGACGAAACCTCTTCGAAAATCACCGTATCTCCCGGTACCGCCACCAGATCGGCGGGGGAATCGCTGAAGTTATAGAGGACCAACTGCGCACGAGCGGGATCGGTATGTGCCTCATCCTGAAGAACCGTGAGTTCACCGTTGTGATCAACGATAATGGTATAGAACCGGCCCGGTTCCGGTGTGAAATCTACGCCCCCGGCTCCCCCCAAGATGTATACTCCCGGCGGTACGGCGCGATACGGGCCTACGTCACCCGCGGCGCGGGGCGCAAACCGTTCTCTACCCACGTCCAACCGCGGGGAATCATCACTCCCGTGCAGATTAGCCACTCGGACCAGCGCAGCGTCATCCGGAACGCGTGGTGCATACAACCCATCTTGTCCAAAGACGGGAACACCGCCCAGCGCAATCCCAGCTAACGCAAACGCGATCGCCCGACGAAACGACAGCTTACTCATCGCGTTATCATAGGGCGATCGGTCGCTGCGTGTCACGACCTCCCCACAACCGGGACCGTTGTGCATAAATGAGCGCCAGTCCTTGTCACGATCCTTGGAGGCCCGTACCTTACCAGCAATGCGTCTGTTTTCCCGATGTCTGACGAGTATCGCGATGATGGTGTTCTTCGTGTTCCCCGCAACGGTAGGGTATGCCCAGTCGGAGGGAACCGTGCGGTCGGTTACCGACGAGGGTACGATGACCCCCGGAGAGGTTGACCAGTTTGCCGCGACGCTCTTCTCAGACGCGCGGCAGCCATCTGCACAGTATGCGGTAGACATCTACGAAGTCCAAGTGTACACCCGCTATCCCAACGGGAGACTTACCCCCTTCCGCGTGCAGATCTTTGTGCCCCGTCGAAACCGGTCCGTGAGCGGAGTGTATCTGTTTGCCCCGGGATCTACCGGTATGATCGGGCCATGTCGGGCCTCGCGGGAGCACGTCGCGGGGATTCGATGGGGACTGTATCGGGCGCACGTGCTCGCAATGGCCGGGCAAGGATTTGTGGGGATCCTTCCAGATTATATGGGGTTCGAGGACGACGACCTGGTACAGCCTTATTTTCACGCCGCCAGCGAGGCCCGTGTGGTGTTTGACTCGCTCACGGCGGTGGACACATGGATCGCCCAGCAATACCCGGAACGGTTCCCCGATGGTATCCGGGACCTCCGGCGCGTGGCGTCGGGGTTTTCCCAGGGGGGGCACGCGGCGCTGGCCGCAGCGGACCGGAATATCTCTATGGGGGGCGATCTGTACCTCCACGGCGTGATCGGGTATGGTCCCACCGCCCAGATTGAGCCGATGCTCCAGATCTATCCGAGTCTGGGACCGATGGTGGCGATGTCCTATCTCAAAGTGTACGGACGCGGGAGTTTCGATCCTGCTGATGTACTGCAATCGCGGTGGGCGGCAGAGCTGGAATACGATATGACACGTCAGTGCGTCGGCGGCATCCAGGGCTACTATCCCTCCGATCCGTCCGAACTGTATCGCCCGGAGTTTCTTCGGTCCTTACGCCACGACACGTTGGACAAAACCCATCCGGTAATCGATCGAATCTTCTCCGCCAATCTCACCGGCCTCGCCCGTCATAACGTGCCGGTCCTTATCCTGCAAGGCACGGAGGACGTCGTAGTGTCTCGTTCAACGCAGGACGAATACGTGAGAATGCTTGAAGCGCAGGGAACTCCGGTGGACTACCGTGTGTTTGACGGAGCTCGTCACGATACGCGACAGGTCGGCTTTGAGGACGCAATCCGCTGGATGGAGAACCTGAACCCGGCGGAACGCCCCCGACAACGAAGCGGTCCACGGCGGTTTGACCGCGACCTTGACCGGTAAGGAGCCGTTCTCCTCGGGACGTCTCCACCAACAAAGCAATAGACCAACCGGCGGGAATGTGGTAGCACATCTGCCATGAAGATCAAAGTCATGTTGGGTACTGTTGTTTTCGCAGTGGCGCTTGCTCCCCTGTCGCTTATGGCCCAGGAGACCACGGGCGCCGTCACTTCGTTCACGTTTCAAGAGCGGCTCACCGCCGCGGAGATCGACCGCGCCGGTGAACCGCTATTCGAAGAGTTCCCACGCCCGGACGCACGGTACGGCGTCGACATCTATGAGGTCACCTTTGTCACCCGCGATGCCGACGGCACGCTGCTCGACGCCTTAGCCACCCTGTATCTGCCGGTGGCCGATGATGCGGAGGACGTTCCGGTATTGGCCTTTGGCTCCGGCACCACGGGAATTGGCGACCAGTGCGCCCCTAACGGCGAGGTTCCGGAAGAAACTCGGTGGGGCTGGTACCGCCAGAATATGCAAGCCTACGCCGGACAGGGAATCATTACGATATTCCCGGACTATGTGGGATTCAATAATCCGGATATCCCGCAACGGTACTTCAGTAAGGCCGCCGAAGGACATCTGATGCTGGACGCCCTCCGGGCCGTACGTGTTGCGTACGATGAATACGCGGACCAGATCGATACCGCCGTCCGCCCCGGTGATGTGAACGTTACATCAGGCTATTCCCAGGGTGGGCACGCCGCGCTCGCCGCGTTGGACATGAACGATGAATATGCGCCGGATCTCACCGTGGCTGGGGCAATCGGGTTTGGTTCCACCAATAGCGTAGAAATGCTCATGAAAGAAGCGGGGTATTACAGCCCCTACATTATCTATACCTACCAACAAATCTACGGAACCGACCAGGTTGATCCGGCAGAACTCCTCCAGGATCAGTGGGTGGAGACGCTGGAAGAGGATGTGATGGGGATGTGTGTCGATGAGTTCCAACACTACTACCCGTTCGAACGGGAGCCGTTGTACACCGAGGCGTTCTACGATGCGCTATACTCCGACACCCTGGATCAGGAGTTTCCCACGTTCAAACGAATCCTTGATGAAAACGAAAGCGGCCTCGACAATCACGGGAAACCGGTGCTCATGATCCAAGGGAATCAAGATATTATTGTGACCAACGATGCACAGCGCGCGTTTGTGGAGCGGCTGCGCGAATCAGGAAGCTCCGTAGACCTGGTTGAGATGGAGGGCGTTCGCCATCGCCATACCCGGCCCGCGGGATTCGCTCGCTCTGTAGAGTTTATCTTTTCCCGGTAAGCTCTAGGATCAATTCTACCTCGCCCCGGCTCACTTTGGTGGCCCGGGCGATCTCGTCCACCTTCCAACCCTGGTGAGCCAGCTTCTGCACCGTCTCGCGCGCGCTCAGAGACGGGGCGCCTCCGGAACCGTCGGGATTCTTTTTCGCGTCCTCCCGCATGATACTGCCCAGAAGCTTCACCTGCTCACCGGCATCGCGGCGGATTTCCTCCAACCGCGTTTCCGTACGAGCCAACCACTCCCGCGCCGTCTGGAGTTCCTTCATGCGGTGCTCCACGTCGCTCAGCGTCTCATCGAGTTTGGCCAGCTGTTCCACCGCAGCTTTCGTCTCTTTCCGATGCGCCGCCACCTGCTGGAGCTCCTTGGACAGCTCATTCACCTGCTGGGGCATCGCTTCCAGGCGAGATGAGAGCGTTTCGATCTCCTGCTCGATCGAGGCTACCGCCTGGGAGTTCCGCTCCAGCCCGTCGGAGGTCTGATCGATTAAACCTCGTCGCTTCTCGAGACGGTCAAAACGCGCTTCCACCTCGCTTTGGAGCTCATCAAGGCTCTTGAGGCGGGCCGTAATCTCTTGGAGTTGATCGTCGCTGTTCCCGACATGCGCGATCTTGTCTTCTACGCTCTGAGCAAGGCCGATCAAGCGCTTGTAGTCCTCTTCCAACAAATCGATCCTGCGTTTGTCGGCATTGAAACGCGCCATCTTCTCTCCGGCATCGGCGGACATTTTGCGAATCTTGGCAAACTGGCCTTCGATCTCTCGAACCTCTCCGCGCATTCCCTCAACTCGGGCGATATCACCCTTCAGGTCCTCGATGTTCTGCTGCAGGGTCACCTTCAACGTATCCGCCCGTTCAAAGATCTTGGTCTGCTCCACGAACGCCTTCTGCCGTTTGTCGATCTCCTGCAACGTAGTTCCAAGCGTGCTCGCCTCTTCTTCCAATTTGCCGATTAGTTTGTCTCGCATCGCCTGGAACTGATCGCGGGTATTCGCAATGAGCGACCGAAACTCTTCCGAGCGCTCCTCGAGGCGGTCGGTCATGTCGCGTTCATGCTCATCCGCGCGCTTCTGCAACTGGGAAAAGCGATTTTGAAAATCATCCAGCGCCGCCTGGCTGCGCTCCTGGAGATCCGACTCCAGCCGACGCACCCCACCGCCCAGCGACTCGATGTCGGCATGCACGCGTTGCCGTTCTGCGAGGCTTTCCTCCACCAGTTCTTCCTTCTCCTGAGCGAACTCGCGTTTTAGCTCCTGCAAGTTCTCGGACAGCCGGACTTTGGCGTCGGCCAGCTGGTTACTGACGTCGGCGTTGTTGGAACGAAGCTGATTGAGGACCTCCGTCTGCCAGACGGCCACGTCGCTGCGGGAGGCTTCCACCATCTCCTCCACCTGACTGCGACCATGTTCGGCTTGCCGGCGGATCTCTTCCACCTGCTCGTATACGCCGGCTTCAAACTCCTTCATCTCGCTGCGAATCCGTTCGTCGGCCTGCGAGAACTCCTGGCGGAAATTCTGCCGCGACCGCTCCCCCAACGACTCAACCTCGTCCTTGAGAGAGACTTCTACCGATGAGAGGTGTTCTTCCGACGCTTCGATTCTTGACTCTATTCCGTTGCGGAACGATCCGATGCTCTCGTCGAGCTTTGAGAGTTGGCCGTTTACGGTATCCTGAAAGCTGTGCAGCCGTTGGCGGAGAGACTCGCCATACTCTTTCTCCAGACCCGCCCGCTCCTGCTCGTGTTCGCTGTGCATCGCCTCCAACCGTTGCGCTACCTCGGTGCGCCATTCATCGATGCGGGCATCCATCGCGGACGACCGATCCCGAAGATCCGCAAAAAACTCATCTTCAAAGACTTTTAGTTTCTCGCTGACACTGTCGTAGGCGCGCTGTTTGAGTTCGTTCAGTCCCGATTCCAACTCCGTCATGGAGTCCCGCAGGATCTGCATCGCCGCTTCCGCTTCCTGTCGATCCTCCTCCCGCTGACCTCGAATCTCCTCACCGAACGCCAGGAAGTCGCCGCGAACACGCTCACTAATTCGATCCATCGTGAGCCGTAGGTTGTGTTCCAACGCTTCGATATCAGCGCTCACCGTTTCCACCTTGGTAAAGCGGTAGTTCAGCTCCTTCTCGTAATCCGACAAGCGGGCCTCGAGATCACCCAAAACGGACTGTTCCATATCGTGCGCCTGGGAGTCGATGCGCACGCCGAGATCATCGGTCATCGTGGTGATTCGTTGTCCAAGGGATTGTACATCCTGAGAGAGCCGGCCCTGGAGCTCTTCGATCTGCGAAGAGGTGGAGCTTCCCAGCGTCTGCATATCGGCAATATCATGCTCGAAGCGCTGTTTTAGCGCGGCAAACTCCTCACTCATGCGGAGCTGGTGTGATTCCACTTGGCCCGCGGCGGTCTCCACATCATGCTCCAGACGAGACTGCAGCTCGCTCAACGCGGTGGAGAGAGACTCTTCCACTCGCCGCATGCGCCCTTCAAGGTCGGAACGGTGATTCTCCAGGAACTCCGCCGCTTCCGCACTCCGCTGCTCGATGAGGCGCGTTCGTTCCTCCTCGCGGGTTCGGTTTTCTTCCTGCAACGCCTCGACCTGCTGCTCCAGCTCGATGGCGGTCTGACGGTTCTTCTCCATCCACTCGTCTACTTCCGCCCGGAGCGAGGTGAAGCGGCGGCGAATCTCCTCCTGATCATCCTGGGTCGTGGATTCCAGATCGACGATCGATTGCTCCAGCTGGGTGCGATGCTCCTGCACCTGGCGCTGCACATCCTCGTGAACGGTGTGCAGCGCATCTTCCGTCAACTGGCCCGCCTGAGATCGCACTCCCTCGAGTTGCGCCGTGAGATGATTGCGGGTCGACTCCGTTTCAGCGTCGATGTATGACCGAAGGGCCGTGAGCGCCTCGGTTTCCATAGATCGTCCCTGCTCTCCGAGAGCGTCGAGCTGCTCTTGCACGTCATCAAATACCTGCTGCACGTCCGTGCGGAGTTCCTCAAACCGCAGTTCCGTTTCCCGACGGAACTCTTCGACTTGCTCTCGATTCTCCTCCAGCTCCTCGCGGGCGCCGCGGACCACGTCCGCGGTCTCCTCCCGCGTCGACGCGGACAATTGCTCGTGGAGCGTCTCGAGTGCGGCGCGAGCGTCGCGGCTCTGTTCGTCGGTCTCGTTCTGCAGTCGCGCCACCTCCTCCGAGAACTCCTGCACCCGGCTTCCAGCTCCGTCGACACGCTCCTGCAGTGCGGCTACTCGCTCCTGAACCTTTTCGAATAGAGACGTTTCCACCTCGCTCAGGCGGTCCGCATTCTGCTTCTCGAATCCCGCCACGATACCGGGTAGAGCCTGCTCCAACTCATCGATCTTGGCCTGGGTTGCCTTAATTCGTTTTCCCACCTTGTCGACGTATTCACTTTCATCGCGAACTCGGGAGATGTTCTCCTCGGTCCGCTGGGTGAGATTCATGAGTTGGTCCAGGGCTTGCTCGTAGTCCGTGAGCCGGGTTCCAATCGCTTCTAAGCTGTCGGTGCGCGAGTTGAGGTCTTCCTCGATGGAATTGATGCGCTTGAGGACTTCTTTGGCGGCCTTTTGGTGGACGTCAACCTCGATTCCGATGTCTTTGAGCATCGTCACCTTTTCGGCAACGATCTCATCCATCTCTCCTTGGACCCGCTCCACAAACCGTTTGACTTTTTCCAGCGACCGATTGTTTCGGTCCAGCTGTCGGTACACGGCGAGAATAACCACCACGACCAGCAGCA
>JBMCMH010000069.1:0-14838 GCA_048614515.1 Alkalispirochaeta sp. | reverse complement strand
CAGGCCGCTCAGCCGGCACCCTCGGCTGCCGAACCCGCCGCCTACACCGTGACGGTCTCCGGCCGGAGCTATCACGTCACCGTGCAGGACGGACACGCGGAGATAGACGGAACCTCGCACCCCCTGCCCGCTGCAGGAGGCGGCGGCTCCGCACAGCCTACTGCGTCCACTCCAGAGACGGAGGAAGCCACTCCGGGGAACGGTCCTCAGGGCGGTTCCACCGTCACCGCCCCGATGCCGGGAATCGTCATCCGAAGCCTCGTAAAATCCGGAGATACCGTCTCCGCCGGCCAGGCGGTGGTTCTCATGGAAAGCATGAAGATGGAAGTCAAGGTCGAGGCGGAAACCGCCGGTACGGTGTCGCAGATTCACGTCACCGATGGGCAGAACGTTGAGGCCGATGCGGCGCTGGTGACGATCGCATGAGCTCCTTCGAGTCATTTTCGGCGCTCTGGGCCTCTACCGGTCTCACCGCCATGAGCGGCGGCGAGATCGTTATGATCGGTGTCAGCCTGCTGCTTATCTATATGGCGATCGGCCGGGGGTATGAACCACTCCTGCTGCTGCCGATCGGCTTCGGCGGCATCTTGGCCAACATCCCCATCGCCGATATCGCCGGCGCCGAGGGGTTTCTCGGCATGATCAACGCCGTCGGGTTGGAGACGGGGGTCTTTCCCCTGCTGATCTTCATGGGCGTCGGTGCCATGACCGACTTCGGGCCGCTCATCGCCAATCCCCGTACCGCGCTCCTGGGTGCCGCCGCGCAGTTCGGCATCTTCGTTACCCTTATCGGGGCGGTGCTGCTCAGCGTATACGCGGGATTCGATTTCTCGTTGCAAGACGCCGCCTCCATCGGCATTATCGGTGGAGCCGACGGGCCCACCGCAATATTTCTGTCCTCTCAGTTGAGCCCGGATCTCGTCGGGGCGATCGCGGTCGCGGCGTACAGCTACATGGCGTTGGTCCCCATTATTCAACCGCCGATCATGCGGGCCCTGTCCACGCCGGAACAACGCAAGATCGTCATGAAGCAACTACGGCCCGTTTCCAAGCTGGAGCGGATCGTCTTTCCCCTGGTAGTCCTGGGACTCTGTATTATCTTGCTGCCCACCGCCACCCCGCTCATTGGGGCGCTCATGTTTGGGAATCTCGTGAAAGAGTCGGGGGTTACCGAGCGGTTGTCCCGCACGTTGCAAACCGCCTTTATCGATAGCGTCACGATCCTCTTGGGGTTGGTGGTTGGAAGCAAGCTGCAGGCTACGTATTTTCTCCGGGTGGAGACGATTGGTATCCTACTGCTCGGGTTGGTAGCGTTTTCCATCGGTACCGCCGCGGGAATGCTTCTCGCGCAGCTCATGAACAAGCTCTCTCGCACGCCCATTAATCCCCTCATCGGCGCCGCCGGGGTATCCGCGGTGCCCATGGCGGCGCGAGTGGTTAACAAGGTCGGCCTCGAGAGCAATCCCCGCAACTTCTTGCTCATGCACGCCATGGGACCCAACGTCTCCGGCGTCATCGGTTCCGCGGTAGCCGCGGGGGTTCTTCTGGCTGTGTTTGGGTAAGCGATCCACCTAGACTGAACCGAGGGCTCACCGGTGCCATTCCCCAGTTCGGGAGGCACGACCCGCCAGGAGTACCCGCTACGGGCCGCATTCACTCCTCCTGGAGCGCCCCCTGGACTTCGGGGCGAGTCACGTGTCCGGGTGCTTCGGCGGCACCGGAGGGCGCCCCGGGCTCAGACTCCGGCGTATCCGCCGCAGCGGCGGTGGCCGGCGCCCCCACCAGTTCCTGCTCCACTGAAACCAGACTGCGCAGTGCCGTCACCAGGCGACGATAGCTGGTGGTAATGAGATCAAACACCTCAGAGGGTGGGATATCTCCCTCTTCCAACTCAATGCGCACCATACCCGCGGCCAGCGCCTTTCGTACAGCCTGACGATTGGTATGAAACGAGAACGCGATCCGCTCCAGCGCATCTAACGCTTGATCAGTTAAGACCTTAATGTCCGGGCGATGTTTGGCGTACACGTTGATTTTGTGCATTCCTGCGAGCGCCCCATCGGAGTCGGTATGGCTTACTCGCTTGAGTTCGTCGCCGATAAGCCCACGACTCTCTCCGCTGCCCATCAGCTCCTCCAGCCGAGCAAACGAGTTGTCAAGATCCACGTGGGCCTCCAGAATTTTTGCTCGGTCCGGCGTAGTCATGAGGTTTTGCTCACGGGCCAACGCTCCGGCCATCGTGCGAGTGTCCCGAAAACGCTGCGCCTGCCCCAACCGGCGGAGCGCGCCGGCAGTCCGTTGATACAGCGATGCCGGGATCCAGGTGGCGTTTGACTCATGAACGGCAAACTCGTTTCGCAGGATCTCTTCCACGATAAGTGACCGACGGCGCAGGAGAAGCGGCCCCACGTTGATCGTCTCAAACCACGCCGCCGAAAATCGCGCCCACCAATTGGTCTGGACGGACAATTGTACCGGCGTAATGCGGGGCTCATCCGCCGCCAGCCGAACCAAATCCAAAAGCGGTACGGTGGCATTCAACTCATCAATCGCCGGCCAAACACGTTCATGCGCGTGTGTCTGGGTTCCCGCGCGGGTTCCGGTATACTCCGCGGCGATCTTAATCGCACTGCTGTGGCGATTGCGGACGCACAGGTCCACGGTGGCGGCCAATTCCGTCAGCGGTTTTCGGACGATTCGCATGGGGGTGCGAATATCTTCCGATGTTTTTTCCGGTATAAGCCCGCGAAAGTCCACCGTGGCCAGGGCCGCCAACGCCTCGATACTCTTCCACACCGGGTCCAGGTGGGAACGAATCGCGTCCTGGTTCACCTCCAGCGACTGCTGCAGGTGGTCGCTGACGGCTTCCTTCGCTGCAGCGATCGTGGTTGCAGGGTCCGTGAGCAATTCTTCCGGCACATTGCACGAGGCGGTGAGCGTTTCATAGAGTTGTGGTTCCAGCCGTTTCAACGCGGCCCGCAGGAACCCCCCTGCGCCACTTCCCCGAACGTACGTGAAGACGTTCTTGAGCGCATTCACGTGCTGAGCAACCGCTCGGGCACGGCTGTGAAATCCATGGCGAAGAGCGGGAATGGAGACGTCGGCCAACGTCTCGTCGGCACGTTCCACGCGCTGCTTCACGGCCTCCAGCTCATGTTCTTTGATGACGGTGGTAATATCTGCACTGCCAAACCACGCCCGCACCCGTAGATAGAACCGTTGGAGGAGCGGAAGCTCCTGAAACGCCCGCAAATAGGTTGTCGGGGGCGGCAGGGTGAATAATTTCTCCGGTACGGTGTATTGTTCGTTTCGTCGCATAGCCTGCCTTGGTACAATATAACGTCGCGTAATCAAAAATTCGGATAAATCAGGTACCCGGTTCCTGGAATACGCCGAAATACTTGAACGTGCCCCCGCCACAGCCTACACTCGATACATACCGACAGCATACAAGGGGGGCATATGGTAGGTCGTCTTGCGTGGGCCACAGCGGTGGCGGCAGTGTTTCTTGGAATAAGCACGGTGTGGGTGGGCGCCCAGCAGCAGGTCAGCCAAGGTTCCATCGAACCCGGCCAATCTGTGGAAGGCCGCCTTCAAAGTGGACAGGAACACGTATACACCGTGGAGATTCTGGAAGGGGGCAGAGTAGTGATAGAGATGGATCGAATTGATGGGTCAATCGATCCGTACTTGGAACTCTACACCATGAACAACTCAGAGATTGAGACGAACGATGATGGTGGCCGCGGTTTCAACAGTCAGATCGTACGCGACTTGGACGCCGGACGCTATCGAATCGTTGCTCGCGATTTCGGACGAGATGATAGCGGGCGATATCGCCTCGCGGTCAACGCCCGCGGTTCGGGGCCGACCGTGTCCGGCATTCCAATCGAGGTGGGCGAGTCGTTAAGTGGCTATATCACCAGCGGGGAACCGCAACGCTTCGTCTTGGAACTCTCAGAAGACCAGCGCGTGCAAATCGATCTAGAGCGAGCAGATGACAGCAATATAGATCCGTACCTGGAGCTGGCGGACCAATTTGGGCTCCCAATCACGGCGAACGACGACGGGGGACAAGGATTCAATAGCAGGATCAGCACGTTTCTCGACGAAGGGCAGTACCAAATCATCGCTTCAGATCTAGGAGACAATGACAACGGCGGATTTCGTCTCACCGTGGTGGGCGAAGGCAGCGATCCAATCGACGGTATTCCGATTGCGGTGGGAGAGACCCTGGATTCGCACATAACCGCCGGGGAGCCGCAGTACTTCGTACTCGAACTGGATCGGGAACAAACGCTCCAAATCGATATGCTCCGGGACGAGGCGGGAAGTATCGATCCATACCTAGTTCTGGCCGATGAGTACGGCGCTGAGATCGAGTATGACGATGACGGCGGCGATGGGTTCAATAGCCGAATCAGGCGCACCCTAGAGCCGGGCCGGTATACGCTCATCGCTCGTGATTTGGCCAATAGCCGCAGTGGACCGTTTCAGCTTTCCGTCGTGGAGGGAACACGGGCAGATACGATTCCGATCTCCGTGGGGCAGCGATACGATGGCTACCTCAATCCCGGACAGTCGTACGCGTACCTACTGGAATTGGAACAAGACCGCACCGTCACAATCGAGTTTCGGCGCACCGGATCGGCCGACTTTGATCCGTATATGATTCTCAGTGACGCCCGCGGAAACCGTATCACCAGCGACGATGATAGCGGCGGCGAGCTCAATAGCCGCATCGAACGCAGCTTGGAGGCCGGCCGTTACCTCATCGAAGTATCGGACGTCTTCGACTCAAACGGCGGAAGCTTTAGAATCTCAGTAGAGTAGCGCGCTGCCGCGCAGGATAGACCGATGGGGAGTAGGCTATCGGGAGGTCGCGGAATGGGCATGGGTATACCAATCAGTCCTTGGCGCAATCTACCACTTCCCCGTCGGTGATCCGGCAGAGCTGGTCGAAGGTTACTTTGAAGTTGTCGTTAGCGCTTCCGGCGGCGGCCCACACCTCATCCCAGCGGCGAAGCCGTTCATCGACAAGAATGGGTATCCCGGCGGTTCTGTGTCCCACGGGGGACACACCGCCGGGCTCGTAGCCAAACACGTCAACGCATTCATTCCGCTGTGCAATTTTAATCTTTTTGCGGCCGATCCCAAAGCGTTTCGCGAGCTTTGCGTCGGAGAGCCGCCGGTCTCCACTCATCACCACTACCAGGGGAGCTCCATCGGCAAATAGACACATGCTCTTGGCGATTTGGCCCAAGCGGCACCCGATGGCGTCCGCGGCATCCTGACTGGTGAAGGTAGTGGCCTCAAAATGCTGTACGTCCAGGGTGGGGTCCAACTGATGCAATACCCGGCGAACGTGGTCCGGCCCAAAAGGAATTGTTTGTGGTTCCATCTGTGGGAGTATAGCAGAATTGTTTCACCCTTCAATCTTGGTAAAACGTTAACACTCTTCCGATGATCGGTTAACACGCGCTCATTACCCTCCTAGCCATTAGGAGGTGCAAACATGAATGTTATGCATAAGAGACGTATCGTCTTTGTAATCATCGGAGCAATTCTGGTGAGTGGCGCGTTAGTGGTGATGGCTCAAACCGGCGATTCAATGGAAAGCCAGGAACAGGGTCAGGCCGACGCCGCCTCGATCGATCCCGACTCAGGTGAGTTTGAGAACTTCGTGGAGGCTATGGGAGAGGTGCAGTCCATCCAGGAGGAGATGAGCGTCGAGGTCGACGAGATCATTTCCGACGCATCGATGGATGAGGATCGTTTCATGGAGATTCACCAGGAAATGCAGTTTGGCTCAGAATCCACCGAACTTTCCGGCGCGGAAGAGGAAGAGTATGAAACACTGGCCAGTGAGATCAACTCAACCCAGGAATCATACCAGGAAGCGATGATCGAAGTGATCGAAGATCAGGATCTCACGGTGGATCGCTTTAATGCCATCGTCTATTCCGTCCAGCAAGATCCCGAACTGCGAGAGAAACTGAACGAGAGTCTGTGATGTGGTACATCTGATGATGGTTTGAGACGAAAAAAAGGAGGTGGGCACGAGCTCACCTCCTTTTTTTTCTACGCGTACGCTGTACGCCTTACACGAGCGGTACGACTAAGTGGTTCTCAACTTCGACCTTTTCGTCTCCTTTGATCGCCTCATTGACGCTGTTCATTATGCGTGTGCCTTCCGGTTCCGATCCGATCGTTCCGTACACGGCTACTACCGTTTCCCGGTTGAGAAGCGATCCGCGTCGCTCAACCTTCACGGATATCTTTGAGGGATCCGGCACCACATGGTCCTGCTCCAGTCGTTGTTGAACTCGTGCAACGAGTTCTTCATCTTGCTTCCGTCCCATAGTGTCACTCCTTCCTTGTATGTGACTTAAGCGTAGACGACAAGTGCCAAGTTGAAGCCGAAAATTCGTCAAGAATTTGCAAAATATGAGTACGCCCTACTCCTGCGTCCTCGAGAAATGTGTAACAATAGCGTCCGATGGCGCGAATATACGTGGTTGAAGACAACGATCTTATCCGTAATGCTGTGGCGGACTACTTTGCGCTCCATGATCACGAGGTGCTCCAGTTTGACAAGGCCGCCGGTGTCTTGGACTCGTTGCAGGTTGCTCAACCAGACGCGATTATTCTCGACATCATGCTCCCCGATGGGAACGGATATCGCATCGCCAAGGAAATTCGCACAAAATCCACCGTACCGATTATTTTCCTCACAGCCAAGGAGTCGGAGTCTGATCGGGTTATGGGGTTTGAGATCGGTGGCGACGATTACGTGGTTAAGCCCTTTTCTACTAAGGAGTTGTATCTTCGCACGGTGGCGGTAATAAAACGAGACCAACGGGAGTCCAGTGTTGAGGAATCCGGCGGATCCTGGACGCTCGGCTCCGACACGCTGGAGCTGGATACCGCTCGCCGCCGGGCCACACTCAACCAGACGGAACTGGAACTCACCAACGCCGAGTGGATGATATTGTTGTATTTGGCCCAGCGGGAAGATCGGGCAGTTTCCCGGGAACAGATTTTGGGGGAATGCTTAGGATATCGCGCTGGAGGATCTGAGCGAACGGTAGATACACATATCGCGTCGATCCGCGCTCATCTCGGCCGCCCGGACTGGATCGAGACGGTGCGGGGGTACGGCTATCGGTTCTCATCGGACACCACGTCCTGATACGCGGGAGGTGCCTGCGGTATACGAATCACCAGTTCAGTCTCGTCGCCGCGCTGGTGAATAAACGCCTCCCCGGCGTGCCGCTTCGCCACTGCCAGGACAATTGATAAGCCCAACCCGGATCCCCGTCGGTTTTCGGTGCCCGGTCCTCGATAGAATCGCTCAAAAAAATGCTCCGCGGCTGCAGGATCGATCATACCCGTATTGCGTACTAGAATCTCAACCATCTCTGCGTGTGCGGTAACGGTGAGCGTCACCCGCCCCCCAGACGTAACGTGGCGCAGCGCATTATCAAGGCCATTGGCAACCGCTCGCTCGAGAAGTCCTTCATCACCGCGGAACAGCGGAATCTCCGCGGATGCTTCCAGTCCAATTTCGGACTCCTCCGCCCGAAATCGATAGCGATTCGCCAGATTTCTCACAAAGAGCTCGGCGTCGATCCATGCAACCGTCATAGAAGATTCCGGTGACTCCATCCGGGTGAGTTCCCGCAGATCGTTTACCAGCTGCTCTATGTGCCCAAACTCCACCTGGATCTGCTCCAGTTTGGCTGCGGAGAACTCGATATAGCCCTCAGTGAGGCCCTCGATCTGTGCCTTGATACCGGCGATAGGCGTCCGCAAATCGTGGGCGATATCCTCCATCCATCGCCGCCGGAGGCGTTCTTCAGTAAGTAGTCTGCGTTGGAGAATTTCCGCGGATTGCTCAATCGATGCGAGCTCCGTGGCACTTCGATTAGAGAACGCAATGTCTCGATGTCCCTGAGCCAGTTGCCCGATACGCTGCGACACTTCAAACGCCTCTCGAGAAAGAGACCGAGAAACCACGTAGGCGATACCCACGGCAAACACCGCAGAAACCCCAAGACCGGCTCCAAGGAAGAGAAACAGCGTGCGAAGCATCCGCTGGTTCGCTATATCGTAGCGGAATCCAAAAGTGTCTGTGTGAAGAAACCCGATGATCTCGCTTCCATCAAGAATACTGGTCGGCATTGCGCGATGGGCGCCCACCTCGCGAACGCGCTCGTCCAATTCAGTCTCATTGTGAACTGAAACCTGTGATCCACCGGAATAGAAATAGACCGGCTTGTCATTGCGGTTGGTCACGTACACAAACATGTTCGTACTGAGAAACGGTCGAATCGCCTGGTGAATCGCAGCTTCCTGCAAGCGGCCTTGGGCGCGGTAGGTCCGAACAATCACCGGCGACAGAAGATTCTGAAGGCGCTGTGCCCGACTCACGTTCCAATTATCAATCGACCGCTGCACCGCGAACACGAACGACCCGCTCAAGATAAGAACCACAACAAAGTGCGAAAACGCCAGTCCCCAGAACGACCGCCAGAAAATGGATCTCATGGTGTAACGGTACCGTCCTTGTAGCGAATGTACCGTTCCGCGACCTTGCGGCGGGCGATCCGCTGCTCACCCACCGGCCCCACCAGCACGGTGGTGACGCGCCGCGTCCAGTTTCCCCGATCGTCACGATAGTACCGCGTGATCTCCGCTGTGGGCTCCTCCGACTCCGTTAAGGTCGTCCTGGACCACAGGAGATTGCCATCCGGACCATAGCGGTGTTCTTCCTGCCGCAGCAACTCTCCCGTACCGTCCTGGATATCCATGCGGCGCAACCGGCCGTCCTCGTCGTACGCTCTCGTAACCGTCTCGTAGATCCCACCGAACTGGTCGTAGTGAACCTCCTCCACCACGTTCCCCGCGTCGTCCAGGTGTTCCTCCACGCGTTTAAACCGCACACCCTCGCCGTCGAAGAGGTTCCACTCCCGGTAGGTCCCGGGCTCATCGTAGGTATAGGTCTTGCGCCACTCTATTTCGGAGTCGACGTACGAGACCTCCTCGGTAAGACGGTCCTCGTCGTACTGATAGATGGTGGTCTCATCTATCCGGCCAAACTCATTGAGGACCGTTTCCTGCTTCAACCGGCCATGGCTGTCATATTCGTACTCGTATTGCCACAGCCGTTGGTTGTCGCCGTCAAACCCGGTCCACGCCACGACTCGTCCATCGTCGTCGTAGGAGAACTCGCTGTAGGATTGTACGTCGTCTTCGCCGAATACGCGGACTTGTTCTATGACGTCCCCATCGGAAAACCGGAGAATCTCGCGGCGGTTGCGATGACCTTCGGAGCTGGCGGCGCTTCCTCGTTCAACGGTCTCGTCCGTGACGATCTGATCAATCTGACCACGAAAATCTTGATCGTTTGGTCCAGGGGACGTTTCTTGTGCCGCCACCGGTGCTCCAAGGAACAGAACGAGTAGCAAGACGCCGATAGATGGTATGACGCGCTCCGATACAACAAACCTCATCTGGTTGTGTACCTTACCACGATCAGTCGGTGGAGGCCACTATTGCGACGGGTCCACCGAGACGGTCTCCCGCCGGTGGCGTCGACCATGGGCGCTCCATTAGCGCGCGGTACCGCTTGGAACTGGCGCGGTAGAACCTCGCGCGACCAACGTGGTGGGGAGTATTATATGACGCGAGGTTTCCTCCTGAGCAATAAGCTGCATCAGCGTGTCTGCGGCGTGACGACCTTTGTCATAGCCGGGTTGTGACACGGTGGTGAGCTGTGGCCGGACCAGACGAGCCTCTGGGATATCGTCAAATCCCACCACGGAGATATCCTCCGGCACCCGCAGACCCGCCTCATTGACGGCCTCGAGGATTCCGAGCGCCAAAATATCACTCATCGCGATAATTGCCGTGGGGGGATGCTGATCGGACAGAATATCCGTGGCGGCGGTGCGACCACCGTCGTGCGAAGATTCGGCATACGCGTAGATCACCTTATCCGCAAGACCGGCATCGACCGCACTCAGGGCGTCCCGATATCCCGCAAGCCGTTGGGTCTTCACATGCGACTCGGTGCTGAGTTTGGGCTCAGATCCGAAGGCAACCACAGCAATCCTGCGGTGTCCCAGACCCAGCACATGCCGCATGACCTCCGCCGCCGCTTGGCGATCATCGATGCCCACCACCGGAAACTCGCCGCCCACCCGACCATCGATCGCCACAAACGGCAGATGACGACGGTGAATAAGCTCCACCGCTTCCATTCCCGGCTCCAACCCGATCGTAATGAGTCCGTCCACCGCGGCGCGTCGGACTCCTTCCATGAGTGATTCCCGAATCGGTGGAATCAGCGTGAGGGAGTGGTTTTCTCGTTCACACACCGCTCCAATCCCCTGCACAATCTGGGAGAGGTATGGGTTATAGAACGCAAATGAGATTACCTCCGGCAGCAACAAACCGATCGTCCCATGGTGCCGCAGACTCAGATTCCGCGCCACCGGATCCGGGATATACCCCAAATCCTCGGCGATCTTGAGGATCTTTTCCCGAGTATCCCGCCCGATTCGGGAAGGATCGTTGAACGCGAAGGAGACGGTGGTCTTGGAGAAGCCCGAAATGCGGGCGATATCTTTGATTGTTACCCGTGCCACGTTGTCCATCCTGATGCCTCGCTCATTTGATGGAGCCGGCAACCATTCCTTTCATGATTCGCTTCTGCGCAATAAAGAAGAACACCAAGACCGGTATCATCGCCATCAGAATTGACGTAAGAATCAGATCCCACTGCTTCACATATGCTCCGGCAAAGTTGGCCACCGCCAAAGGCAGCGTCTGAATTCGATTACCTTTGCCAAGAATCAGCAACGGCAGGAGAAAGTCGTTCCAGATCCACATTCCATGAAGGATGGCAATAGTCGCGTGTACCGGTGTCAGGAGCGGGAGGATTACGCGATAGAAGACTCCCGGCATGGTGCTCCCATCAATAATTGCCGCTTCCTCCAACTCATAGGGAATGCTCTTAATAAACCCGTGGTACATAAAGACTGAAAGGGATAAGCCAAACCCCAGATATGCCAGGACCATCCCAAAGTAGGTTCGCAGGAGCCGGATGCCGGTGATTTGGAAAATCGTCCGAAACCAGGAAACCAATGGAAACATCACGATCTGAAAGGGAATTACCAGAGCGGCCACAAAGGCGAGAAAAATCCACTGCGAGGTCCTGGTCTTGGTGCGGACCAAAACCCACGCTGCCTGGGCCGGGAAGAACGTCACGAAGAACAGGGAAGAGGCGGTGATCACCACTGATGAGAAGAACGAGGACGAGTACCGAATGCTGGAGCTGGTCCAGATCGTCTCCATGTTGACAAACAACTGCCCCCAGTCCTCCGGAAGTGCCATAGGAAACTGCGTGACGCTAAACGAATCCTTCGCGGAGTTAATGAACACGATGACGAAGGGATAGAGATAGATCACGAGCGCTGCCAGTACAACGGCTTCCAACAGATAGCGCGGTGCCTTTTTCATCGTTACATCTCCATCTCTTTGCGCTTGTTGTAGGTCACCTGAATCAGCGAGAACGCTACGATCACGACGAAAAACACTACCGCCCGCGCCTGGCCCGCAGCCAAATCATTGCCCACAAAGGCGGTATTGTAGATGTTCATCGCCAACAGCTCCGTCCCGAAGATCGACTCGTCCATGAAGGTCGTCGCGGGTCCCCCGGCGGTGAGGGAGTAGTTGACATCAAACTGTTTAAAGGAATTCACGAGGGTAAGAAACATGGTGATCGTAAACGCCTGGGCGATCATGGGAACGGTAATGCTGCGAAACTGCTGCCAGTTTCCCGCACCGTCAATTCGCGCCGCTTCGTATAGATCCTGAGGGACCCCCTCGATCGCCGCCACGTAGATCATCATGATATACCCGGCGTACTGCCAACTACCCACGATAACCAGCGCAATCATGGAGGTGGGTATCCTGCTGAGCATATAGTTTCTCGGATCAGCCAACGCCCGAAACGCCGGCAGAACTTCTCCGATCGATGGAATCGCTTGATTGAAGATAAACTGCCACAAGTAACCCAGAATGAGCCCGCCGATGAGATAGGGAACGAAGAAGCCCATGCGATAGGCGGTTCGCAACTTTAACTTACTGGTAACTGCCAAGGCCACGGCGATCGCCACCACGTTGATCACGATCACGTTGAGAATCGTATAGATCGTGGTAAATCCGAAGGAATAGATGAACGCCGGATCCGAAAAGCTCTCGGTGAAGTTCTGCAACCCAATGAACTTGAGGGTCGCTCCGGCTCTCGCGGTGGCGTTCCAATCGGTAAGTGAGTAAAACGCTCCCACGAAAAACGGAATGATCACGACCATAAAGAACGCGAACAGTACGGGGGCTAAGAACATCCAGAACGTCAGACTATTGTTCTTAAACTTGTGCATATCAGGTCCTGTAGTGGGCAAAGTGAGATAGGCCAAGGGCCGACCGCGGTGGGCCGGCCCCCGACCGGGGGTTCGAAGGTTATTCGGCGTTGTTCTCAAACGCCCGAGTCATGAGACGCATGAACTCTTGTTTGTCGATCTGTTCGGTGGCAAACCGGTTATAAATGGGAGCCAGCGTCTGGTCGCGGAACTCAGTGCTAAACTGGTACTGATTCCAGGAGTACACGTCTCCCGCGGAGTTCCACTGCTGCACGGACTGTGAGAGCTGGCCGCTGGGTTGCATGTCGATCGCACTGAAGGCGGGGATCATGCCCGCTTCATTTACCACGAAGTCTTTTCCCGCTTCCGTGTATACCATATCGTTGAGGAACTGCTTCGCCGCCTCGATGTTGGCAGACTCGGAGTTGATCACGTAGAACGAGGGCGCTGACACGAAGATCCCGTTAGTATCCGACTCCATTGAACCGTGCGGAGCAAAGCCCATGGGGAAGTCCGCTCCGGCGGAATCCATGTTGGGATCTACCCAGTTTCCCTGGTGCAGGAACGCCGCGCGCTCGGTGGCAAACGCGCCGACCTGATCGTCATAGTTTCCGGTGGTGAGTACCGTCTCATCGGCGTAGTCGAACAGCAGTTCTACCCAATCCGCATACTCCGACAGGCGATCCTCATCGACCTCACCCGCCTGAAGATCTTCCACCACGCTGGTGTCACCATAGGGAAGACCATTGGAGAGGAGCGCATTAAAGTTGTGATGCGCCGTGACCCACCCCATGTCGGCGGAGGCAGCCATAGAAACGACAGAATCGAGTCCCAGCTCGTCCTTCATTTCGTCGATCGTCTCAAAGGCGTCCCGATAGGCGTCGAGGTTGGTAAGATCGGCGGGGTCAATTCCCGCTTCGTCGAGGATGTCCGCGTTGTACGCCATGCCGTAGCCCTCGATGGACACGGGATACCCGTAGACGTCGCCGTCAACGGTAAACGCCACGGACGTGTCGTCAACCCATTCTTCGTCGGACAGGTCCAGGATCACACCTTCCCACTCGCGGTAATCTTCGATACCGGCGATGATGAAGATGTCCGGCATCTCCCCGGCGGCATAGTCCGCTCGGAGCTGCTGTCCCAGGGTTGTTCCTGAGGAACCACCGACAGACTTGATCGTGACGTCTATCCCGTTTTCTTCCGCCCAGACCGCGCCGTAGTCTTGCAGCATCGAGTCGATTTCGGGCTTGTTCTGCATGAGCGTGATACCGCTCTCTTCTTGTGCACCAGAGGCAAACGCCATTCCGGCAACCATGAGCATCGCCAGCGCAAACGCTACGATCTTCTTCATAATAGGTCTCCTTTTAGTAGTACTAAACCAGTTTACTGTACCGGTTTAGCAGAACCGTAAACCGGTTTATGAACGGTGTCAACCGAAAATTTGACCGTGCTATAGCGTGCGTCCTGCAGTGAGCCGAAGTATACTATGCGACATGCATGACCTCACTCATCTGGCGCAAAACTCTCCGTTGTCGGCAGCGGATCTTCAGTACATCGAAACTACGCTCAACGGAACCGGCGTATTCACCGGCGATACGGTACGGGACCAGATTGAGTGGTTTGTGCGCGATCTTGGCATCAATGACTACTATTTTCGCACCACGCCGGTGGAGGAGATCGCCCGTCAGATCTTGGCGCTGGGCGCGTCCGAGCTCGTCTCCCGACACGGAGGAGACGGCGTCACGATTCAACTGGTCAGCGAGGAAAGCAGCCGGGCTACCTATATCGTAGAAGATACGCCGCCCCGAGTTAACGAGGTAGAGACGCGGATCGAACAGCGATATCCCAGTTTTCGGTTGGAAAGCTATCGTACCCGGAAATTGCCGAACGGGACGGCTCTCCGGTTCTACATCACCACCCGCCCAACCTTCACTGACGAGGAGGTGCATCAGTTCGCGACGGCCGCCACCACTGAGTTCTTAGATCGGTCGTTGCCGGAGACGGTGGCGCGATACCGACAGGTCTGGGAGCTCATGAACGATCGTATGGCACCGGTGATCCAAATCACCGAGAAGCACGACAGCAACGAACAGCGTATTATGCTCGGTATCCATGGGTCGGGAAGTCGCCTTATCCTCTCTGCGTTTACTCGTCTCTTCGCCACGATGGATGTCCCGGTGCATCGCCGGTACATCGAACCGTTTCGTGACGGGAAGTACGTACTCACGTTCTACACCCCACGTCTTGCCCCAGGGCACCGACAGACCCTCGCCCAGGAACTGAATGCCACGGCGATGCTCCCCCGCAACGCGGTGAGTGACCTGTTCTTTGTGCAAGGGTGCCCCGCGCGAGAAACGATGTACGCCATCGCCGCCGCCGCGTTTGCCCATCAGTTCGTATCGGAGCTGGC
>JBMCMH010000068.1:0-14925 GCA_048614515.1 Alkalispirochaeta sp. | reverse complement strand
GCTCACATCCAGCTGCCATAGATTGCAACAGGTTCGTAGATACCCCGCAAGCGCGCCGGCGACGGCGTGGCGTTGGTGTACCCCCCGACCCGGTCGTAATCGATGGGAATTACCACGGTGCCCACCGCCGCCTTCGGAACCCCCTCTCCCGGCTCGACCAAAAACCCGTGCATTCCCGGGGGCACGCGATCAACCCGCAAGAGCGCCACCGCATGCGCCTCCACCCGGCCGGATGATGACACGCCCTCAAAGCTGCCCACCCAACATTGTTCACCCCAGTACTTCAGCAGGCCGCAGGTATACAGCGCGAAGTCCTCACAGTCGCCACCGCCGGCGGCACCAAACTCGTCCGGCGCCAGCGCCACCGCGTTGTGTTCGTACCGGAATCCACTGTAGACCCACGTCTGAAAGCGCTGGATTTCGAACATCTCCAGGCGACCGGTGCCGTTGGTGTCGGCCGCTTCGTAGACCCGAAACAGTATGGGATCCCGGATTTGGGTATGTCGAACGAACCGTTCCTGCCGGGCGGTGATCTCGGGGTCCGGGGTCGGCTCCACCCGCTCCGGCGTGCGTTCCGGGGCGCGCTCCGCGGCGGCCGGCTCCGGCTCCACCCGGCGCGGCACCTCTACCGGCTCCGGCTCTGCCGGCCGCGGTACGTGCACCGGCTCCGGCATCTGGGGCTCCCCCAGCACGTAGGGCCCCCAGTGCGACTCGGTAAGCCCCGCCATGACGCACAGAAACGCCACGCTGATCACCACCCGGCCCACGGGCGACCCCGCCCCGCTTGCACTGCTCATACGGGAACTCCCCGCGACTGCTTCGCCGCCATCGCCTTACTCCAGCCGCCCGGTGCGCAGTTCTACCGTGTATCCCTCCCCGCGGTGACGCTCGGTAGTCGCCTGGGAGGGGTCGGGCCAGCCGGTCGAGAGGGTGGCCGGGGCGCGCAATCCCGGCTCGTGTGTGGACGCTTCGCGGTCGTCCTCACTCACCTCCCCGGACCCGGGACGCTCGGCTGCTGTAACCCCAGCGGCGCCGAGTTCAGCCGCTGAACCCAATGTTACTGCCGCCGCGCCGTAGGGCTCTCCTTCCCACACGTAAAAGCTCGGCCCGATCGAGTAGGCGGCGAGCTCAAAGTACAGGTCGACGCCGTCGTCACCGTCGGTAAAAAGCCCGCCGTCCTCACCTTCGTCGAGATAGATTTCGTACTCCGCCCACCACTGGCTGCCGTCCCACGCCTGATACTCCATGTACCACGTGCCCGGCACGGCATTCACGTAGGACTCATTGTAGATGGCCTCCTGCCCCTCAAAGGCGGGGTCCTCGGTGTAAAAGGTGATCGGCCCGGAAACCCAGCTGTAGGCGATAAACGAATCCCCATCGCTCCCGTCCGCGCCGCACCCGGCCAAAAGCAGGACCGCACCAACCAGGAAGACCGCGCGGAGTCCACCTTGCAAGAAACGAGCATCACCGGCGTTTCCAGGGCGGCTCTCTCTATCAATGTGTCGTGTCCCGTTCATACCCGAGGAAGAGCAAGACCTGTGCCAGGCGAGTTCTGCCACACCATGCCACCCTGATACGGCGAGTTCGACAGGACTGACAAAACTTCAGTTGCGAACCGATGGCCGGTCGTAACTTCCGTTTCGCTACCTCAGTGGCGCTCCGACGGACGTATCGAGAATCGTGTTGCAAACCACGAGAAAACCATCGGTCTCATATAGAATTAGGGGATCGATATTTCCATTAACGAATGTGCACCGCGTAACTTTCGATCCCTTCGCGAGATAAGCACTATCTCGCAACACGATTGTGTATACAGCCTAGGTTGACGCCAATCTGAATGCCAACAATACTACTCCCATGCGTACCGACCCTGTGGTGGACGGAGCGATCCGGAAGACCCCGGATTTTCCGAAGCCCGGCATTTTGTTCTATGACCTTACGAGCCTTTTGGCGAATCCTCAGGCGTTTGCCCACACCGTGGACCGCATGGTGGAGATTTACCGAGATAGGCCGGTGCAGGCGGTGGCGGCGATCGAGGCGCGGGGCTTTTTGTTTGCAGCGCCCTTTGCGTACCGTCAAGGCCTGCCGTTGATCCTATTGCGCAAGGCCGGGAAGCTTCCCGGCCGGACCATGAGCCGTGAGTTCGACCTGGAATACGGAACGGACCGTATCGAGGTGCACGCGGAGGATGTCCCGTCGGGGGGTAACGTGTTGGTGGTGGATGACCTCATTGCCACCGGCGGTACGGTGGAGGCGGCGTGCGAACTGCTGGAGGATGCCGGGGCACGGATCACGGGGATCTTCGCGCCGGTAGTGCTGCCGTTCCTCAATTTTGCGACGCGCCTCGCAGGCCGGGATATCGACTATCTCCATGAGTATCACAGTGAATGACCGGCTGTGGCGGGGGCTCGGCACCGCCGTTGGACGCTCGTGCCGGCACTTGACAAAAACCGATTCTCGGCGCTATTATCCGCCGCGTTAGATCAGTGTGTCCCAACATATTTCCCGGTGGTGTAATTGGTAGCACATCAGATTCTGGTTCTGAGTGTGGGGGTTCAAGTCCTCCCCGGGAAGCGCAATGCCCCCTTCGTCTAGCGGCTAGGACGTAGGATTCTCATTCCTAAAACAGGGGTTCAATTCCCCTAGGGGGTACTCATTCAGCCGGTTCGCAGCGTGCGGGCCGGCTTTTTTTGTGCGGGTTGTGTACGGG
The DNA here is from genome assembly GCA_048614515.1 of Alkalispirochaeta sp. Lineage (GTDB taxonomy): Bacteria > Spirochaetota > Spirochaetia > DSM-27196 > Alkalispirochaetaceae > Alkalispirochaeta. The sequence goes on along the minus strand of JBMCMH010000068.1, from coordinate 12,215 downwards.
TGTGAAATCCGAGACCGATCTTCTCTGCACGGCCGCCGAGTAGTCCCCTTGCCGAATAGCCGCATTGCCGAGTAGTCCCCTTGCCGAATAGCCGCATTGCCGAGCCACCGGGGCCCCGGGCTACACCACCACCCGTTTTGGGGTGCCCGCGAGCCAGCCTTCAATGTTGTCCAGTACGATTTCCGCCCGTTTCTGAAAGCTCTCTTGGGTACCAAACGCCACGTGGGGCAGAAGGAGGGTGTTGGGGGCGCTGAGCAACGGATGATCTTCCGCTATGGGCGGTTCCGTTTCGAACACATCGATCGCCGCGCCGGCGAGCTGTCCCGATTTCAGCGCCGCCGCCACCGCGTCACTGTCCACCACCTGTCCCCGAGCCACATTCACGAGGTATGCGCCGGGTTTCATGCCGGCCACCTGCCGGGCGGAGATGAGCCCGGTCGTTTCGGGAGTCAACGCCACGTGCACGGATACGATGTCGGCGGCGGCCAGGAGCTCCTCCAACTCCAGGTATTGCATCCCCAACGCCTCCATTTCCGGGTAGCGGGTACGGTTGTAGCCCAGCAGTCGCACACCGAACACGCTTAGTACCGTTGCCACCCGTCGACCGATCTCACCGGTGCCGACGATTCCCACCGTCTTGCCGTTGAGCTCCCGGCCAAAGAGGCCCGAATTCGTGCCGCCCCGGCGCACTGCCGCGTCGCCGGAAACGACGCGGCGAAGCATCCCGATAATCATCCCCACGGTGAGCTCGGCCACGCTCTCGGTGGAGAAGCCGGCGGCGTTGGAAACGGCAACGCCGCGCTCCTTGCACGCCTCGATATCGACGTGGTTGACGCCGGTAAACGCCACCGCCAGAAACGCCAGGTGTTCCGCGGCGCGAATCACCTCGCCGGAAACAGGCATGTTGGCGATTACCACGACTTCGGCGTCTCCGATTCTGTCGATCGTCTCGGCGGGACTTGCCGGGCGGTCCGTATACACGATGATGTTGTGTCCCGCCGAACGGAGGGGCGCAAAGGTGGCTTCGATGTCGGCCGTCGAAAGTCCGAGCGGTTCAAGCACAGTGATTTTCATATTCTCATCCGTCCTCGCGGTTCTTTTTGGCCGGTGCGCGGGTGGCGGCACCGGACCGGGAGCCCGCGCTCGTTCCGGAGGCAACCTGCCGGAGTTTCTCCACCTGGTAATTGCTTGCCTCCAGCGCGGCGTGGATTTTCTTGTCAATTGTTGCGATCCGATTGGTCGACGTCTTGGGAAGCTCGCCGTGTTGAGTGAGTTCTCGCCAGATCGCAGTTACGATCAGCACGTCGCACACCATCTGCATCGCCTCGGCAGTGTACCAGAGGATGTCGTCATATCGATTGATTCCGAGGTACAGCGCCGCCCGCTCGTCCGCAAGCAGCGCGTCTATGAGCTGCACGGTGGTGACGGAAGGTGTGAACCAATCCAGGTGATCCCCCAGGATCTCGATCAGGCGCCGATAGGAGTGGTGGTCTCCAGGGCCTTCAGCGCCGGCTGCCACCACGCGGCCGGTTTCATCCGGCAGCATCCAGTCGTCCAGAAGCCGGCCCAGGGTGAGATCGGCGCCGGTCGGCCGTAGTTCATCCAGCGGCTGAAGGAATGCCAGGGCCACGATCGGCCAGACCGCGTCGCTATTCAGAAAACTCGCTACGCGCCGCGCGAGCTGACTGCGGCCCGTCGCAAACCGGGCGAGAAGCTTAAGCCCCTCACCGTTGCGTTCAAAGGCTGCGAGTGCTTCATCGGGAGCGACCGGTTGATCTACATATTGTGCGGCGATGTGCAGGAACATGCGGTAGCGGTGGGCGATTCGAATCCATCGCGCCTCGCGTTCGGCGTCATCCACCGGAGCGCTGGTGGGAGTGCTCGGGGGTGTGCTCGGGGGTGTGCTTGTGGTGGCTCCGGAGGGGGGCACCTGGGAGGCGGCTCTCTTGGTTGGTCCCTTTCCTGCGCGGGCCGGCGTGAGCAACACCTCTCGCACTTCCCGGAACGTTCCCGTGTTGGCGACGCCCGCGAACGCGTCCAGGAGGGGCTGAAGGTCCAGCCGCTTGAGCGCGTGCACTACATCGGGCGTCCCGGCTCCGCGAAGCTGATCCGCGAGGCGGGCGTAGTGTGACTCGTCGGTGTCGGCCACCTCGTGCACATCGGTAAAGACCTGCCGCTCGTAGCCCCGCAGATGGAGGAGAATGCCGGCGCGGTGGATCTCCGCGTTGTTTCGAACGTACCACAGACCGGTGTTGACCTCGCGCAACAGCGTAAAGTGCCGGTAGGAATCGGTGATTCCCAGCGCTTGCCCCAGGGTGTCGGTGTGAGTTCGGTTACCGCTGGAATCGCCGGTAACGGTAAACGGAACCGAATTCTGGATGCGTCCGCGGGTCTCATTCATGCTGTTGTTGTAGAGAATTAGGGTCCGCTCGTCCCCATGCCGATTGGTATAGGCAAAGACGTTTTCATTGGTCGTGCCGCGTTCGTCGATTACATCAAACAGACGGAAGTGCTCCACGTCGGCGAAGAGGTACCGCTTGTGCATGAGCGGGAATATGTACCGCCGGTGCTGATCCACGAGCCACTGGTCGGGCTGTTCATCCTTGTAGGCGCGGCGATATTCCATGCCGTATTTCTCGGTGAAGCCTTCTACCTGTCCATGTCCAAACATCGGCAGGCCGGGCATCGTCACCATTACGGTGGTTACCCCCAGGTACTTCTCTCCCGTGCCGAACTGCTCCACGGCGGTGTCCTCGTCGGGATTGTTCATGAAATTGACGAACCGCTTGAGGATCTGCGGGTCAAATTCCAGCGTGTTGCGGATCGTCTGGCGGTATTTGTCGTTCTCTTCCCGTTTGAGCATGTTCATGAAGGCGCTGTTGTATACGCGGTGCATCCCTAGCGCTCTCACGAAGTATCCCTCCATCATCCAGAACGCCTCGGCTAACAGAAGCGTATCCGGCACCTCCTGAGCTACCCGGTCTACCACTTCCCGCCAGAACTCCTGCGGGAGCGCCTGATGAAATTCCCGGTCGCTCACACCATATTCCGACCGCGAGGCGATATCTCCGCCCTGGCCGGCGGTGGGGTGCCAGAGCCGTTGAATATGCTTCTTGGCGAGGGTCATCGCGGCGTCAAAACGGATGATCGGGAAGTTGCGGGCGACGTGGAGAATCGTCTGAATTACCGCTTCCCGAACCTCCGGGTTCAGGAAATCCAACTGCGCCGTATCGTTCCACGGCATGCTGGTACCGTCGTTTCCGTGATAGATATAGCGTTCCCGCCGGCTCCGCCGATCGACGCGCTTGAATACCACGGCGGCATCCGTTTTATCGAAGTAGTGATCTTCCAGGTAGAGTTCGACGTCCTCCCGGGAGGACAGGTTTTCTCCGGTGAAGGTGTATCCCGGAAATGGTGAGTGGTCGAGCTGTACGAACCAGTCCGGTTGCTCATACACCCAGCGGCCGTCGATACCGGTATGGTTGGGCACCATGTCGCTCGCGAGGCGCACGCCGCGCTGCCACAAACGGTGACGCAGCCGATCCACCGCGTCCCATCCTCCGAGTTCGTCGGCGATCTCGTAGTCATAGAGAGAATAGGCGCTGGCCGCGGCCTCCGCATTTCCCATGAGTTCCTTGATCCGTCGCGAGGCGTCCGATCGCTGCCAGATTCCGATAAGCCACAGCCCGGTGAAGCCGCGGGACGCGATCGCGTCCAACTCCGCGTCGGGAATAGCGTCGAGGGTGCGGATTTCGTATCCGTACCACCGCGAGAGCTGATCCAGCCACACCAGCGTACTCTTGGCCAGCAGAATGACGCGCGGCATCCAATCGCGATCGGGACTGAAGCGCGCGGCGCCGTCATCCTCCGCGAAGGTCGGCACGGTGGAGTCGCCGGGCCCGGAGAAATGCGGACGCTGCTCCTCCTGCAGGATATCCACGGCTTTCAGGAGGCGGTCGAACTCCTCGCCCAGCACGCTGCCGTAATGGGTGCGGACATAGTCCAGTTGTCCGGCGATGCTGTCCGGATGGGCCCGGGCCGGCTCCCGCAACCGGTCCAAGAGGTTCCTGCCGGTCGGTGGATTCGATCCTGTGCGTACCGACTCCTCGTGTTCCGATTCTCTGTTTACCGATCCTTCCCGTAATCCGGCGAGAGCCCCATCGGTGATTGCCGGAGCCTCGTTCTCGAAAAACTGTTCGATCGTGTGAAAAAACTGATCATAGTCCCCGGAGTTCACCGGTTCATCATCGAACAGTTCCCGGGCCGGTTCGTAGGCGGGGTTGGAAACGGCAAGTCCCAGGACCAGCAGCTCTTCGATCGCGACGTCACGCCCGCTGATCCCTTCAACACTCCGATCCAGGCTCTCCCGCGCCGTCTCCTCGCCTCGATAGCATCGGACCGTGGGAAACGTTTCACTGAACAGAACCAGGAACCGTTCCAGGCGTTCCGGCCCCAGGGAGGCGGCCAGCGCGTCCCGAAGCCGGCGGCGAACCTCGTTGCCCGCCAGTTCGAAATAGCGGGCGATAAGCAGGTGCTGGACCTCGTCCAGAAATCCCATGCCGTAGATCTCGGAGGCGTACACCGCCCGTTCCGGGAACCGTACCACATCGCGAGCGAGGTTTATCGAGTGCGCAAACTCCCGAGCCGCGCGTATGTTCTCGAAGAGCACGTGCCCCTGCACTGAAAAGACAGCCTGACTAAACGCGTAGCGATCTCGCGCATCGCGGGACACGTGAAACTCGCGGGCCGGGCCCGGGACATACGTGTTCACCTCGCGGGCAGCGGTGTTCCCATTGTTTCCGATTCGATTGCTGTAATTCCTCATGTGAACGCCCTTATTCCCGCCCGAGTACAAAATCTATTCCATCCAAGGGAATCCTGATCCATTCCGGGCGGTTGTTTAGCTCGTAATTCACCTCGTACACCGCCTTTTCCAGGAGATACACATCCAGCATCGTTGCGATGCTGTCCTCATCCTTGGGGACAAACGGGGCGCCGTCCACCGTCTTCAGGTACGACTCAAGAAACGTGCCTCCCACAAATGTGTACCACGGCACCAACCACGGAGCGAGCCGGGCGGCATCCTCAGGGCGGACATCGGTCGCTTCCAGATAGCGGCCGTAGATTGCGTAGTGAAAGGATCGAAGCATGCCGGCGACGTCCCGGAACGGGCTGAACTTCAGACGTCGCTCGCTGAGCGTCCGGGCGGGCTCGCCCTCGAGGTCGATAATGATGAAGTCCCTTCCCGTAAACAGCACCTGACCCAGGTGGTAATCGCCGTGGATTCTGATCTTCCGGGCATCGATGCGCTGATTGCTAATGCGCCCGAAGCGCTCCAGGATCGTTTGCTCGGAATCGAGAAAATGGTCCAAAAGCTGCTGTGTCGGCTCGTCGTGAGAAGATTTCGCCTTGCGGACTACCCCCTGCACCCGGCGCAATTGGCTGCGCAACGACTGATACAACGACCGCTGGTACAGTTTGGAGAACGATTCCGGCGCAAACGCCTTGTTGTCCGTCTCCGCCCCCAGACTGAGGTGGAGCTCGCCGGTGCGCCGGCCGAGGAGCTCGATCATATCCAGAAAGAATCCGTCCGCCAGCTCGAGAAACGAGTCCGGGATTTCGGCGGTCTTAACCGAAAGGAGGGTGCGCGGCACCTTGTTCGGCTTAAATCCCTCCTCGTCCGCAATCAGGAGCTTCTCAAAGAAGTCGTTAATCGTGTGGCGCGTATAGCTCCAGGCGTCTCCCTGGTTGGGAACAAAGTCAATCAAAAGGCCCAAGGCGGCGGGCTCTCCGTCGCCACTGTCGTAGTTGAGAGCCCCCTCATATTCGGGAACGTTGGGAAAGTGCCGCTCCTCGGTCAGATACCGGAGACTCTCCACATCCGGATTGCGGCCGTTTTCCAACTTGCGATACAACTTTAGAAACAGGGCGTCCTTGTACAGGATCGACGTATTGGACTGCTCCACTCCGAGAACCTTGGACTGGGGCTCTTCCAAAATCGCGGCGGCCTGTTTCTTGAGCTGACGGGTGCGGTCGATCAGGATCGCTCCGTTCCGACCGTTAATCCGTTTCTTGGACGAGAATTGTGAGAGCATCTGTTCGCGGAACGCGTCATTGAGCACACCGTCGTAGATCACTCCTTCTCTCTCGTCTCCGGTCACGTCGGCAAGGACGGCGGCGGGGTACTCGGCGTGGATCGTCTCCGCCTCCTCTCCCCAGGCGATGCCGATCGGGACCAGGTAGGAGTCGGTCCGGTCGCTGGTGAAGTCTACCCCGACCACCAACATCCACACGGTGGAGTCGCCGCCGCGATAGGTGAAGGAATCCCGGATCGTCACTTTTCGAATCTTCAGCGACTTGTCGCGGAACCATCGGCTCCGCCGCAGAAACGGTCCCAACACCTTGCCGGTGAGGCGGGCCTCCAGAGTCGATGACAGTGAGCTCCACTCTTTGGCGGAAACGGGAATCTTCGGTTGGGCGATGCCACCGCCGTCGGATGATTCCTCCGCCGGCTCCAACAGCAACCAGTAATAGTCGTGGCTTCCGATCGTAATCGTGTACTCGTCTTCCCTCACGCGGGGAAACTGCGTTCCACTGAACACTTCTTCAGGTATGTGGTTGGCGAACGCTCCCAGCTCGAGGTGTGCCACCTGGGTGTGGCGTGAGAAGTTGACCACCACCAAAATCGCGTCTTCTTCATCGTGTCGCACAAAGGCAAATACGCGGTGGTTGTCGGTGGAGACGATCGTAAACTCGCCGCGGCTGAACGCCGGGAATCTGCGGCGAGCGGCGATGATCCGTTTCATCCACCATAGGAGCGACGAGCCGTTGGCTTGCTGTGTCTCCACGTTGATCGCCTCGTGGTGGTACTCCGGATCGATAATCACCGGCAGATAGAGGCGCTGCGGATTGGCCATGGAGAAGCCGGAGTTCTTGTTGGAACTCCATTGCATCGGAGTCCTGACGCCGTCGCGGTCACCAAGGTACACATTGTCGCCCATGCCGATCTCGTCGCCGTAGTAGATCACCGGCGTGCCCGGCAGGCTGAAGAGTAAGCTGTTTAGCAACTCAATCCCGCGGCGGTTGTTGTCCAGCAGCGGGGCCAGACGGCGGCGGATGCCGAGGTTAATGCGATGCCGTGGGTCGCGGCCGAACGCGCGGTACATATAGTCGCGCTCTTCGTCGGTTACCATTTCCAGAGTCAACTCATCATGGTTGCGCAGGAAGATTCCCCACTGCGCGGTATCCGGAATACGCGGTGTCTGCTCCAGAATATCGATGACGGGAAAGCTGTCTTCCATTTTCATCGCCATGAACAGGCGGGGCATCAGGGGAAAGTGAAACGCCATGTGACACTCATCGCCGTCACCGAAATACGATACCGCATCCTCCGGCCATTGGTTTGCTTCCGCCAGGAGCATGCGTCCGGGAAATTTCTTTTCCACGTGGGTGCGCATATCCTTCAAGAACTGGTGCGTTTCGGGCAAGTTTTCGCAGTTGCTATTCTCCCGCTCAAAGAGGTACGGAACTGCGTCCAGGCGCAATCCGTCCACCCCCATATCAAACCAGTAGTCCAGCAGTTTGAACACTTCCTGCTGAACGTCGGGATTGTCGAAGTTGAGATCCGGCTGGTGGGAGTAGAATCGGTGCCAGTAATACGCCTTGGCCACCGGATCCCACGTCCAGTTGGAGGTCTCAAAGTCCTGAAAGATAATTCGCGCTTCCGTGTATTTGTCGGCGGTGTCGCTCCACACGTAGTAATCGTGATACTTGGTGCCGGGGTTTGCCTTGCGGGCGCGCTCAAACCAGGGGTGCTGGTTTGAGGTGTGATTGATCACGAGCTCGGTAATTACCCGCAGGTTGCGAGCGTGAGCCTCTTTGAGAAACGTCTTGAATTCCCGGAGGGTACCGTAGGCGCGATGAACTGTCTTGTAATCGGAAATATCGTATCCGTCGTCGCGCCAGGGAGAGGGGTAGAACGGTAACAACCAGATCGCGTTGACGCCCAGGTCCTCCAGATAGTCCAGGCGACTGGTGAGACCCTTGAAGTCGCCCATACCATCGTTGTTGCTGTCGAAGAACGAGCGAACGTGAAGCTCGTATATGACTGCATCCTTGTACCATAAATGATCTGTTGCGATGCGATCCTGCAAAGGTACCTCCCGTCAATTCTGACTGTTTCTTACAATTCCAAAGTGAAGATGTGGACCGGTAGCTTGTTCGGGTCCAGCTCCACGAAGTTCCAATACTCGCGCCAGGTATAGACCGTTCCGGCCAACAAGTCCCGCACCACGAACGGCGGTTGGTGTGGTAATCCCACCGCCGGCGGGGAAAACTCCACAAACCCGGCCTGGGTGTGGTCGTAATCCATGTTGGCGCAGACGAATATCACGTTGTCCCGTTCCGGGTTGGTCTTGCTGAAGCAAATGAGCGACCGGTTGTCCACGTTGTGAAACTTCAGTCCGCTGTTACGGTGCAGCGCGGGATTGCTGCGTCGAATGGCGTTAACTCGCGAAATAAACGGTGCCAGCGAGCGAGGATCGTTGATGGCGGCGTCCACGCTCCAGTCCCATTTCCAGTCGCGAATCTGGTATTTTTCGGAGTCGCGGTACTCCTCACCGCCCGGGTCCCGCGGAACGTGGTCCATGAGTTCAAAGGCCGGTCCGTAGATGCCGTAGTTGGAGCTGAGTGTTGCAGCAAGTGCCAGCCGCACCTGGAACGCCGCCCGCCGACCGGTCTGCAAGTCCTCGTGCAGAATGTCCGGCGTATTGGGCCAAAAGTTCGGACGGAAAAACTCCGCCGGTTCACCGTTGGTGAGTTCCGTAAGGTATTCCGTGAGTTCCCCCGGAGAGTTACGCCAGGTGAAATATGTATAGGATTGGCTGAACCCGCCCTTGGCAAGTCGATACATCCGCTTGGGCCGGGTAAACGCCTCCGCCAGGAAGAGCGCCTCCGGGTGATCCTGGTGAATCGTTTCAATCAGCCACTCCCAAAAAGGAAACGACTTGGTGTGGGGATTGTCCACCCGAAACACCCGCACCCCCTGGGCGATCCAATGATCAAACACGCCCTTGAGCGCCTGCCACAACTCCTCCCACTGCGGGGTCTCAAAGTTGAGCGGGTAAATGTCCTCGTACTTCTTGGGGGGATTTTCGGCAAATTGAATAGACCCGTCCGGGCGCCGTACAAACCATTCCGGATGCTCCGTCACCCACGGGTGATCGGGGGAGCACTGGAACGCGATATCCAGGGCAATCTCCATCTGGTAGCTCCGCGTCCGCTCCACCAGCTCCCGAAACTCCTTCAGCGTGCCGAGTTCCGGATGGATCGCGTCGTGCCCGCCCGCTTCGGACCCGATCGCCCAGGGCGAACCGGGATCGCTGGGACCGGCCTCCAGCGCATTGTTGGCCCCCTTGCGCTTGGTGTGGCCGATCGGATGAATCGGAGGGAGATACAGGACATCAAACCCGAGGCGCGCCACGTAGGGAAGACGCTCGATCACATCACGAAACGTACCGTGTCGGCCGGGCATATCCGATGCCGAGCGCGGAAACAGTTCGTACCACGCGCTGAACTCCGCCCGTTCTCGGTCTACCCACACGCGAAGCTCCCGGTCGTATCGCGTGGCGTGACTGCGGTCCGGGTATTTCTGCACCAGCGTATCCGTCTCATCACTGAGCGCCCGCGCAACACGGAGATCGAGGTTGACCTTCGGATTGACGATTTCCTCGGCGATCTGCTTCAGGGTGGCAACATCCTTGCCCTTGGCGCGTCCCGCGGCCTCCTCAATGAGCTCAGCGCCGATTCGCAGATCCATATCGGACGCCACCGCCGCATCGTGCTTTTTCCGAAGTCCCGTCGACCACGACTCAAAGTGATCGATCCACGCTTCCACCGTGTACTCATGGTATCCGATCTCCGAAACGGAGAACGCGCCGTGGTAGCGGTCGTTACCGACCGGCTGCAGCAGAACCTCTTTCCATGTGCGCCCGGCGGCGCGACGATGTCGCACGACCGCCCGAATCAAATCATGCCCATCGGCCAGAATGTCCGCAAAAATGTCAATTTTTTCGCCCTGAATGCGCTTGATGGGAAATCGTCCGGCGTCGATCTGCGGCCACACATCGTCAATAACGACCCGTCTACGGCCCGCTCGCTCCAATTTATCATTCCGCATAATAAAACCTGTCCACTCCTACAAAGATAGGGCAAGCAATCCGGGACAACAAGTGGGTGGGATCGGCTGGTGGGACCAACTGGTGGGTTCGGCTGGTGGGATCAGCTGGTGGGTTCGGCTGGTGGCGCAGTGTGCTCCCGCACATCTTTGTATCGCATGCCTGGTGTACCGACACCCCGTCACTCACCTTCGGGGTGGTCCGCCAGGTCCGGAAAACGCTCTTTCAGTGCCTTGCGGAACGCCGGAGGCTTGACTCCCAACAGGCGGGCGGCCTCGGCGCGGTTGCCCCCGGCGGCGGCGAGAGCTGCCTGAAACCAACCGCGTTCCATCTCAGTGAGGATCGCCGGGAGGTCCACCGGAAACGCGGGCGCGTGCTCCGGTTCGGGCGGGGCAGCGTCCGCCGGTGGGGATCCGGCGGGGTTAGGTTGAACCGAAGGTTCCGCGAGGTTCCCACCGCTGGAGTCAATGAGAGATACCACCTGGGGGCCGCCGATCTCCGCGGATTCCGCGAAGGTGCACGCCTGACTGATCACGTTCTGAAGCTGCCGGACGTTGCGAGGCCAGTGGTACGCCGCGATCTGCTCCAGCGCCTCCCCGGTGAGGTGGTGCTCGCGGTTGTGCCGGGCGCTCCAGCGGGAGATAAACCACTCCGCCAGCTCGAGCACATCGTCGCCGCGGTCTCGGAGCGGCGGAACCGGCACCTCCAGCTGGCGAATTCGCTCAAACAGGTCCTCCCGAAACGCTCCCGCCGTCACCATCTCCGATAGGTCGCGGTTGGTGGCCGCCACGATGCGCACATCGACGTGGAGGGGCGTATCGGCGCCCATCGGCGTCACCTCGCCGTACTCGATCACCCGCAGCAGCTTGGCCTGGGTGGGCAGGGGAAGCTCACCGATTTCGTCGAGGAATAGCGTTCCCCCGGCGGCGGCACGAAACACGCCGTTGCGGTCCGCCGCGGCACCGGTGAACGCCCCCTTGCGATGGCCAAACAGTTCGCTCTCGATCGTTGCCGACCCGAGGGCCGCACAGTTTACCGGAACAAAGGCACGGTCCCGGCGGGGGCTGAGATTATGGATGTGCCGCGCCACCAGTTCTTTTCCCGTTCCCGTCTCGCCGGTGATCAGAGCCGTCTCGGAGTAGGGAGCCACCTTCTCCATGCGGGAGCGCATCGCCTCCGTCGCCGGGGACCGACCAATTATGGCGGGAGATTGCACTGTCCAGGAGTCTGTCGCGGTCGCGACGCGCCCGGCGCTCCCCTGGTGACGCGCGGACCGCTGCGTGCCGTGAGGCTCCCGGGCATCGGTGGCCGGTGGCCGGGCATCGGCAGTCGGTGGCGGCGGGCCCCCGGAACGCTCCGCTCCGGGATGGGGGTTCACCTCGCGAGCACGGTACACTCCCCCACCAAAGCGGGCGGGAATACCCTGCAGTAAGGTCGCGTCAAATACGCCGGATCGCACCATCAAAAACCACACCGTCTGCATCTGCGGCGTACCGGGATCAAGGAGCACAAACCGTCGAAGATCATTTCGGACCTGGGCGGGAAGTTTCTCCTCAGCGTCGGGTATCACCTCCATAAGGCGGCTGTAGATCTCCTCATAATCCACCACACTCTCCAGCGGGATCTGTACAAAGGAACAGGTAGGGGTGCGAGGGGGGGCCGCGCTGTTAAACGGGTGGGCCCCACTCACGGCGTATTGCTGGATCACTACCGCCCGTTCGCTATACTGTGGCCCGGTCACAAGAAGCACCAGGTGATCAAACGACCTACTGCGTAGCAACGACAACACCGGACCGGGATCCTCATTCTCTGCAGGAAGAGTCAGCGGGTCGTGATTGCCTACGAAACTATAGAGCACCTCATACGCCATAGGTTGAGTGTAGGGAGCTCTCAGACGAAGGGCAACTGGGGCTGTATACACGAAGCTGTTGCAATACCCCTCCCCAGCGTCGGCGCTCCCGTCGTTCTCGCCGGGTCGCGGATCATCACGCCGCCCGCGCCAAGTCACGGAGGGTGTAGCGGGGCACTCGCACGGTCGTC